>NZ_LQXW01000005.1:0-169639 GCF_001586765.1 Pseudomonas sp. ABFPK | reverse complement strand
GCATGGTTTCCAGAGGATAGGGTTTTCTACCGCCGCCGGCCTTGGGGTAGAACGGTTCGATCAGCTCCAGCAGGCCTGCCCAGGGCACCACCTGATCCATTTCGGCGAGGAAGCGCTCTCGGCGGGTTTGCTTGCGCTTGCCGGCGTACTCAAAGTCGGAAAAGCTCATCTGGCTCATGGGCGGCTCGGATCAGGTGTTGCGGGGATTCTCGCATAACTGAAGGCTTGTTCGGAGATTCCCTAGGTATGAGGGTCGCATTTTCGCGAAGCGGCTTAGCAAGCAGAGTGCGCAGAGTGCTCAAGCTAAGACTCCATTGACTGCATTTTTAGAGGAGCTCCGCATCCCCTTGAGATGTGAGGCTCACCGCGCATTTTCCGTAAAACCACTGCTGGAGCAGTGCAGTACGCAGCCGTGTGGAGCCAAAAGGCGGAGCGCAAGCATGACAACGGGTTCAGAATTACGGAAAATTATTCTAGGCCAATAATTATTGGTATTCCATAATTTGCCCTAAAACGAGATCGAGCAAACGGTCATGTATCTTCGCAACCACCATCTGAGATAGGTGTTCTGATCCGACCGTAGGTGTCATCACCTAAAATCGCGTCGCCTTCCTGATCAAACATCACAGCGAGCCACCGCGCCCTCTTCATCTCAGCTATTTGAGAGAAAAAGCAGCCTTCGCAGAGGTGAAGCTCGTACTCTTGGCCGCAATGCGCTGAGCCTTTGCCCCATGCCGCATGCATCGTTCCGTACTGGGGCTCACCTTCGCCATCTCGCGTAGACATACCGCAGACATCGCATACCACGTCGACAACTACATCGGACTCACCTGCTTGTGTGACCTTCATTCTGAGCCTCCGTCACCATCTGCCATCATGAGTCGCACCTTCCCGATCTCAACCCATCCAGACTCCCCAACCTAATGCTCCACAGCTTTAAGCCAGGCACGGGTCGCCAGGCCCTGGCGGAGCAGTAACAGGCGATTGAGTGTACGCATGATAAAATCGCTCCAGATTTAATCTGTGGAGCTTCCCGCTTGAGCACGCAACCTGCTACCGGCTACTACGATTCACTGCTTCACGCTCCTACTTTCTCCAGCGACCCTGCCGGCAAACGCCAAGCCGAGCGTTGGAAACGCCTGGTGGATGACATTCACAAATCCACGACAGAGCAAGACCTGCGTGAGGCCCGAGGGAAGGCGGAGGGTTACATCATCGGCCTAATGGAAAGTGGTCATCTACCACCAGATGGCGAACGCGACTACGTGATTCTTAGCTCGATTCATCGCCGTCAGGATTTTTTGCGTACACTCCTCGCGACGCTCACCTGATCCGCATAATCGACCTTTCAGGCGCCCGCAAAGGCGCCTGGCTCGCTCGTTGGCGAAGCGTCAGGTTGGTCTGCGCTTGTAATGAATGCTCGAAGACTCTTCCGGCCCGCTCCGCGCTTGAATGAAGTCAGAACAAAATTTCCTGCCTTTGTATCAACCACCCAGAAGCGCCCTACCCTTTTCAACGAGAAGATCGGCGTGGTCGTAAGCAAATATGCCCCTGTGCGCTTCTCAATAAGCCCTGGAACGATCTGACCAACCACGACCCCCACTGCGCAATCGTTCAAAATTTCGACGTCGCTCAGATAGGCAGTGATCGGCACAGAATACTGCTGACCCATCGCTTGTATGATGCGCGTGAGCTGAAAAATCGATGGTTCTTCACCTGGGTACCTGACGATCTCATCTGTCATGTGTTCATGCGCTCCTGCGTCCAATTCAATACCCCTCTGAGAGGTTTCGCTCCTAGAGGTGCTTAGATTTCAATGATGAAGTCCGGTACAAAGCCGGTCTTTTCACCTGGATACCCTCTGGGGTTCGATATGAGCCGACATCCCGAAACGATCGTGTCGACCGCGTAATGGGTATGGCCGAAGATCCAGGCATCAGCCTGCGAAACTAGGTCACCCCACTGGTTGAAGTACGCAGCACCGAGGTGGCCCTCATGAGCATCACCAGCGACCGCTTCAATCGGGCAATGATGCGTGACGACGACCGTCTTGCCACCGAAGTCCTTAGCCAACTCCGTAGCCAGAAAGTCCCGCGCACAAATGTTGCGAGCGATGAGATCGACAGGGCGAAGCTTCCTAAAGCCCTCGCCGATTCGGATCTGCGTGAAGTCGCTCATCCACTCCCAGCACAACGACATCGCTACGCGGTAATCCCCTGTGGACGTAAAATCTGTCCACCCCGTCGCCGCTAAAAATCTCACATCACCAACGATCAGTGTATGGTTATCCAGAACATGAACATGCCCAGCTGCCGCCTGTTGCATCTTCGTCAGCGTTCGGTCTAAGTGCCCCCGGTAGAACTCGTGATTCCCAGGGACGTAGATCACTGGACAGTCGAACGCCGCGTTTGCCCACTCGACCCCTTGACCGCGCACAGAGATGTCACCCGCGAGCACGACCAGCTCGACGTCCAGCATAGGTGGCACGAACTCGGAGAACTCGTTGTGTAGGTCGGAGTAAACCGCAATCTTCATACCTCGCTCCATGATACAAGGGCTGGGTCGCTAATCCCGGGCCCGTCCGACGGACGCCCGGGCTTCAAGAACTGGGTCATCACGGACGAAATGACAGAACCATCTCGAGCGAGGCTTGCTTCTTGTATCCGTCGCCGATAAGCAGATAGACGGTGTTGCGAGTCTCAAAAATCCAAGGATGCTCATGCGAGATCGCGTACGTAGATCTCACCCAGCAACCAGGTACGAACCGTCCACGGCTGTCGTATATGACCTCATGAGCGAGCACAATCATCGGCGCGATCCCGTCCGGCAACGGCTCAACCTCATTCGCGGGAATCTCAACGATTATCCAACGCTTCACCAAGCAAAAGGCTTTACCTGGAAAGCGCTGCTCTGCTGCTTGAATAAGCTCTGCTCTATCACCAGACCACCCATGGACAACCTCGCCGGCGCCGTAAAGAAACTCCATAGCGTCATCAAGGGACACGGACATCTCTTACCCCCTGGCGCTCGAGAAAACTTGCCCATCATGAGTGACGAACTCGTAGATCGGGGTCGCTTCCGTACCGTCTTTAATACGGATTTCTGAGAGGAGCCTCATTGAGAACTCAGTCTGATTGGTCATCGCGGGTGGAGCGAGCAGCTGAACTTTGTTGACGCTCAAAAAATCGACTGAATCGCCCTTACACAACGAATCGACAGCCTCGACGCTCGAGACGATGCGCATAGAAGGCCCAAGGCATCCGTCGACGAAGCCACTCCCTTCTACGATGAAATAGTAGGAATCTGCGTTCAGGCTCGCCGAGTCCCAGAGCAAGCGCAGATGATCCGGCGCCAAGAACTGCCCCCGCAAGTCGGTTCGCTTTGTCACCAGCACAACTCGTACTCCGCTTATTCTCGGGCTACAAGCTAGTGTTAAGCCCTACAACAATTGATATAAATTGACACTTTTACCGGCCATTAGCTGCAAAAACGCGAAATTTCTTACGTTCCGAGACAGGTGAGGCACGATAACACCAATCCACATTCCCTGACTATATTTCATAGATGTGGATTTTGCGCTGTGGCCTTATCCTTCCCTTTATCCGGAAGTCTTGATGCCCTCGCCCCACTCCCTAGCAGCTGTGTTGCGCACCGTGCGTGCTGCTCGAGGCCTTTCTCAAGAGCAGATGGTGAAAACGCTGGAGGCCCGGCACCTGCACAACGTTGAGCACGGCTTGACTAACATGACGCTAAAAATGCTCGAGGGTATCAGCGGCCATCTGGAGGTCGACCCCATAGCATTGCTTGCTGCCGCTTCGAGTTTTGACCGTCAAGAGACCTTCGAAGAGTTCATGGCCTATTTGTGGAGTGAGCTTGGCAAGCTGCGCGCGATGAGAGTCATGGAGAACGTGCCATCCCAATTCTCTGATGGCGTGCTGATCGCTGCCAAAGGAGGTAAGCCTGCTACCTCCGCCGACAAAATCAGAGCCGTCCTTGATTGCAAAGCCGAAGGGCTGACGCAGAAGGAGACGTCGGTGAGGCTAGGCATACCTAAGTCCACTGTGCACAAGATTTGGCACATGCCACCTGAAGAACATTAGCGCGGGTAGGTTTACCGATGACTGTTCATGACCAGCGGGCCCTTTCACCGGTCAGATTTTCCGTTAGATCAGGTACCCCTAGGCTTTGCGCGCGCAGTGGCCTGGGCAACAAGAGGATTGTCAGGCCAAAAATGCTTGGGGTATCTACCTTTCAAATCCTTCTTCACCTCAACGTAGGTCGATGCCCAGAAGTTTGCCAAGTCCTGGGTCACCTGTACGGGGCGGCGCGCCGGGGATAGCAGGTGCAGCTTGAGCACTTGGCGACCATTAGCAATGCGCGGCGTATCAGCTTGTCCGAAGAGCTCCTGTAGCCTCACGGCAAGTACAGGGGGCCGCTCACTGTAGTCCACACGGATGTTCGATCCCGAGGGTACCGCAATCGTCTGAGGCGCCTGCGTGTCTAACTGTTGTGGCAGAGGCCAGGGCAACAAGTTGCGAATGATGCTCGACAGTTCAAGTTGGCCAAAATGACTGAGGCGGGTCACCTTCCCAACGTATGGCCCCAACCAATCCTCCAGCGACTGCAGTAATGACTCATCACGTAAGTCAGGCCACTCACCCTTACTACCAGCTTCCTCATCAAGCACGCGCAGCAATTCGACCCTCGCCTTCCACTGACGAAGCTCAGGTGTCCAGGGCAAAAGCTCCAGCCCTTTTCGGCGTACGTAATTGAGCAACGCCTGAGTGCGCGCTTCATCACCCAGGTTTGCCAGCGGCGCGCGGGACAGTACCAACGCCCCCACTTTCACTTGTCGCTCAGCGCGGAGGGCCCCCTCCCGCTCATCCCACTCAAGTTCATCCACTTGGCTGACTTGGTCGTTCAAGACCGTATCAAACAAAGCCTCATCCAGGTCAGCAGCGAGGTAAATTCGCTCTTCACGCTGGCCTTGCCGGCTGCCCAGGTCGGCGATCACCAGCCAAGAATGCTTCATCAGGGCATCGGTCTCGGTGAACATAGCTGCCCGACCATTCGCCAATCGGTATTCAGCCCCACCGGCACGACGTTGTTGCGCGACCCGGTCGGGATACGCCAAAGCAAGTAGGCAGCCCACCCACCTCGGGTGGTCTGAATCAGCGACTGGTTGGGATGCTGGGCCGCGCAAGTACGACCGGTATTGCCTCGCTAGTTGCTTCGCTCTTTGAGCACCGCCTTGCTCACCCCGCTGTGCTCTCTGCTCACCGGACAGGATGGCCAAGCGACTATGAAGGTCTGCACCACCACCACGCTGGATATCCCGCTCGCCAAGCAAAGCAGCGATATTGCACGCAGTCACTGTCAGACCCAGTTCGTGACCTCGCAACAGTAGATGGGCGATTCGAGGGTGGCTTGGCAGCTCGGCCATCGCTTGGCCGTGCTTTGTCAGTTGCCCATCAGGCTGTAATGCGCCAAGGCGCCGAAGCAAGTCGTTGGCTTGGGAGTAAGCAGCTGCGGGCGGAGCATCAAGCCACTTTAGGTCGCCCGGCTGAACGCCCCATTTAGCCAGTTGAAGCGCCAAGCCAGTGAGGTCAGCCTGCTGAATTTCAGGCGAGCTGAAAGAGGCCATTTGGTCATGCTGCGTCTCAGACCAGAGTCGATAGCACACACCGGGCTCGACTCGACCTGCCCGACCTGCTCGTTGAGTTGCACTAGCCTTGGATATTCGCTGAGTATCGAGTCGCGTCATCCCACTACGAGGATCGAAGCGTGGAACCCTCTCAAGACCGGCATCGAGCACGACCCGCACACCGTCGATGGTGATACTGGTCTCAGCGATGTTTGTGGCCAGCACAACCTTCCGCTTTCCTGCCGGTGCCGGATCAATCGCAGCCCGCTGCTGACTCAGATCGAGCTCACCATGAAGGGGGCAAAGAAGAACGTCACGCTGAAGTGATGCCGACTGGGTCAAAGCATCTTCCAGGCCTGTTACGACTCGACGGATCTCGGCTTGACCAGGAAGGAAAACCAGCAAGCTGCCAGGCTGATCAGCAAGTGCTTCAAGGCACGCACTGATGACTCGCGGCTCGATGTATTCTCCAGGTTGCTGAGGTTTTCCCCAGACTGTCGAGACCGGGAACATGCGTCCCTCGCTCGTCACGATCGGAGCGTCATCCAGCAGGCGCGATAACCTTTCACCTTCGAGCGTTGCCGACATCAGCAGCACCTTCAGTGGGGCATCGTCCCGGAAAAGCTCGCGCCCATTGAGCGTCAGCGCCAAGGCGAGATCGGCATCTAGATTTCGCAAATGGAATTCATCGAAGATTACGAGCCCCACACCTTCAAGTGCAGGATCGCTCTGCAGACGACGCGTCAGTATTCCTTCTGTCACCACCTCGATCCGCGTCTTTGGCCCGACTTTGCTGTCCAGGCGAATCCGATAGCCAACGGTCTCACCGACCTTCTCACCTAGCTCGCTGGCCATTCGCTCCGCAGCAGCTCGCGCAGCAAGACGGCGAGGTTCCAACATGATGATCGTCTGCCCTTCGAGCCATGGTTCATTGAGCAAGGCAAGCGGGACGCGAGTCGTTTTACCGGCGCCAGGCGGTGCTTGAAGCACCACCTCATTTCGATTTTGAAGGGCTTCAAGAAGGGCCGGCAACGCGGCGTTGATTGGCAACGAACTCATGTGTACTCCTGCGGCAGAAGCGCAGTATACAAAGGTTCACCAGGGGTAGATGCGATGGATGAGGACTCACGAACCCCGTGCCCTCTCATGTGCAGCCTCAACCGTGCTGCGATTGGGTTTATCTGCTAAACCTCTTGGGAAACGCCTCTCGAAATTCGACATGAGAGTGCGTTTTTAAATTTTGTAATGGCCCCTAGCCACAAAACCTGTTCATGTATACAGTATTAGTAAGCAGCATCCGTGCAGAATGACCTTTCGGCGAATACGTAGGCCAAATGGATTGATCTCGTATAAGCTTTGCCGCCGAAAAAATGTACGCCCACAATGCCCACGTTCGTCGCTGAGGCGACAGGAAGGATTCGAATGAGCAAGCGGCTTCCCAACCTGAGGCTTACGTCGCCTAGATGTGCGTTCTGTGGTGCCACCTGGCAACCAGCTGAAGGCATCGACGCGCTCAAATCGTACTGCCCTTGTTGTGCTGATGCTCGTCGCGCCCTTGCTGAGGCTCACTTCCAGCTTAAGCCGCTGAGCGCTGCCGACTTCAGCGGCGGGTACCTACTACCACGCCGCCTGCGAAGCGCTGCCGGCTAAAGCACCGCTTACCGAAAGTACGCTTCCAGTTCGCGATCAACCTGATTGCGGCCTATGACCTTCGTGGATGCGCCCAGGCTCCGATTGTTACCTTTGCCCAAAGGTTGGCTCCAGGCCCGCCACTCATGCTGGCGTTGACCATGAATGTTCCACTCAACGACGTTTAGCCGCTTGGGCGACTGCAGTTCCCACCTCACCAGATCCTCAGTCACGATAGGCACTGTCCACTCAGGCTCAGTCGGCAAAGCCGAAATGGCATTGAGTACCTCTTGGGTAGTCGCATAACGATCGTTGGTGTTATCAGCCATCATCTTTCGAATGACCTTACGCCACGGCTTGGGAACATGTGGCAGCCAGCGCAGACGTTCAATGAAGCCGCCTTGGGCGATGACATCTGCAGGACACTCGTTTTGGAACACGTACCAGACCTGTCCGTGCAACAACCGGAACAGCGTCATACCCAAGGCCCAGATATCGCTCTTGATACTGGTACCCCTGCCCTGCCACACCTCCACAGCAATATGGTCTGCGTACCCCGCAGCTGAGCCGTAGCCAAGGAGCAACCTGTCGGTGACCAGACCGAAGTCACCGAGCTTTGCCATGCCGAGATGGTCGAGCAGGATGTTGCCTGGCTTGATGTCCCTGTGAAGCATCTCGCGCCCGTGCAATGCGTGCAGCCCGATCAGCACATCGATCGCGACCTTCCGCACGGCAGCGAGAGTCATCGGCCCCCGTTCAAAATGAGCTTGCAGGGAGCCACCAGGGCAGTACGCCATCGTGAAGCGGATGGCATCCTCCACCTCGTCTATACCGTAAACCTGAACGACATTGCGGTGAGTGGCGGTCTTCAGGTGCTGAGCCTCGGCGAGGAATTCCCTCCTGATATCCACCCACTCTTCATCGTCGTTTTCCGCCTTACGGGAAACCACTTTTACTGCCACTTGCCCATGAACGGCGTCTTGACCAAGGAACACTTCACCGAAGTGCCCGTTCCCCAATTTGTCTAGGATTTGGAGTTTCGGAACGACGCTGGTCATGGTCGAGCCCTGTGTGCAATCACAAGCATTGCGGCCTCACGACTCCCCTTGCGCAGCTTCGCTCCCTCTAGCTTCTCTGCCCAAAACGCGTCGTCGTTCACGCAATCATCGACCTTCCGACCGTAGGTTCGGCTGATCACTTCTTTCTTGAGAACACGGGTCTCACAGGCAGACGCAGCAGCGCACATGATCACACCACGAAGCTCTGCGCTATCGAGAAGCCCCCCGTTGGCCTTGCCTTGAGGTACTGAGCTCGCCTTGACCACCACCTGGTCAATTCCATTCACTTCAAGGTAATCCTTGCACCGATGGAAAAGCGTTTCGTATCCCTTCTGCCGATCCCCTGTGGGCAGCTTCCAGGTCACATCGGTAACCAGTGAGATAGGGGCATCACAGTCATCCGGAATCTGCGTATCAACGACAGTCACTTCCCCGGAACCTACCATCAGACCAACGCAGCGTGTTGCCATGTACTTTTCCTTGTGAAGGCAATTAAATATCACGCCATGGTATTACAGCCGCTTACACCGTCAATTGCCTGGTTGTGTGTGTGAACGTTGCCAGACCACCGAATTCGGGGCCAACGCCGTCTAGCCTGCTGGTTTCAACGAAACATGAGATCCGACGGTTGGTTCAAACCTGACCGTCTGGAGGGACGAATGTTGGCGGCCAAGATCCTGCGAGCCATTGGGAGGCCAAGCGGGCGTCTTTAGCTGGGTTTGTGAGTGGAGTTCGATAGACGCTGGAAGCGGAACGCAAGAAAGGGACATGGCCCGAATGGCCATTCGTAACGGCACTACTTGGGACTGAACAGTGGATGACTGGCAGGTAACAAAACGAAAAATCTGGGCCACCGCGAAGGCTTGCTTGTTCTGGACTGGACGTCAGATCAAGAAAGTCTTCATGGGCATGTGCATGCTGGTGGGCACCACCTGGGGCTCCATGATCATCGCCCTACTCACCATCGGCAGCGCCGCGATGATCTCCGTGATGAGCGGCGACATCAAAAACGAGTATACCGCCGTACACACCTGGCCTGAGTTCTTCGCAACAAACTACCTGTGGCCGTCCATTCAGCTCTCCATCGCCGCAGTCATCTTGGTGTTCTTACGTGAGGTAGGGGTCGTCACCTCAACCCGGAAGAAGGAAAAAGAGCTACAGGATCGCCTGACCACCATGCCGCCCAAGCAGTTTCTCGCCGCCTATAGCGACGCGATGATCGACATTCGGCAGCTTTACGAGGGCCTACTGGAAGAAGGTGCGCCGCCGTTGACCCGTAAAGGTCTCGCAGGCGACATCCGCATGATGCTCACGAAGATCCTGGTCTTGGCACAGAACTGGGACAGTGCGCCCTCCGAAACGTACAGGGCCAACATCATGATGATTGAGGAGGACAAGGATCTCATCCGCAAGGAGTACTCGAACCAGGTAAACGACAGCCCCTTCTTCCTGTTCAACTCCAACATTGATGCTCGCTTGGATAACGCAGACGGCATCCTACACATCACAGACCTTGAGCTCTCAACCTTGGTCGGCGCCCAGGTTTTGGCAAAGCCGGACACCGATATCGTGCCGATTTGCTTCCCGTTCAAAATGGATGCGTCGGATCACGCCAAATCGCACCCGAACCTACCCGGCGGGCCGGTAGCGGTCTCGACCATGGCATCTCAATATATCGAAGACTCTCGGACACACTTCAAGCAGTGGCTCGATGATGAGGCGCTGCAAAATCCGCATATAACTGAACACTATAAAACCACCATCTCCCGTTATTACAACTCTCATCGCTACGCTACGTCCATTCTTTCCATTCCATTAGTTTCTCGTAATAATGGTGAAGGGATGCCACACCCAATTGGATGCTTAAATATCTACAACAACAAAGCGAACATCCTTATGGGTGATAGCCGCAACGCCCAATTTGTACAGTTATTGCAACCAATTTGCGCGTATTTGCATGATATGATATTCTTATACCGAGAAACTAACGACATGGAGGCTAGTTAAAATGACCGAACTTGCCAGAACTGAAGACGTTACTGTGACTACAGGTGACGTAGCAGTTGAGGTCTCCAATGCTCGGAAGAACAAAGCTTTCGCGAAGATTTACAATAGCCGTATGTCTCGTGAAGAGCTTAGGGCTTCTATGCTGGAGAAGGCGAAGAACGTTGTCGAGAAAGGCATCGGCTCGCTCGACCTGGTAACCGTAGTCGAGCACCGCTAGCCGCTTAGTACCCCATTACTGCGACGCGCTAGCAGCTTACTTGAAGGCCACCGAAAGGTGGCTTTCTCGTTTCTGTCTTCAGTGCAACCATCCGCCCCGCAAGGCAAGCCACCACGCAAGCTTACAGCAACACTCACGTCCGTCACACGTACACGCTTTGGTGGCAAAAACTCTCTTGTGGCCGCAGTCGCGCTGTGTCGGGATTCGTCGTTTTGCAGTCGCACATCCGGCAACGCCGGCTTCACTCTTGCGCTCTTAGCTCTGAGGCTCCTGCTGCTCTAGACTAGCTGGAGTAATGTCCACCTCCTGGCAAACGCTCCAAACATCACTCTCTTCTAAGAAAGTCGAGAGCGTGGTATCCGATGTAGCGTGGACTTCAACTTTTGAATTTCGCTCGCCATCAATCTCAGTATAAAACACATATTCAACATTCGAATACAACCTCACAACCCGCGGCACCTGAATTATGCTACCGAAAACCTCAAACTTCTGACCTTCTCCTTCGGTAATCCGAATTATCTTCCCGCCAGGATTATTATCAATCTCTTCGAAAGAGGCACCTTCATGATACGCGAATGGCCCTACACATATCCTCGTAGGCTGTAGGGTACGCTCAAGCGAACTGCTTCCTAGTCGAGCATAATTTCTTAGGAACTTATATGTAGCCGGGTTCAGCATGGTATTCTTAATTATCAGAGGCTCAGCGCACCTTTGTGCAACTGCCCTGGCAAAACCGATGTAGTCAATTAAAAACTGTACCTGCGCGTGTAAAACCTCATTGTGCGAGTTGGATTGCGAACTGAATGTGCTCGCAATCTCGGCAATTTCGATTTCAATTACGAACCGCCCTGTATCTAAAAGCTTGGCAGCATTGGCGAGTTTATGAAACCGGGGAAGATTAAGAATATTTTTCCCGACCCACGCCTCGAGATTGAACAACAAGTCGAATTTGGCATCTTGCCCTTCGTGAGAGCAGTACGCTTTGACCTTAAAGAAACCATCGAGAGCACTACCTTCGAACACTGTCCGAAGTGAGCCAGAATAGTAGTAACAAGGGAACACATCCAATACGGTTTCATGGCCCTCAGGGGTTCTGACAAAAAGAGTCGCGCGGGCTTCCTTTCTAGGAGCCGACATAGTCAGCACTGCTTGTTCAATCCCCTTGATGCCGCTGTGGAATGCTTCGAACAGCTTGGAACCTTCAATCTTAAAATGCGCACCAGAAATAGTTAGTTCCCGACCCTCTTCCAGGAAGGCCTTTTCGGCTGCCAAATACCCTTCAATTTTATCTACGTCTTCAATGACGAGGTTGACATTAACGTCTTCATCAACCGCCCTGATCAAATGCGTGTAAGCACTTCCAATTTTATTCACCTCAACGGTGAATCGCGGATCGAGGTTGGCCAGGTTAGATTCGTAGCCCTTCATTATTTCCGCAACCGGTGTTAGGAGCGGGTCATCGGATCTGTTAATAAATCGATGGAGCAGATCGGCTGATTCTTTACCCGCAGCTGCTTTAACCTCTTTCTCAGTGAAGCTCTTTTGGTTCAGGAGGGAGTTGGATCTAGCCTCGGCATCGCGCTTCCACTGGAGCAGCGTTGTAACACTGTAGGGGGGCTCGTCAGCGTCAATGAGCTTCGAATGTGTTTGGCACATCCAGATGCCGTTGTCGAAGTGCTTGCGCTCTTCTGGGGACTGGTGCTCATCGTATCGTGGGCCTCCTGGTGCAGCAGCTTTAATGTGGCATGCGACACCAATGCCTACAGTGCCCTCTCCGTTCGATTTCGCACCGTGCGTATGTACGTAACAGCCCGGGAAAGAACACACGTTTCCAGCGCTATCACGAAGCTTCTGTGTTGTCGTTCCTAGGAAGTTGTCGCGCTTTGGAGCGGCTTTGGCTTTCTTCTTTGCGCTGTTTTTTGGCTTGGTCGGCCCGCTCATGCACTGTCCTGGTGATGAATTTTGGATGTGCTGATGATGCTTGGAAATCGAGCGGATTGCGATGGTTGGAGGGGTGATGGTGTGGTTGGGTGGGATGGGTCTGGAGGGCGTCGGGGGTGGCTGTGATCGACGTGATTGGGTGGGTTGGGTTTGAGATCGTGGCACCTACCGGGGGTGGGATTTGGAATCGCACCGAGGTTGCTTAAGGAAGGAAAAAGAGGATGGGGGCCCTAGGGAGATGTCCTGGATGGAGCTCAGTGGAGGGAGAGGAATGCCCTGCATTTTGACAAGAAAGTAGGTTTTTTCGGTGAAAGTGACAAAACGTGAAATTCGTCGAAGATCACCAGCCCCACGCCCTCCAGCGCCGGGTCGGCCTGCAGGCGGCGGGTGAGGATGCCTTCGGTCACTACCTCGATGCGGGTTTTCGGCCCGACCTTGCTGTCCAGGCGGATGCGATAGCCCACGGTTTCGCCGACCTTTTCGCCCAGCTCGCTGGCCAGGCGCTCGGCCGCAGCCCGCGCTGCCAGGCGGCGGGGCTCGAGCATGAGAATGCTCTGCCCGGCCAGCCACGGCTCGTTGAGCAGCGCCAGCGGCACGCGGGTGGTCTTGCCGGCACCGGGCGGCGCCTCGAGCACCGCTTCGTCACGGTTTTCCAGGGCCTGGCGCAGGGCGGGCAAGACAGCATCGATCGGTAATGAAATCATGGTGGTCCTCGAACAGTCCCGCGAGTATAACGGCGAACCCAGCCTGCTCTATCATGGTCTTAGCTTCAGGTGCAGGCGCTTCGCTTGCCCTGCTGGATACCTTTTCGGAGATTTACATGCGCATCCCAACCCGCGTCATCGGTGGCGCCCTCATCGTCACCTTGCTGACCCAACTGACCGCCTGCGGCACCATTCTCTACCCGGAACGGCGCGGCCAGATCGGCGGCAAGATCGACCCAGTGGTTGCCGCAATGGATGCCATCGGCATCCTGTTCTACGTGATCCCGGGGCTGATCGCCTTCGGTATCGACTTTGCCACGGGCGCCATCTATTACTCAGGCGGGCGATCCGCCCAGGTTGACCCGGTCAAGCTGCGTGAGGCCGTGAGCCCCGATGGCAAGGTCGACAACCTGAAGTTGCAGGCCATTCTGGAAAGCGAACTGGGCCAGCGCCTGCCGCTGAACGACCCACGGCTGATCCAGCATCGCGGCAGCATCGAGCAGTTGGCCAGCCTGGGCCTGGTACCTGCAGCCTGAAGTACAAGGACACTACCCACGGATGATGACCACCCCGGCTGAACACCAGCGCCTGCTACGCCTGGCCACTCGCGCATCGCTGGCGGTGGCCAGCATCCTGGTCCTGAGCAAGGCGTTGGCCTGGTGGCTGAGCGGCTCGGTCAGCCTGCTGGCCGGGCTGACCGACTCGGCACTGGATGCCGTTGCCTCGTTCCTCAACTTGCTCGCCGTGCACTACGCCCTGCGCCCGGCCGACAACGACCACCGTTTCGGCCATGGCAAGGCCGAAGCCCTGGCCGGTATGGCGCAGGCGCTGTTCATCGGGGTCAGTGCGGTGCTGATCGGGGTGCAGGCGGTTGAACGCCTGCACACCCCGCAACCCTTGGGCGATACCGCCGTCGGTATCGCGGTAATGCTGCTGTCGCTGGTGCTGACCCTTGCCCTGCTGGCACTGCAACACAAGGTCATCCGCCTGACCGGCTCCACGGCGGTGCGGGCCGACTCCCTGCACTACCGCTCGGACCTGCTGCTCAACGGAAGCATCCTGCTGGCCCTGCTGCTGGCACGCTTTGGCTGGCCGCAACTGGATGCGCTGTTCGGCCTGGGCATCGCTGTCTATATCCTTTGGAGCGCGCTGCAGATCGCTCGGGAAAGCACGGCCATCCTGATGGATCAGGAACTGCCCGGCGATGTCGGCGAGGCCATGGCTGCGCTGGTGCTGGCCATTCCCGGGGTCAAAGGCGTACACGACCTGCGTACACGGGTGTCGGGCAACCAGTGGTTCGTGCAGTTGCATCTGGAGATGCCGGGGCAGTTGCCGCTGCATGAGGCGCATGCCTTGTGCGTGGAGGACTCGAAGGTGATCCGCCAGCGTTATCCACAGGCGGATGTGATGGTGCATGCGGATCCGGTGTGAATCAGTGAGCGTAACTGTAGGAGCGGGTTTACCCGCGAACACCGGCACAGCCGGTGCCATGCACCGCATGTCCCGCTTTAGTTGATGCTGTAGCCTCGGCCACTGAAGCACGCGCCCAGCGCCCGCCGGTAGTTGTCCGCCACATTGGCCGGCGGCGCATAAGTCGCCGTCGCCGGGTCGAACCCTGACTGGCTCACCGCCCAACGGTGGCACTGGTAACGGTCCTGGTCCTGCTGTTCCTGCCCTTGCCCATACATCGGGTAGGCCACCACGTCATACCCACCGCCTACAGGTGCCGGCGCCACAACCGGCGGGTTGACCACCACGTACTCGCGGCTGTCGGCCAGGTACTGGTAATAGGTATCGGCCACCAGGAAGAACAGCGCCCCGCCCAACCAGACTTCCCGCGCATAAGGCGGCAGGTAGTCGACCCGCACGCCGTAGGGCGGGCTCACCACGACATAACGGCCACCATGGGGGCGATACCAGTAACCACCGGAGTAGAAGTAGTCATCGCCACGGTAGGGCACTTTCCAGTAGCGGTCCGGGAAATGATCGATGGTGTGCCCCGGGCGATACTGCGGCCCCGGCCCCCAGCCATTGCCATGACCATCCGGGCGCCCCTGCCAGTCACCGCCAGGCCGTTGCCCCGGGCCACCGGCTTCCCAGTGGCGGTTATCGCCATGACGGCGGGGAATATCCTGGTAATAGCCCTGTCGTGGCGGCTGGGTCTGCTGCACTTCGTCACGCGAATTGAGCGAGCGGCCCGGCGCCCCCTCTCCCGGCCCTTCGGCCATGGCCCCAAGGCTGATGCTCAACCCCAACACACCAACACCTGCCAACTGCCAGATGCGCGACTTCATGCTGTTCCTCTCGGTAGAAAATAAGGCAACCACAGCCAGTCTACCGCGCCTGTCACGCACGCCAATTAAATTCCGGACATGAAAAAAGGGAGGCCACAGGGCCTCCCTTCAGGAATTGTCGTCCGTGCTCGGCACTTGTGGCGCCGGCTCACCTCACACCGTCTTCTGGAAGGTGCGTAGCCCGGGGGCCTGCAGATCCTGTTGGATGGCTGGCCGCAACCGCCCGCCTAGGGCGCGTCGCCGTGGACTGATGTCCGGGCAGTGATTCTGTGGATAAAGATACCGGACAGGTTACAGCACAGGATTGCGAAGATTGCTCGGATAAATAGCACTTGCGCAATTTTTCACCGTGGATTGATAATTCGCCGCAATCCGAACAGAAAAGGCATAAACCATGAGCAAACTTGACCGCTACGACCTGAGTATCCTCGCCGAATTGCAGCGCGATGCGCGCATTTCCAACCAGGAACTGGCCGAACGCATCGGCCTGTCGCCTTCGCCATGCTCTCGTCGGGTCAAGCAACTGGAGGACGATGGCTACATCTCGCGCCAGGTAGCCCTGCTCGACCGCAAGAAGCTGGGCCTGAGCCTGACTGCCTATGTGCTGATCGGCATGGACCGCCACACCCCGGAGCGTTTCGAAACCTTCGAGGCGGCCATCCGCAACCTGCCACAGGTGCTTGAATGCAGCCTGGTCACCGGCATGGATGCCGACTACCAGCTGAAGGTGGTGGTGCCCGACATGGACCACTACCAGAAACTGCTGCTAGGCAGCCTGACCCGCATTGAAGGCGTCACCAGCGTGCGTTCGAGCTTCGTGCTGAACCAGGTGCTGGCCAGCACCGAGCTGCCCTTGACCCACCTGCGTTAATTGCCTGCGCCAGCAGGCGTATAATCGGACGCTCAACCCGCCTGGAGAACACCGATGGATCCCGCCGTATTCGAAGAGTGGATGATGATCATCCTGGTCACCGTGTTGATCGGTTTCATGGGTTTCATCGTCTGGGACCTGGCGAAAAAGTCCAAGGCCGGGCGGTTCGGGACGCTGATCCTGTTCTTCGTGCTGGGGCTGGGGGTGTTGGCCTTTATCATCAAGAGCGTGGTGGTGGGGTTTCTCGAAGGGGTGTAGAAAATTCAGGGCCATTCGCGGGCACGCCCGCTCCCACAGGTCTGGCGCTGCACTTGAGGGCTGCACTATACCTGTGGGAGCGGGCGTGCCCGCAAATGGCCCTTGAACTGGACTAAAGCTTGGCGGCCACTTCGCGCCAGCACCCCTGCTCCAACCCATCCAGCGCCCAGTCGCCAATCCGCACCCGCACCAGGCGCAAGGTCGGCAACCCCACCGCCGCCGTCATCCGCCGCACCTGGCGGTTACGCCCTTCGCGAATCACCAGCTCCAGCCAGCTGGTCGGCACGCTCTTGCGAAAACGCACCGGCGGTTTGCGCGGCCACAGCGCCGGCTCGTCCAGGCGCCGCGCCTCGGCCGGCAAGGTCGGCCCATCGTTCAGTTCCACGCCATCGCGCAAGCGCCGCAACTGCTCCTCGCTCGGCTCCCCCTCCACCTGAACCCAGTAAGTCTTGGCCAGCTTGTGCTTCGGGTCGGCAATGCACGCCTGCAGGCCGCCATCGTTGGTCAGCAGCAACAGGCCTTCACTGTCGCGGTCCAGCCGCCCGGCCGGGTACACGCCGGGGATGTCGATGTAGTCCTTGAGCGTCGCGCGCCCGTCGCCGTCGCTGAACTGGGTCAGCACGTCGAACGGTTTGTTGAACAGGATCAGGCGCGGCTCGGCCGGTGGCGCCTTGGGCTGGCGACGCGGGCCGGTGGCAGGCCGCGCCTGGGGGCGGCGCGGCTTGGAACGGGGTGGCAGTGACATGGATCCTCAGCGGAACGGCGGCTCATCAAAGCTGCGCAGTTTACGCGAGTGCAGCGAGTTGAGCTCGGTGCGCAGCAGGTCGAGGGCGGCAATGCCGATCTTCAGATGCTGGCTGACCGCCCGGTTATAGAAGGCGTTGGCCGAACCCGGCAGTTTGATCTCGCTGTGCAGCGGCTTGTCGGACACACACAGCAAGGTGCCGTACGGCACGCGCAAGCGGTAACCCTGGGCGGCAATCGTACCGCTTTCCATGTCCACCGCCACGGCACGCGAGAGGTTGATCAGCGGCCGCTCCTGGGCCCAGCGCAGCTCCCAGTTGCGGTCGTCGTAGGTCAGCACAGTGCCGGTGCGCAGGCGCTTCTTCAGCTGTTCACCACGCTCGCCGGTGACCTGCGCAGCGGCTTCCTGCAAGGCCAACTGCACCTCGGCCAGGGCCGGAATCGGAATGTTCGGCGGCACTACCCGGTCGAGAATACCGTCACGGCGCATGTAGGCGTGTGCCAGCACATAATCGCCGATGGTCTGCGACTGCCGCAGGCCGCCGCAGTGGCCGATCATCAGCCAGCAGTGCGGGCGCAGCACGGCCAGGTGGTCGGTGATGTTCTTGGCATTGGACGGGCCGACGCCGATGTTGACCAGCGTGACGCCGTCGCCGTCGGCGGCGATCAGGTGATAAGCCGGCATCTGGTAGCGGTGCCAGACCACGCTGGCCACCAGGGCCTGGGTTTCACCATGGTCCATGCCCTTTTCGATCACCACATTGCCTGGCAGGACCATGCGCACGAAGCGAGGGTCGTCACGCAATTGGTCGAGGCCGTGGCTGATGAACTGGTCGACATAGCGGTGATAGTTGGTCAGCAGGATCCACGGCTGTACATGGCGCCAGTCGCTGCCGGTGTAGTGCACCAGACGGCGCAGCGAGAAGTCGACCCGCGCGGCATCGAACAGCGCCAGCGGCAGAGTCTCGGCACTGCCCCAGTCATACAGGCCGTCGGCGATGTTGTCGGTCGCAGCCGACAGGTCGGTGCTGGGGAACACCCGCGCCAGCTGCGCGGCGGTGATGCCGCTGCCGGCCAGTTCGTCGCCCTGATCGACCACGTAGGGGTAAGGAATGTTCTGTTCACTGACGCCGACCTCTACCGTGACGGTGTAATCGTGCATCAGCGGGCGCAGTTGCTCCAGCAGGTAACCACGAAAAGCAGCAGGCTGGGTGATGGTGACGCTGTAGGTACCTGCCACCTGAACCTTGGCGTAGGCCCGCGTGGTGGCGGCGACTTCACCATGGCTGTAATAGGTCAGGCGCAGCGCCGGGTAGCGGAACAGGTCGCGCTCTTCGGCGTCCGGCTCGGTACGGTCCTTCAGGTAACGCTTGAGGGCCTGGCTAAGGGCCCCGGTGGCCTGGTCATGCAGGGCCGCCAGACGGTCGACGGCCTGTTCGGGGGTATCAACGACTACAAAAGCTTGGCTCACACTGTGCTTCCTGTCTGGACATGCATGTGAACCATCTTGCCTGCCTTCTTGGCTAAATACACCCCCATTGATCGGTGTTGCATCCATTCGCGGGCACACCCGCTCCCACAGGATCTTCACTGCCCTCAGGCACGACGCAGTACCTGTGGGAGCGGGCGTGCCCGCGAAGAAGCCAGCTCAGTTTGCCCAGGATGGCGTCGCCCTGGTCACCAATGCCGCCACATCCACACCCCGCGGCAACGCCCCGTACACGCGCCCGCCCCCCGTCAAGCGGCTGTCGATAAACGCATCACTGACCACCGCATTGCCCGCCTCCAGCAATAGTTTGGCCTGCAGCGCCAGGGCAATATCCTCGGTCAGCTGCCGCGCGCGGTACTGCATGTCGCCAGTGTCGGCAAACGCCCCCTTGAGGTTGCCGATGTGCGCCGCCAGGCGCGGGTCCCCGTGGCCATCGCCCAGCTCGGCGAACAGCGCATCGAGCACGCCCGGCTCCTTGGACAAGGCCCGCAGCACGTCCAGGCATTGCACATTGCCCGAACCTTCCCAGGTCGAGTTCACCGGCGCTTCGCGGTACAGCCGTGGCAGGATGCTGTCTTCCACATAACCCGCCCCGCCCAGGCACTCGGCGGCCTCGTTGATCATGGCCGGCGCGCGCTTGCAGATCCAGTACTTGCCCACCGCCGTGACCAGCCGGGCGAAATGCGCCTGCTGCGGGTCTTCCAGCTGCTCCAGCGCCTGCCCCATGCGCAGGCTCAGGGCCAGCGCGGCCTCGCTTTCCAACGCCAGGTCGGCCAGCACGTTCTGCATCAACGGCTGCTCGCTCAGCAGCCGCCCGCCGACCTTGCGGTGCGCGCAATGGTGGGTCGCCTGGGTCAGCGCCTGGCGCATCAAGGCGCTGGAGCCGACCATGCAGTCGAAGCGGGTCATGGCCACCATTTCGATGATGGTCGGCACGCCCCGCCCTTCTTCCCCAACCATCCAAGCCAGGGCACCGCGGAATTCCACCTCGCTGGAGGCGTTGGAACTGTTACCCAGCTTGTTCTTCAGGCGCTGGATATAGAACTGGTTGCGGCTGTCATCCGGGCGGTGACGCGGCAGCAGGAAGCAGCTCAGGCCTTTCTCGGTCTGGGCCAGGGTCAGAAAGGCATCGCACATGGGCGCCGAGCAGAACCACTTGTGCCCGACCAGTTCGTAGGGCTGCCCCGGGCCCGCGGCACCGACCGGATAAGCCCGGGTGGTGTTGGCCCGTACATCGGTGCCCCCCTGCTTCTCGGTCATGGCCATGCCCAGGGTGATTCCGGCCTTGTGGCGGTCGCCGACGTTACGCGGGTCGTACTCGCAGGCGAGGATTTTCGGCAGCCAGTATTCGGCCAGCTCGGGTTGCAGCCGCAGCGCTGGCACGGCGGCGAAGGTCATGGTCAGCGGGCAGCCGGTACCGGCCTCGGCCTGGCTGTGCAGGTAGGTCATCGAAGCCCGCGCCACATGGGCGCCTGGGCGGGGTTCAGCCCATGGCAATGACGGCAGGCCGTGCTCGACGGCGGTGCGCATCAGTTCGTGGTAGGCGGGGTGGAACTCGACCAAGTCGATGCGATGGCCGTAGCGGTCGTGGCTGCTGAACTCCGGCTTGTGCGCATTGGCCAGGAAGCCCGCCTGCATCAGCGGGCCGCCGGCCAGGGCACCGTAGGCATCGATCCGCGATTCGGCCCAACCCGCACCGAAACGCCGCGACCATTCCTGTAGCGGCAGGTCGAGGCGGTAAAGGTTGGCACCGTCGAGGGGCGGTGGCTGGTTGGTGACTTCGTGGGTTTCAGCGTACTGGTGCAGGTTCATCGGGGGCTCCTGGATCCGGGTAGCTTGAGAGCCCCAGTGAAGCACTCCCCGCGGGTCAGTCAAAGTGACATTAATGACTAAACATGTGGTGGGGGGCGCATGTCAGCCCTAACCCGATTCCCGCACCGTCATCAAAAAGCGCTGTAGTCCAAATCCCTATCCATTGTAGGACCCTTCCTAAAACCTGCCCTACCTGAAAATACCCGCCTACAGGCTGCTAGGTTCCTGGCTCCCACTTTAAAAAGAGGCGAGCCATGAGCATGCGCATGAACATCTTCGGCCGAGGCCAGGGCCTGGACGGGGACGAAACCACCACTGGCGCCATCTGCATTGCCGGCCAGGCCAGGGGCCGTGTACACGGCAGCGACTGGCTGCTCAAAGGCGACAAGACCACCCCCTGCCCTCTCTGCGGCCAAGAAGGCACCCTTATCGAAGGCGAGTCCCGCTGGCAGCAGGACGGCATACCTACAGCTTTGGATGGAGCGCTGGTGCAATGCGGGTGCCCATTGGGCAGCAATCGCCTGATTGCGCGTGGGCATTCAGCTCCAGCGCCGCGCAGGGCGCCTGTACCTGAGGCCGTTCATGAGGCACCGCCACAGGCTCAAGCGAGTAATCAGGTAAGAAACAGCTATCAACTTGGGGCATTCCAGCCCTCGACCGCTGCGCAAGGCATGGAACCTGGCTTCTACATCGTTCCGCGTTGCATGACGTACCAGGAAGTCTTGGCAGAGCTCGGCGCGCCGCAGGCCAATTTGCCGAGTTCGATTCTGGAGAGACTGAACCCGACGTATGAACGTGGGTTCAAGGCAGGTGAGATCTTTGTCATTGGTGACGGTTTGCGGCGGCCGATGTGCACGCGTGAAGAACTGACTGCAATGAGTGCGGCGAAACAGGCGCGGGAAGCGTTGGCAGAACTGACGCCGGAGGAAGCCGAATTCATGATGCGCCATCAGGCCGAGATCGCCGGGCTGCTCAGCGATGTGAGTCTGACGATGGGTGTGAGCGAGGCGATGATTGGCAAGTCGCTGGATGAGCTCAGCGACATACTGCGAAAAATTGAAGACTTGCATAAAGATCAATTCATTAAGCATGGACATCTTAGACACCCGGAGTTCTTTGCGGAACGTCAAAAACTGTTCAAGCAATTAAGTACAAACCTGAAAGCGACTCTCCTGAACAAGCGCCTCAATCTAGGGAACTATGAAAGCTTGCGCCGGGACTTAGGAATATCGTCAAGAAGCTTGGTGCACCACTGGAGTAAAGCGGGGGGGAGCGACACACATCCCTGGTTACTCGACACATTTGGACAAGCTGGCCAAGATGGCAAAATATTTAAAAAACGGAGGACGTATTGGCATTGCTATTGGTGGAGGCGGATCTGCTCTGAAAATTTCAGAGGTGTGCAAAGAGGGCAATACAAATGCTTGTAAAAAAGTAAGCGTTACTGAGGCCGGCAATTTCTCCGGTGGCTTAGCTGGTGGCTGGTTGGCAGGAAAATTTGCGGGCAAAATCTCTGCAAAGGTTTGCTGGAGAGTTGGGCCCTACGCCGTGGCATGCGGAATAGTCATCACTGGCGGAGGCGCTTTGGCCGGCAGCATCGGCGGTATGGAAGCGGGTGAGGAGTTCGGCGAATTAGTCTTCGAGGTCTTTGGAGATGATTGATCATCTTGACGTCAAACTAAGGCTATTCCTGTTAGCCACTCCTATCTGTCTCGCCTTAATCGGGCTTGCATCTGATCTTCACATTGCATGCTCTCGCCAGTATAAAGAAATGACCTCAGCACTCCAACGGAGCGCGTGCCTCCCATTTGCGACCGGCATGTGGGGAGAGAAAAGAATAGGTTCCAGAGTTCTAGTTATTTCTGTAATCGCGGGTGCCATTGGATCCCCCGCCTCAAGCATTCGGAGCGGACTATTGGATGAGCAAGACCACTTACAATTCCCTAGGCATTTAAGAAGAAAAATACTTATTGCATCCTCGCTAAACACCATTGGTATTGCCTGGGTAGCGACATATTTCCTAATGAAACTGATTAAATGAGAGCTCCCGTATCTGCTGAATGCCCATCGCCGCTCTTTTAGGCTTTTTGTCGGCTTACGCACCATTAATGCAGTAACCCGCGATGCCTGGTCTTGCCTGAGGACTCACCGCGGGGGACCCGCTTCCACGGAGATAGCGCATCTTTCAGTCTATGCACAACTCCTGTGGGAGCGGGTTCACCCGCGAAAGGGCCGGTACAGCCAGTACAAGAATCAGCGCATCAAGCCCAGCTCGGCATCATCCAGCAGCGCCTTGGCCATGGCTGCGAAGTAGTGCGAAGCCCACATCATTTGCTGGTCGCCATCCATCAAACCGGTAAGCGACAAGTCCCGCGCATAGCCCATCAGTTCCGAGGCCTGCTCGCGGGCGCTGCGACAGGGGATGCCCTCGGCAATGCGGAACAGTGGATGGGTTTGGCCTTCGCCTTGGTAGAAGTAGGTAACGCCAGGGGTGGTTTTGGTTTCGTCGTTCATGAGTTCGGCACCATGGAGATATGTGCCACCCGTCTGTTTCCACACATAGGGGTGACAGCTGCACACGGGGTGGAAAACCAGGCATGGTGCGAACCCGGTAGGCCCAAAGGCCTCCCGCGTACAGCTGTCGTAACGACACGCACCATAGGTCTTGCCAGGTTTCCACACCCGATCGCTGAACCGTCAGCGACTGGAAAAGCCTAGAGCGCGGGATTTGCAGGAACAATCAGACGCGTGTCGACAGCGGTTGTAGGGTATTTCGCAGGGGATGGAGTTGCCAGTGCTGAAGCGTAGGAAGAGTCTGGCGTTGTTGTAGGAGTGCAGGCGCGGTCAGGGCATGTCCTGGGGGCCGCTTGCGGCCCTTCGCGGGCATGCCCGCTCCCACAGCGATCGCGCATTGCCTGAATTCAGCGCCAAACCTGTGGGAGCGGGCGCGCCCGCGAAGGGCTGCAAAGCAGCCCCAACAAAGCCTGCGAAAACGAAAACGCCTAAAGCGACCGTCGCGTCTGCAGAGCATTCGATGCCATCTGCACCTGCGCAATAGCCATGTTCAAACTCAACTCGAACCGGCTCCCCAACCCCCGCGTCGACTCATGCGACAACCGTGCCCCCAGCAATTCCCCCATCTGCCGGCAGATCGACAGACCAATCCCCAGCCCGCCATAACGCCGGGTCATCGAGCCATCGACCTGGAAGAAGCGCTGGTACAGGGTCGCCTGATCGAGATCATCGAAGCCGATACCGCTGTCGCTGACCATGAAGGTCAGCGCCAAGTCGTCAGGCCCCACCCGGCGCCCGCGCACCTGGATCATCACCCCGCCCTGGTGGGTGAACTTCAAACCGTTGTCCACCAGGCACCCCAGGCAGCGGGCCAGCTTCTGAGCATCACCCTGCAACCCGTCCGGCACATCGGCCGGGATGTCCAGGCTCAGGTACAAGCCTTTGCCCAAAGCCTGCCCAGCATAACCGGCACGTACGCCCTGCAGCAGGTCACGCAGGCTGAATGGCGCCGTCTGCGCGCGCAGGCGGCCGGCCTGTAGTTCGGAGAGGGTAAGAATGGCATCGACCATGTCCATCATGCCCTGGGCCGAGCCCACCGCCGTGCGGTGGTACTGGGCCATCTCGGCCTCCATCGGCAGGGTATGCATCAGCTCCAGCGAGCCGATCACACCATTCATCGGCGTGCGCAGTTCATGGGTCACGCTGGCCAGGAATTCGTCTTTCAGCCGGTTGCTTCTGGCCAGTTGCAGGTTCAGTTGCTCCAGCGTGCGCCCGGTGTCTCGCAAGGTCTGCGCCTGCTGCTCGCGCAGGCTGTTGATGCGGTCGGCCAGCGCCAGCGACAGCAAGGCCACCTCCAGCGCCGACCCCAGCTGGCTGGCATACATGGTGATGAACACGTTCGGCAGGTAGCCCAGCACCATCAGGGTGTTGACCAAGCCTCCGAGCAGGAACGCCGTCCAGGCGATGATGAACCAGCGTGCCACGCGCAAGCCACGCCACCAGGCGTACAGCCCTGCAGCGAAGATGCTCACGGTAAACAGCAACGCCAGCACCGTGGCCATGCGCAGGGCGACGCCGTAGGGCATGCTCACCGCCAGCATCATCACCAGCGCGCCACCCAGCATCAGCAGCTGCAGCAGCCGGTCGAAACCACGGCTGATGCTGCCCAGTTGCAGGAAATGCCGGGCGAACTGGCAGCCGAACAGGCCAGCGGCACCGATGAACAACGGCGTCGAAGCATTCGCCCACCACGGGCTGTCCGGCCAGAAGTAGGCCACACCGGCGCCATTCACCGACACCTGGTAAAAGCCGAACGAGGCGATATAGAGGATGTAATAGAGGTAGCTGACGTCGCGCACGCTGAGGTAGATGAACAGGTTGTACACCAGCATCACCAGCAACACGCCGTAGATCATCCCCAGCACATACAGGCGCGTGGGCTGCTCCTCCATGTAGGCCTGGGCGGACCACAGCGCCAGCGGCGCCTGCACCGAGCCCTGGCTGTGCAGGCGCAGGTAGGCGGTGGTCACCTGGCCAGGCGGCAGCAGCAGTTCGAACAGGTAGTTGTTCTGCAGGATCTGCCGGCTTTGGTAGGGCAAGGCGTCGCCGGTGCGCCGGGCCAGGCGGTAACTGCCACTGCTGTCGGGCAGGTACAGCTCGAGGTGGTCCAGCGGCGGATAGGCCAGTTCCAGCAGCCATTGCCGTGGGGCGGCGCCGGGCGCGGCGACAGGGCGCAGTTCGACCTTGAGCCAGAACACCGAGGTGGAGTAACCGGCGTTCAGCACGTCTTCATGGTGGGGGCGAAAATGCTTGGCGAACCCAGGGGCACTGACCTGGGCGATGCTGGCGCTGCCATCGAGGTCTTCATAAACCTGCATGGCCTTGCCCAGCGGAAGATGCTGCGTAGCGTCGTCGAAATCGACTGCCCCGGCCAGCACGGGCAGCAAGCCCAGAAGCACAATCAGCAAATAGCGCATACAGCCCCAGCATGGCCTGTCCGGTCGAGTCGCGGTTGCCTCCCATCCGTTTGAGACGACACGATCCGGCAGAACCCGTTTGTAGAGTTATCCGAGCACTCTAGCATAGCTTCGCAACCTGGCAATCGACCATATCCAATCACAAAGAAAAGGCTCTAAATCAATACCTTCAGAAATTAAACCGGCAAAAATCTGACCTTATGATCAACAAAACTCGTTTGTAGGACGATCCGCCCAAACAGGATTGGTGGTAAGCTCGCCGACCATGAATACCTACAGCTCCCGCCCCGTTGTCCTCTGTCTCTCCGGCCACGACCCCAGTGGCGGCGCCGGCCTGCAGGCAGATATCGAAGCCCTGATCGCCCAAGGCTGTCACGCCGCACCCGCAGTGACCGCCCTGACCGTGCAGGATACCGTCAACGTTTCCGACTTCCGCGTGCTCGACCGCGAGTGGGTGCTGGCCCAAGCCAACGCCGTGCTGGCCGACTCCACGGTGGCCGCCGTCAAGCTCGGCATGCTCGGTTCGATCGAAATGGTCGACACCGTCGCCGAACTGCTGGCGGCACACCCGCACCTGCCGCTGGTCTGCGACCCGGTGCTGCGTGCCGGTGGTGGTGGTCGCCTGGGCAAGGACGAAGTGGGCTACGCCCTGCGCGAACGCCTGCTGCCGCTGGCGACCATCGCCACGCCGAACCTGCCCGAAGCCCGCATCCTTGCCGAACTGCCCGAAGGCACCGCCGACGAGTGTGCCGAGAAACTGTTGCCGTTCTGTAGACACCTGCTGATTACCGGCGGTCACGGCGACGAAGACGAAATTCACAACCGCCTGTACAGCCGCGACGGCCAGCACCACACCTGGACCTGCCAGCGCCTGCCGGGCAGCTACCACGGCTCGGGCTGCACCCTGGCCAGTGCCCTGGCCGGCCGCCTGGCCCTTGGCGAGCAGCTGGAAAGCGCCGTCCGCAGCGCCCTGGACTACACCTGGCGCACCCTGCGTGACGCCGAACAGCTGGGCAAGGGCCAGTTCGTGCCGCGCCGCCTGCCGCTGGATTTCTGCTCCTGACACGAGGCCTCCAATGAAGCTACGCGGTCTGTACGCCATCACCGACAGCCAGCTGCTCGCTGGCCGTTTCCTGTCCCATGTCGAGGCGGCACTCGAAGGCGGCGTATGCCTGCTGCAGTACCGCGACAAAAGTGACGACGCGGCACGCCGCCTGCGCGAAGCTGAAGGGCTGATGCAGCTCTGCGAGCGCTACGGCACTCAGCTGATCATCAACGACGACGCCGAACTGGCCGCGCGCCTGGGCGTCGGCGTGCACCTGGGCCAGACCGACGGCCCGCTGACCCCGGCCCGCGCATTGCTCGGACGCCAGGCAATCATCGGCTCCACCTGCCACGCCAGCCTCGAGCTGGCCGCGCAGGCTGCCAGCGAAGGCGCCAGCTACGTGGCCTTTGGCCGCTTCTTCAATTCTGTCACCAAGCCGGGTGCACCCGCTGCCAACATCGAATTGCTGGAGCAGGCCCGCGCCCAGGTGAAACTGCCGATCGCGGTGATCGGCGGCATTACCCTCGACAACGCCGCCCCGCTGGTCGCCCATGGCGCCGACCTGCTGGCGGTGATCCACGGCCTGTTCGGTGCCGACAGCGCTCAGGAAGTCACCCGCCGCGCCCGCGCCTTCAACGCCTTGTTCGCATCCTGATTCGAGAGAACCCCCATGTCCCGTTCCGAAGCCCTGTTCGCCCAAGCCCAGAAGCACATCCCCGGTGGCGTCAACTCGCCGGTCCGCGCTTTCAAGAGCGTTGGCGGCACGCCGCTGTTCTTCAAGCATGCCGAAGGCGCCTACGTCGTTGACGAGGATGACAAGCGCTACGTTGACTACGTCGGCTCCTGGGGCCCGATGATCCTCGGCCACGGCCACCCGGAGGTACTGGACTCGGTACGCAGGCAGCTGGAGCACGGCCTGTCCTATGGCGCCCCGACCGCCATGGAAACCGAGATGGCCGACCTGGTCTGCTCGCTGGTGCCATCCATGGAGATGGTGCGCATGGTCAGCTCGGGCACCGAAGCCACCATGAGCGCCATCCGCCTGGCCCGTGGCTACACCGGCCGTGACGCCATCATCAAGTTCGAAGGCTGCTACCACGGCCACTCCGACAGCCTGCTGGTAAAAGCAGGCTCCGGCCTGCTGACCCAGGGTGTGCCGAGCTCGGCGGGCGTGCCGGCGGACTTCGCCAAGCACACCCTGACCCTGCCGTTCAACGACATCGCCGCCGTCGAGAAGACCCTGGCCGAAGTCGGCCAGACCGTAGCCTGCATCATCGTCGAGCCGGTCGCCGGCAACATGAACTGCGTACCGCCGGCGCCAGGCTTCCTCGAAGGCCTGCGCGAGCAGTGCGACAAGCACGGCGTGGTGTTGATCTTCGACGAAGTGATGACCGGTTTCCGCGTTTCGCTCGGCGGCGCCCAGGGCCACTACGGCATCAAGCCGGACCTGTCGACCTTCGGCAAGATCGTCGGCGGCGGCATGCCGGTCGGCTGCTTCGGCGGCAAGCGTGAAATCATGGGCTGCATCGCCCCGCTCGGCCCGGTCTACCAGGCCGGTACCCTGTCGGGTAACCCGCTGGCCATGGCCGCCGGCCTGACCACCCTGAAGCTGATCAGCCGCCCGGGCTTCCACGCCGAGCTGACCGACTACACCAGCCGCATGCTCGACGGCCTGCAACAGCGCGCCGATGCCGCTGGCGTGCCGTTCGTCACCACCCAGGCCGGTGCCATGTTCGGCCTGTACTTCAGCGGTGCCGACGACATCGTCACCTTCGAAGACGTGATGGCCAGCGATGCCGAGCGCTTCAAGCGCTTCTTCCACCTGATGCTCGATGGTGGCGTGTACCTGGCGCCGAGCGCGTTCGAGGCCGGC
Source organism: Pseudomonas sp. ABFPK (assembly GCF_001586765.1). Lineage (NCBI taxonomy): Bacteria > Pseudomonadati > Pseudomonadota > Gammaproteobacteria > Pseudomonadales > Pseudomonadaceae > Pseudomonas > Pseudomonas sp. ABFPK. The sequence continues at coordinate 141,062 of NZ_LQXW01000005.1, read as the reverse complement.
TTTACCTCCATCGCCCATGGCGACAAGGAGCTGCAGATCACCCTGGATGCGGCTGAAAAGGCTTTTGCAGCCCTGAAGTAATGCAGTGTCTGTACCGGCCCTTTCGCGGGTAAACCCGCTCCTACAGGGACTGCGCACCCGTGAAAGCGGTGCGGTCTCTGTGGGAGCGGGTTTACCCGCGAAGAGGCCGGTACAGGCAACAAATACCCATGCACAATCAGCTGACTTCCCCAACCAAGCAGAAATTCGAGTAAAACTTTGTAAGGTTGGCGCTGCTTATCCCATAATGTGCCACCAGAGACATTGGCCGCAGCTTTGCAGAGGTAAGTCGATCCCCATGAACCGCACCGGCCGCGCCCTGACCCTGGGCTGCCTGTTGCTTCTTCAGCCCCTGCTGGCTCTGGCGGAGGGCGGTAACTCGTTGCTCATTCCGGCGACGGGCCGCTGCACCTTGAATGTCCAGCCTGAAGACCTGGCAAACGCCCTCAAGGCTTGTGAGCAGACGGCAACGGCGGGGGATGCCCAGGCGCAATTCGAACTGGGCGAGTACTACTACACGCAAACGCCGAAAAACCTGGGCAAAGCCCTGAACTGGTTCGAAAAGGCCTCGCTGCAAGGCCATGCCGAGGCCCAGTACCGCCTGGGCGCCATGTTCTTCCGTGGCGAAGGGGTCAAGGCCAACAATGTGCAGGCCTACATACTGCTGAAGATGGCCGCGGTCAACGGCGCCGAGGATGCGCTGGACATGGCCGACGAAGTGACCGAGCAAATGCCCCGCGACGAGCTGGAGCATGCCACCCAGGTGCTCGGCCAGATCTTCCGCAAATACCTGCTGGAACTGCAGAACGCCGAAGGGCGCACGCCGTTCTCGCCACTCCCCTGAGGGTTACTTTTCCGGCATCGGCATGGGGAACGGCATCACGTTGCCGCCGCCCTTGGCTTCGCTGATCTTCGCCGTGCCCAGGCGCTCCACCTCGTCTATGCGCACGATCGAGTGCATCGGCACGAAGCTGCGGATCACCCCCTCGAACTGGCTCTTGAGCTTTTCCTCGCCAGGGTCAACTACCAGCTGCGAACGCTCGCCGAACACGAACTCCTCGATTTCCAGGAAACCCCACAGGTCGCTCTGGTAGATCTGCTTGGCATACATCTCGAAGACCTGCCCCTGGTTGAGGAAGATCACTTTATAGATGGCAGGTTCACGTTTGCTCATGTTCGTCGGGATAACACATGCGTAAGAAAAGGCGGGCATCATAACAGACAGGTTTGCTGAACTGTGTTGCCTGTCCCGGCCTCATCGCCGGCAAGCCAGCGCCCACAGGTACTGCGCAAGCTTCAGGCCTGTGCAGTATCTGTGGGAGCCCGGCTTGCCGGCGATAGGGCCGGAACAGGCCATACATACCGTTGAACGTTTCAGTGCTTTCGCCACTGCCATTCAAGGGTTATTCTTGAGTTCACATTCATTGCCGTCGAGCGGCTAAAAACGACCTTGAACGCACCCATACAACCCCATCGCTTCATCCTCGAACCTTTCGAGGCCCACCGTTTCGCCAACTTGTGCGGCCAGTTCGACGAGCACCTGCGCCTGATCGAACAGCGCCTGGCCATCGAGATCCGCAACCGCGGCAATCAGTTCGAACTGATCGGCGAACCCAAGACCACCTCCGCTGCCGAACAACTGCTGCGCCGTCTCTACCGCGAGACAAAGGCCAGCGACCTGTCACCGGAAACCGTGCACCTGTACCTGCAGGAATCGACCGTCGAGAACATCGACAACCCGGCCGTCAACGAGGTCAGCGTGTCGCTGCGCACGCGCAAGGGCAACATCCGCCCGCGCGGGGTCAACCAGCAACGCTACGTCAAGGAAATCCTGGCCAACGACATCAACTTCGGCATCGGCCCGGCCGGTACCGGCAAGACCTACCTGGCCGTGGCCTGCGCCGTGGACGCGCTGGAACGCGAACAGGTGCGCCGGATCCTGCTGGTGCGACCTGCGGTAGAGGCGGGCGAAAAGCTCGGCTTCCTGCCCGGCGACCTGGCCCAGAAGATCGACCCGTACCTGCGCCCGCTGTACGACGCCCTGTACGAAATGCTCGGCTTCGAACACGTGGCCAAGCTGATCGAGCGCCAGGTGATCGAGATCGCCCCGCTGGCCTACATGCGTGGCCGCACCCTGAACAACAGCTTCATCATCCTCGACGAGAGCCAGAACACCACGCTGGAACAGATGAAGATGTTCCTCACCCGTATCGGCTTCGGCTCCACCGCGGTCATCACCGGTGACATCACCCAGGTCGACCTGCCCCGTGGCACCAAGTCAGGCCTGGCGCACGTCATCGAGGTGCTGAGGGACGTTCCGGGGATCAGTTTCACCCACTTCCAACCCAAAGATGTGGTTCGTCACCCACTGGTGCAGCGCATTGTCGAGGCCTACGACCGCTTCGATGCCCGCCAGGCCAAGCCCGAGGCGCCCGGCAAAGATGCTTGAACTCGATATTCAACGGGCCACGGATGCTGCCGCCCCGGATGACACCGCCTTTCGCCGCTGGTGCGAACTGGCCCTGCGCCAGCGCAGCGCCGATTCGGAAATGACCATTCGCCTGGTCGACGAAGCCGAAGGCCGCGAGCTGAACCACACCTACCGGCACAAGGACTACGCGACCAATGTGCTGTCGTTCCCGGCCGACGTCCCCGACGACCTGCTCGATATCCCGTTGCTGGGCGACCTGGTGATCTGCGTGCCAGTGGTCGAGCGCGAAGCCGCCGATCAAGGCAAGTCGCTGGAAGCGCACTGGGCACATCTGGTCATACACGGTTGCCTGCACCTGCTCGGCTACGACCACATCGAAGATGAGGAAGCCGAGGAAATGGAAGGCCTGGAACGGGAATTGCTGGCAGAACTGGGTCATCCCGACCCGTACGCCGACGATGAAACCGACACCATCACACACTGAAACACGAAGGATCACGAGAACCGCCATGAGCGAAGATCGATCGAGCAACGGGCAGAAGTCCTGGCTGGGTAAACTGACCCAGGCTTTTGCCCATGAGCCGAAAAACCGCCAGCAACTCCTTGAACTGCTGCGCGAAGCCCATCAGAACAAACTGCTGGACAGCGAAGCGCTGACCATCGTCGAAGGCGCCATCCAGGTGGCCGACCTGCAGGTTCGCGACATCATGGTGCCGCGTTCCCAGATGATCAGCATCAAGGCCAGCCAGTCGCCCCGCGAGTTCCTGCCGGCGGTGATCGACGCCGCGCACTCGCGCTACCCGGTGATCGGCGAAAGCCACGACGATGTGCTCGGGATCCTGCTCGCCAAGGACCTACTGCCGCTGATCCTCAAGGAGAATGGCGACAGCTTCAACATCAAGGACCTGCTGCGCCCGGCCACTTTCGTGCCCGAGTCCAAGCGCCTGAACGTGCTACTGCGCGAGTTCCGCGCCAACCATAACCACATGGCCATCGTCATCGACGAGTACGGCGGCGTGGCCGGCCTGGTCACCATCGAGGACGTGCTGGAGCAGATCGTCGGCGACATCGAGGACGAGCACGACGTCGAGGAAGACAGCTACATCAAACCGCTGCCCAGCGGCGACTTCCTGGTCAAGGCGCTTACCCCGATCGAAAACTTCAACGAGTTCTTCGACAGCGAATTCTCCGATGACGAGTTCGACACCGTCGGCGGCCTGGTAATGAGCGCCTTCGGTCACCTGCCCAAGCGCAACGAAACCACCGAGATCGGCCCTTACAAGTTCCGTATTCTCAATGCCGACAGCCGGCGGATACACTTGCTGCGCCTGACACCGATCACCCGTTAAGGACAAACATGCGTTGGATCACCCGCCCCGGCTGGCCCGGTAACCTGCTGGCCCTGGCGGCCGGTGCCTCCACCCTCCTGGCCCTGGCGCCTTTCGACATCTGGCCCTTGGCCGTGTTGTCCATCGCCCTGCTCTACCTCGGCCTGCGCGAGCTCAGCCCGCGCCAGGCCATGTGGCGCGGCTGGTGGTTCGGCTTCGGCCTGTACGGTGCCGGTACCTGGTGGATCTACGTCAGCATGAACACCTACGGCGGCGCCTCGCCGCTGCTGGCGATCCTGCTGCTGCTGGCGTTCTTCGCCGCCCTGGCCTGGTTCTTCGCCCTGCCCACCTGGCTGTGGGCACGCTGGCTGCGCCGCACCGAAGCACCACTGGCCGACGCCTTGTGCTTTGCCGCCCTGTGGCTGCTGCAAGAGGCCTTCCGCGGCTGGTTCCTGACCGGCTTCCCCTGGCTCTACGCCGGCTACAGCCAGCTGGACGGCCCGCTGGCCGGCCTGGCACCGCTGGGTGGCGTGTGGCTGATTTCCTTCGCACTGGCCCTGACCGCTGCCCTGTTGTGCAATGTGCACCGCCTGCGCGCCCGCCCCTCGTTCCTCGCGGTGGGCTGCCTGCTGTTGCTGGCCCCGTGGGTGCTTGGCCTGGCGCTCAAGGGCCATGCCTGGACCAAGCCGGCGGGCGACCCACTGAAAGTGGCGGCCATCCAGGGCAACGTCGAGCAGGACCTGAAATGGGACCCGGCGCACATCGATGCGCAACTGGCGCTGTACCGTGACCTGAGCTTCAGCTCCAGGCCGGTAGACCTGCTGGTGTGGCCGGAAACCGCGGTGCCGGTGCTCAAGGACCAGGCCCAAGGCTATATCGACGTGATGGGCCGGTTTGCCGCCGAGCGGCATTCGGCGCTGATTACCGGCGTGCCGGTGCGTGAAGTGGTGCATCACCAGCGCCGCTACTACAACGGCATCACTGTCACTGGTGAAGGCGATGGCACCTACCTCAAGCAGAAGCTGGTGCCTTTTGGCGAGTATGTGCCGCTGCAGGACATGCTGCGTGGCCTGATCGAGTTCTTCAACCTGCCCATGTCGGACTTCGCCCGCGGGCCGGAAGACCAGCCGCTGCTGCAGGCCAAGGGCTACCAGATTGCGCCTTACATCTGCTACGAAGTGGTCTACCCCGAATTCGCCGCAGGCCTGGCGGCCCGCAGCGACCTGCTGCTGACCATCAGCAACGACACCTGGTTCGGTACCTCGATCGGCCCGCTGCAGCACCTGCAGATGGCACAGATGCGCGCGCTGGAAGCCGGGCGCTGGATGATCCGCGCCACCAACAATGGCGTGACCGCGCTGATCGACCCGTTTGGCCGCATTACCACGCAGGTACCGCAGTTCCAGCAGGCGGTGCTGTATGGCGAGGTGGTGCCGATGCAGAAGCTGACGCCGTACCTGCAATGGCGGTCGTGGCCGCTGGCGATAGTCTGTGCATTGCTGCTGGGTTGGGCGTTGCTGGCTGGGCGAATAGCCAAGACTGTCTGATGATGTCGCCTGTACCGGCCTCTTCGCGGGCACGCCCGCTCCCACAAGGGCTGTGATGAACCTGTGGGAGCGGGCGTGCCCGCTAAGAGGCCGGTACAGGCAGTACAAGGCTCAGTAGAACAGCCGATACCCCACCAACCCGGCCACTTCATTGAGCAACTGCCCGCTCTGCCACATCGCCCGACTCTCCGGCAGCAACCCGCCGAACGGCCGCGCATGATCGCGCCCGAGGAACCCGACTGGCGCCGGCACCACCTCGAACCCCGCCTGCTCGAAGCTCCAGCGCGAGCGCTGCATGTGCCAGGCCTGGGTCACCACGACCACCCGGCGAATCCCCAACGGCTGCAGCACCTTGGCCGTCAGCCGGGCATTTTCCCAGGTCGTGCGGCTGCCCTCCTCTCGCCATTTCACCTCGACACCGAAATCTTCACGCAGGCGATCAGCCATCAACTGCGCCTCGCTCGGCGGCGAGCCATAGTGCAACCCGCCACTGGTCAACACCGGCAAGCCCGAAGCCTTGGCCAGCCGTGCGGCAAAGCGCATGCGCTCCAGCGCCGTGGCTGTGGGCTGGTCGCCACCACCCCAGGCCGGGTCACCCCGCTCACGCCCCGCGCCCAGCACCACGATGGCATCTGCCCGGCTTGCCAGGCCTGTCCAATCGCTTACCGCCAGTGGCGCTTCTGTCTCGAGCACACGAGCGGTTTCCTGCACCACCAGCGGCAGGCTCATCAGCCACAGGCCACCAAGGCCCAGGGCAAAGCACAGCGCTGCCAGCCGGGGCCGACGGCGGCGCAGCCACCACGCCACAAGCAGCAGCAGGAACAGGACGCCTGGCGGCATCAGCCATTGTTTGACGAAGAATCGGATCGGCATTGGCCACACCTCCTTGGCAGGCGTGCAGCCTAGAAGGATCGACGCCGGTCAACAAGGGTGTGGCCGGCGCCAATCGTGAGCTGTGCAAAATTTAAGAACCGGCGCGCGATTGCCTGCGCCTGGCGTCCTGAACGGCTAGCGATGCGGCAGCGTCCTGGATCTCGCCGTGCTGGCGGGGCGTTTCTTGTCCTTGAGCCAGATGATCTTGGCCGATGTCGGCTCCGCTTGTGGGTAACTGCCGACACAGGCATTGTGGCGCTCCGGGAGGGAATCCAGGTAGGCCTTGATCAGTTCGAACTCTGCGTGGCTCAGGCCACGCAACTCCAGCTCGGCTGGCATTTCGTCGCGCAATCGCACCGAGGTCCTGGCCACTTCCAGCGCCAGGCCAAGCCGGTCGATCAGGCGTTCGTATAGCTCCGGTCTGATTGCGGGTAGCTGCGTCTCTCCCATCCGTTCACCTCATTGAAGATAAGAATATCTCCCCCCACACCTGAGCTTAGCGTCGTTGAAAAAAGCAGCCGTGTGCCGCGACCAGCGGGCATTCGCAACGAAGGTTTCCCACGATGCGCGGCGCTGCTGTATGCTACGGCGTTCACTCTAAACGACACCGGAGTGCCGGACGCAGCGAGGTTCCGCTGCCTGGAACAAGGTCTCTTCCCTCTCAGCAAAAAGTAGCCATGCACGAACAATACACGCCCCGTGATATCGAAGCCGCCGCCCAGAAGTTCTGGGACGAGCAACAATCGTTCGCTGTTACCGAACAGCCAGGCAAGGACACCTACTACTGCCTGTCGATGTTCCCGTACCCGAGCGGCAAGCTACACATGGGCCACGTGCGCAACTACACCATCGGTGACGTGATTGCCCGCTACCAGCGCATGCTGGGCAAAAACGTCCTGCAGCCGATGGGCTGGGACGCATTCGGTATGCCCGCGGAAAACGCGGCGATGAAGAACAACGTCGCCCCGGCCAAGTGGACGTACGAAAACATCGACTACATGAAGACCCAGCTCAAGAGCCTGGGCCTGGCCATCGACTGGGCACGTGAAGTCACCACCTGCAAGCCCGACTACTACCGCTGGGAGCAGTGGCTGTTCACCCGCCTGTTCGAAAAAGGCATCATCTACCGCAAGAACGGTACCGTGAACTGGGACCCGGCGGACCAGACCGTACTGGCCAACGAGCAGGTCATCGACGGCCGTGGCTGGCGTTCGGGCGCGCTGATCGAGAAGCGCGAAATCCCGATGTACTACTTCCGCATCACCGACTACGCCGACGAGCTGCTGGAAAGCCTCGACGAGCTGCCGGGCTGGCCTGAGCAGGTCAAGACCATGCAGCGCAACTGGATCGGCAAGTCGCGCGGCATGGAAGTACAGTTCCCGTACGACCTGGCCAGCATCGGCCACGAAGGCACCCTCAAGGTGTTCACCACCCGTCCCGATACGCTGATGGGCGCCACCTACGTCGCCGTCGCCGCCGAACACCCGCTGGCCACCCAGGCCGCCCAGGGCAACCCGGCGCTGCAGGCGTTCATCGACGAGCGCAAGAGCGGCAGCGTTGCCGAAGCCGACATGGCCACCCAGGAGAAGAAGGGCATGGCCACTTCCCTGCTGGTCGAGCACCCGCTGACCGGCGAGAAGCTGCCGGTATGGGTCGCCAACTACGTGCTGATGCACTACGGCGATGGCGCCGTCATGGCCGTGCCGGCCCACGATGAGCGCGACTTCGAGTTCGCCCACAAGTACAACCTGCCGGTCAAGGCCGTGGTGCGCACCAGCGCTGGCGACGAAGTCGGCAGCGAGTGGTTGGCCGCCTATGGCGAGCACGGCCAGCTGATCAACTCCGGCGAATTCGACGGCCTGGACTTCGCCGGTGCCTTCGACGCCATCGAAGCCGCCCTGATCCGCAAGGAGCTGGGCAAATCGCGTACCCAGTTCCGCCTGCGTGACTGGGGTATCAGCCGCCAGCGCTACTGGGGCTGCCCGATCCCGATCATCCACTGCCCATCCTGCGGCGACGTACCGGTGCCGGAAGACCAGCTGCCGGTCACCCTGCCGGAGAACGTGGTGCCGGACGGTGCCGGTTCGCCACTGGCGCGCATGCCTGAATTCTACGAGTGCAGCTGCCCGAAATGCGGCACCGCGGCCAAGCGCGAAACCGACACCATGGACACCTTCGTCGAGTCGTCCTGGTACTTCGCCCGCTACGCCTCGCCGAACTACGAAGGTGGCATGGTCGACCCGAAAGCGGCCAACCACTGGCTGCCGGTCGACCAGTACATCGGCGGTATCGAGCACGCCATCCTGCACCTCCTGTACGCGCGCTTCTTCCACAAGCTGATGCGTGACGAAGGCCTGGTCACCTCGAACGAGCCGTTCAAGAACCTGCTGACCCAGGGCATGGTGGTGGCCGAAACCTATTACCGTGTGGCCAGCAACGGCGGCAAGGACTGGTTCAACCCGGCCGATGTCGAAGTCGAGCGTGATGCCAAGGCCAAGATCATTGGCGCTCGCCTGAAGACCGACGGCCTGCCGGTGGAAATCGGTGGCACCGAGAAGATGTCGAAGTCGAAGAACAACGGCGTCGACCCGCAATCGATGATCGACCAGTACGGCGCCGATACCTGCCGCCTGTTCATGATGTTCGCCTCGCCGCCCGACATGAGCCTGGAATGGTCCGACTCCGGCGTCGAAGGCGCCAGCCGCTTCCTGCGCCGCGTCTGGCGCCTGGCCCAGGCTCATGTAGCCCAAGGCCTGCCGGGCAAGCTGGATGTCGCCGCCCTGGACGACGCGCAAAAGGTCATCCGCCGCGCTATCCACACCGCCATCAAGCAAGCCAGCACCGACGTGGGCCAGTTCCACAAATTCAACACCGCCATCGCCCAGGTGATGACCGTGATGAACGTGCTGGAAAAAGCCCCGCAAGCCACTGAGCAGGACCGTGCCCTGCTGCAGGAAGGCCTCGAGGCCGTTACCCTGCTGCTGGCGCCGATCACCCCGCACATCTCCCACGAGCTGTGGCAACAGCTGGGCCACCAGCAGGCCGTCATCGACGCCAGCTGGCCAGCCGTCGACGAGGCAGCCCTGGTACAGGACACCGTCACCCTGGTGGTGCAGGTCAACGGCAAGCTGCGTGGCCAGGTCGAAATGCCGGCCGCCGCCAGCCGCGAAGAAATCGAAGCCGCCGCGCGCAGCAACGAGAACGTCCTGCGCTTCATCGATGGCCTGACCATCCGCAAGGTCATCGTGGTACCGGGCAAGCTGGTCAACATCGTCGCCAACTGATGGCAACGCCCGCCCGCAGGCACTGCGGGCGGGCGAACAGGCCCACAAGGGAGCAACAACATGATCAAACGCAATTTGCTGGTAATTGGCCTGGCGGTCATGCTCAGCGCCTGCGGTTTCCAGCTGCGCGGCACCGGCTCTACCGAACTGAGCGTGAAGGAAATGGACGTAAGCGCACGCAACGCCTACGGCCCGACCGTGGTCCAGCTGCGTGAAGTACTGCAGCGTAGCGGCGTTAACGTGCACGCTGGCGCACCATACCGCCTTGTGCTGACCAACGAGCAGGAGCGCGAGCGCTCGGCGACCTACAACAGCGGTAACCGTACCGCCGAGTACGAGCTGACCACCGTGCTGAACTACAGCATCCAGGGCCTGAACAACCTGGAGCTGATGAGCGACAAGCTGGAAGTGCGCAAGATCTACTTGCGTGACGGCTCGAACATCACCGGCTCCGAGCAGGAAGCCAACCGCGCCCGCGAAGAAATGCGTCGCGACCTGGTCAACGCCATGGTCGTTCGCCTGCAGATGCTGACCCCGTCCCAGCTGGACGAGCTGCAGCGTCAAGCCGACGAGCGTGCCAAGGCCGAAGCCGCTGCGCTGGAGGCCGCTCGCCGCCAGCAGGCCGAAACTCCTCAGCAGTCGCCTCTGGAAGTACCGGGCAACTAAGCCCGAGCGGGGCACCTTCGGGTACCCCGCCTGTTTCCCATGAAGCTCGCTCCCGCCCAACTCAACAAGCACCTGCAAGGCGCCCTGGCACCGGTCTACGTGGTCAGCGGCGACGACCCGCTGCTGTGCCAGGAAGCCGCCGACGCCATCCGCAACGCCGCGCGCCAGCAGGGCTTCGACGAACGCCAGGTCTTCAGTGCCGACGCCAACTTCGACTGGGGCACCCTGCTCCAGGCTGGCGCCAGCCTGTCCCTGTTCGCCCAGCGCCGCCTGCTGGAATTGCGCCTGCCCTCGGGCAAGCCTGGTGACAAGGGCGCTGCTGCGCTGATGGAATACTGCGCCAACCCTGCCGAAGACACCTTGCTGCTGGTCAGCCTGCCCAAGCTCGACGGCAGCGCGCAGAAGACCAAGTGGGGCAAGGCGCTGATCGAAGGTGCCCACTGCCAGTTCATCCAGATCTGGCCGGTGGATGTGCACCAGCTGCCGCAGTGGATCAACCAGCGCCTGCAGCAGGCCGGCCTGTCGGCACAGCGTGACGCTGTCGACCTGATTGCCGCGCGCGTGGAAGGCAACCTGCTGGCGGCCGCACAGGAAATCGAAAAGCTCAAGCTGCTTGCCGAGGGCAACCAGATCACCGTGGAGACCGTGCAGGCCGCCGTCGCCGACAGCGCCCGCTTCGACGTCTTCGGCCTGGTCGATGCCATTCTCAACGGCGAAGCTGCGCATGCCTTGCGTATGCTCGAAGGCTTGCGCGGTGAAGGCGTGGAGCCACCAGTGATTCTCTGGGCCCTTGCCCGAGAGCTGCGCCAACTGGCGGGGCTGGCCCAACAGTTCAGCCAAGGTGTACCGCTGGACAAGGCCTTCAGCCAGGCCCGCCCACCGGTCTGGGACAAACGCCGGCCACTGGTCAGCAAGGCCCTGCAGCGCCTGTCGGCGCAGCGTTGGGCGCAGTTGCTGCAAGATGCCCAGCGTATCGATGCACAGATCAAGGGCCAGGCCGAGGGCTCGCCGTGGACTGGCCTGGCGCGCTTGTCGCTGCTGATGGCCGGCCAGCGTCTGACACTCCCGCCCGAGTAAATCGTCCTCCAGACTGCCCCAGTGCACTGTAGGAGCAGCCTTGTGCTGCGAAGAGGCCATAAGTGCCGAAGAAAGTCTTCTGCCTTACAGACCTCGTCGCAGCACAAGGCTGCTCCTACAAGGGCCCTGCCAAATCCATAAGAACCAGGTATTCGGCCATATACACAATTAATTGGCCCCACCCTGCCCCAAGCCCTACAGTGCGCTGCGAAACCCACCCAACCGGGGAACCCCGCCATGAGCAAAAAGCCGAAAAAGCACGGCCCCAACAAGGCCAAGTCGATCATCGCCCAACCGCTGTTCCGCTGCCGCCAGGAACAGCCGAACAAGGGCAAAGGCAGCTACCGCCGCGAAGCCTTCCAATCGAGAGATTGGGAGGCTTCCTACTTTTTGGCTGCATGAAAGCATCGAGAGCGCAGGCATGATATGGTCGTCACCTGACCTGCAATTCTGGATCTGTGAATGCTCCTCAGTCTTCTCCCCCGCTGGAAAACCCGCCAGCTGATCGCGGCCTCCAGTTTCATCCTGCTCGTGGCCTGCGCAGAAAAGCCCACCGCCGCCGACGCCCTGCCGCTGGCCCCCGCCCAGCCCACCCCTGTGGTGACCCTGCCCGGCACGACGCCCGACACCAGCACTGAAATCCAGCCTCTGCAAACCTTCGCGCAATGGCAAGCAGGCTTTCGCCAGCAAGCCCTGCAAGCCGGCATTTCGCAGGATACGTTCGACCGCGCCTTCCTCGGCGTCACCCCCGACATGGACGTGATCAAGGCCGATCGCAGCCAGCCGGAGTTCACCCGCCCCGTATGGGAATACCTCGAAGGCGCCCTGTCGCCTCTGCGCGTGCGCAACGGCAAGAAGCTGCTGGAGCAGAACGCCGAACTGCTGACCCGCATCGAGCAAAGCTATGGTGTCGATCGCCAGGTGTTGGTCGCGGTATGGGGCATGGAAAGCAACTTCGGCCAGTTTCAGGGCAACAAGTCGGTGATCCGCTCGCTGGCTACCCTGGCCTATGAGGGCCGACGCCCGCAGTTCGCCCAGGACCAGCTGATCGCCGCGCTGCAGATCATTCAGCACGGCGACATCCAGCCTGAGGCCATGCGTGGTTCGTGGGCCGGTGCCATGGGCCAGACCCAGTTCATCCCGACCACCTACAACACCCATGCCGTGGACTTCGACGGCGATGGTCGCCGCGACATCTGGAACAGCACGGCAGACGCCCTGGCCTCGACCGCGCACTATCTGCAGAGTTCGGGCTGGAAGCGTGGCCAGCCGTGGGGCTTCGAGGTACAGGTGCCGCCTGGCTTCGATTACTGGCAGGCCGATGGCGCCCTGCGCAAGCCGGTGAGCGAGTGGCTGGCGATGGGCGTGAAACTGCCTGCCGGTACCCAGCTGCCGGTGGGTAGCAACCAGCTGTCTGCCGCACTGCTGCTGCCCGCAGGCGCGCGTGGCCCGGCGTTCCTGGTGCTGGACAACTTCCGCGCCATCCTCAAGTACAACAATTCGTCGTCCTACGCGCTGGCAGTAAGCCTGCTGGGTGATCGCTTCACGGGCTGGGGCTTCATTGCCGGCAGCTGGCCGAAAGAAGACCTGCCCCTCAGCCGCAGCGAGCGCATGGAGCTGCAGAACCTGCTGAACAGCAACGGGCACGAAGCCGGCAATGCCGATGGCATCATTGGCGCCAATACCCGCAAAGCGATCCGCAATGCCCAACAGGGGCTGGGGTGGCCGGCGGATGGGTATCCGACCCACAAGCTGCTCGAGAGCCTGCGCAAATAGTGAGATTGCTGGGGGCGCGTTGCGCCCCTTTCGCGACACAAGGCCGCTCCCACAAGCGATAGCACTTCTCCTGTGGGAGCGGCCTTGTGTCGCGATGGGCTGCAAAGCAGCCCCGACAATCTCAAGCCTTGAACAAATCCTGCTCCAACACCAATGTCTGCCTCCCGCTATCCAGCATTACCCGAGCCCCCAACGGCAAGCACACATTCGGGTCACAATGCCCACTGCGCCACCCGGCCAGCACCGGCACACCCAGCGGCGCGAAGATATCCTCCAGCAGGGGCGTCAACGCCATAGTGGTAATCCCGGCAAAGTCCCCCACCAGCACACCCTTCACCCCCTCCAGCTTGCCTGCCAGGCGCAGCTGGGTCAGCAAGCGATCCACCCGGTAAAGCGGCTCGTTGACGTCCTCGATGAACAGGATGCAGCCCTGCGTATCCAGCTCGGCAATCGTCCCCAGGGTCGCGCCCAACATCGACAGGTTGCCGCCCAGCAGCGGCCCGCTGGCCACCCCATGCAGCACGCTGCTCAATGCGAAGTCAGCAGGGTGCACGATCTGCTCCCCTGCCCGCACATGCCCACCCAGCTGCGCCAGCAACGAAGTCTCGGTTGGCGGCAACTTGGCCCCCAGCAGGTCGGCATTGAGCATCCCGCCATGGAAGGTGAGCAGCCCGGTATGCCGGTAGATCGCCGTGTGCAGCGCGGTGATGTCGCTGTAACCGACCAGCGGCTTGGGGTTGCGCCGGATCAGTTCGAAATCGAGCTGGTCGAGCAGTCGCATGCTGCCGTACCCCCCACGCATGCACAGAATGGCGTAGATGGCCGGGTCGGCAAAGGCATCATGCAGGTCCTGTAACCGCTGCCGGTCCGGCCCCGCCAGATAGCCCTGGGCCTGAAGGGCTCCCGGATAGATACGGCAGCTGTAGCCTCTATCAACGAACCACTGGTTGACCTTGTGCGTATCCAGCCGCGCCGCGCCCGCCGGGGCGACAATGGCAAAACAGGCATCACGCGGCAGCGCGGCTGGCAGGCTGGGTTGGAAGGTTTCGGCGCAATTCATCGCGGCTCCTTGCAGCGCGTGTGGCACAAACAAAAATGCCGATGCGGCCCTTCGGCGCGCATCGGCATGCGTGGCTCTGTGCTTGGCTCAGAGCTTGATCTTGGCTTCGTGAGCCTGCTGGTCAGCGTGGTACGAAGAACGCACCAACGGGCCGGAAGCGACGTTCTTGAAGCCCATCTTGTAACCTTCCTCGGCGAACCAGGCGAAGGTGTCCGGGTGAACAAAACGCTGCACCGGCAGGTGGCTGCGCGACGGCTGCAGATACTGGCCGAGGGTGAGCATGTCGATGTCATGCTCGCGCATGCGGTGCATCACTTCGATCACTTCCTCGTCGGTCTCGCCCAGGCCGAGCATCAGGCCCGACTTGGTCGGTACGTGCGGCACCAACTGCTTGAACTTCTGCAGCAGGTCCAGCGACCAGTCGTAGTCCGATCCCGGGCGCGCGGCCTTGTACAGGCGCGGTACGGTCTCGAGGTTGTGGTTGAACACATCCGGCGGCTCTTGCGCGGTGATCTCCAGGGCAATATCCATGCGCCCACGGTAGTCCGGCACCAAGGTTTCCAGCTGTACGCCCGGCGACAGCGCACGGATTTCGCGGATGCAGTCGGCAAAGTGCTGGGCACCACCGTCACGCAGGTCGTCGCGGTCCACCGAGGTGATCACCACGTACTTCAGGCGCAGGTCGGCGATGGCGATGGCCAGGTTCTTCGGCTCGTCCAGGTCCAGCGGTTTCGGCCGGCCGTGGCCAACGTCGCAGAACGGGCAACGACGGGTGCAGATGTCACCCATGATCATGAAGGTGGCGGTACCACCGGAGAAGCACTCGCCCAGGTTCGGGCAGGATGCCTCTTCGCATACGCTGTGCAGCTTGTGCTTGCGCAGCAGCTGCTTGATGCGGTCTACCTCGGGCGACACCGGGATACGCACGCGGATCCAGTCGGGCTTCTTCGGCAGCTCTTCGGTGGGGATGATCTTCACCGGGATGCGCGCCACCTTTTCGGCACCACGCAGCTTGACCCCGGCTTCCACCTTCTTCGGCGCTGGGCGCGGGGTGGCATCCTGGGTAGGTATCAGGTTCGGCACGGCTTCTTGCACAGTTGTCATATTCAGTCGATTCCGCCCGTGAGGGTCGTCTGCTCAGCGTAGTCGAGGTGCTTGACCAGCTGTCCGCGCAGCCTTGTCCTGACCTCGTCGAGTTCGATCGGACCTGCCAGGTCGCGCAGCTGGGTCATCGCCAGCCCCGCATAGCCGCAGGGGTTGATTCGGCGGAATGGCGCGAGGTCCATGTCCACGTTCAGGGCAAGGCCGTGGAACGAACGGCCGTTGCGGATTCGCAGGCCGAGGGAGGCGATTTTCGCTCCGTCGACATAGACGCCCGGGGCATCGGGCTTGGCCGCGGCCTGGACATCGTAACTGGCGAGCAGGTCGATGAGGGTCTGCTCGATACGGCTGACCAGCTCACGCACGCCAAAGCCCAGCCGGCGCACATCCAGCAGCAGGTAGGCCACCAGCTGCCCGGGGCCATGGTAGGTCACCTGGCCACCGCGATCGGTCTGCACTACCGGGATGTCGCCCGGCACCAGCAGGTGCTCGGCCTTGCCGGCCTGGCCCTGGGTGAAGACCGCGGGGTGCTCGACCAGCCAGACTTCATCCTGGCTGTCCGGGCTGCGCTGCTCGGTGAAGCGACGCATGGCCTCCAGCACCGGTTCGTAGGGCTGCAGGCCAAGCTCGCGAAAACCGAGGCAGGCGGACATCAGAGCACCATTTTCACGATGCCGGTAGCGCGCAGGGCGCTGTTGATATCGTGCAGCTGGTTCTCGCTTTCGGCAACGATGTGCAATTGCACGGTGGTGTACTTGCCTTCTTTGCTCTGGCGCTCGGCCAGGGTGGAAAGGTCGACCTTCGCGTGCTTGCTCAGGATCTCGATCACCGTGTCCTTGAAGCCGACAACGGTGTCACCGATGACCTTGATCGGGTAATCGTCGCAGGGGAATTCGATCTTGTGCGACTTGACGTCTGGTTCGCTCATGGCGGAAACGGCCTCGTAAGCCGTGGCAACAACAACGCCCCCGCTGGATACGCGGGGGCATGCAGGTCACGTATCAGTTGAACAACCCGTAGAAGAATAGACGGATGCTATCCCACATACGGCGGAAGAAACCACCTTCCTCGACGCCATCGAGGGCGATCAGGTCGGCGCTGTGAACCACTTTCTCGTCCAGTTTGACTTCCACTTTGCCGATCACGTCACCTTTGGCGATTGGCGCGGTGAGCTGCGGGTTCATGGTCATCGAAGCCTGCAGGCGCTTCAATTGGCCTTTAGGCATAGTCAGGGTCAGGTCGTTGGCCAGGCCAGCTTTCACTTCGCCAGTCGCGCCCTTCCAGACCGGCGATTTGGTCAGCTCGGTACCCTTCTGGTAGAAGGTCTGGGTTTCGAAGAAGCGGAAGCCATAGGTCAGCAGCTTCTGGGTCTCGGCAGCACGCGACTGCTCGCTGTTGGTGCCGAAGACCACGGCGATCAGGCGCTGGCCATCGCGAACGGCCGAAGCCACCATGCAGTAGCCGGCTTCGTCGGTGTGGCCGGTCTTCAGGCCGTCGACAGTCTTGTCACGCCACAGCAGCAGGTTGCGGTTTGGCTGCTTGATGTTGTTCCAGAAGAACTCTTTCTGCGAGTAGATGGCGTAGTGGGCCGGGTCGACGTTGATGATCGCACGGGCCAGGGTAGCCATGTCGTGGGCCGACGAGTAATGGTCCGGGTGCGGCAGGCCGGTCGGGTTCATGAAGTGGCTGTTGGCCATGCCCAAGTCGGCAGCGGTCTTGTTCATCATGTCGGCGAAGGCGTCTTCGCTGCCGGCGATGTGCTCGGCCAGGGCGACCGAGGCGTCGTTGCCGGACTGGATGATGATGCCGTGCAGCAGGTCGCTGACGGTCACCTGGCTGCCCACCTTGATGAACATGCGCGAACCCCCGGTCCGCCAGGCGTTTTCGCTGACGGTAACCGGGTCGTTTTCACCGATCTGGCCGCGACGGATGTCCAGGGTGGCGATGTAGGCCGTCATCAGCTTGGTCAGGCTGGCAGGCGGCAGGCGCTCGTCACCGTTGTTCTCGACCAGCACGTTGCCGCTGGACGCATCCATGAGTACGTAGGACTTGGCTGCCAGTTGCGGTGGCGCCGGCGTCATCTGCTCAGCCGCGAAGGCGGCAGGCGTGATCATCAGCAGTACGGGCAGGCAAAGTCGTTTGGCAAGGTTGGTGATGTTCATCCGTCTCTCGAAAATCGCTAATGGTCTGATGTTCCCTGGGCAAGATCATGTGCCCAGCGCCAGTCAGTCTAGTTTTTGCGGCCGTAGGCCTGGCTCGCAATGTGCGGCTTTATGTCGCTGCGGGCAAAAGCCGACATTGTACATGCCCGCGCCCGTCAATTCATGACAAAACCGACAGTTTGGTGTTGCCTTCTTCGCGGGCGCGCCCGCTCCCACAGGGTTTCGCATGCCCTTGTGGGAGCGGGCGTACCCGCGAAGAAGGCAACGCGGTCAGTCAGCTGTGACCAGCTTGGCCTGCCCAAGGTTCGCCAGGCGGATGCTGTCCTGCGCTTGCTGGATCTCGCCCTGGCTGTTGATCGGCCCGAGGCGCACGCGGTGCAGGGTCTGCTGGTTACGCACGATCGAGCTGATGAACACTGGCGCGCTGACCATGCTGCTGAGCTTGGAGCGCAGCAGTTCGGCGGCGTCCGGGTTGGCGAAGGCCCCCACCTGCAGGAAGCTGCCGCCACTGCCGGCCGGCACGTTGTTGCCGGCCACCTGCACCGGCACCACCGGCGCCGCATGCTGCTGGGGCGGCGGGGTCCATTGCTCGACGCGCCCGGTACTGGCCGGGATCGCCTGGGTCTGGGCCACCTGGGGCTCCTTGAGCACCATCGGTGGTGTCTGGCCACGCTGGGCCCACCACTGCTGCGGGTCGATACCTTCGACGCGCACGTGCGCGGTGCCAATCTCGGCATAACCGAGCTTTTTCGCCGCGGCATAGGACAAGTCGATGATGCGGTCCGAATAGAACGGCCCACGGTCGTTCACCCGCAGGATCACGCTACGGCCGTTGGCCAGGTTGGTCACCCGCACGTAGGCCGGCAGCGGCAGGGTCTTGTGCGCCGCGCTCATGCCGTACAGGTCGTACAGCTCGCCGTTGGCGGTGTTCTGGCCGTGGAACTTGGTGCCATACCACGACGCGGTACCTTCCGCGCGATAATTGCGCGAGTCCTGCATCGGGTAGTAGGTCTTGCCCAGTACCGTGTACGGGTTGGCCTTGTAGTTGCCGGTGTGCACGGTTGGCGTGGCGTCGGGGATCTTGTTCACATCCACGTCCCACCACGGCGCGCCGTCCTTGTGCGCGCGGTTGATGTCCAGGCCCGGCTGGGTGCGCACCACGTTGCCACTGCTTTGCTGGGGCGGGCGGTTGGACGAACAGCTGGCCAGCACCACGCCCACGGCGAGGCAGGTGAGCAGCTTGAAAGACTTGCCAGAGATGATTGCGCGCATTACTTGACGCCCCGTGCTTGAACCAGCTGTTCCGATAGCTGATGCACCGCCATGGCATACATCACGCTGCGGTTGTAGCGAGTGATCGCGTAGAAGTTCTTCAGGCCCATCCAGTACTCGGGGCCATTGTCGCCCTCGAGACGGAAGGCGGTAACCGGCAGATCATCGCGCAACGAATCATGGACCGACCAGCCAAGCGTGCGCAACTCCCCAACGGTTTTTACCGGCTCGATGCCGGTGGTCAGGCCTTCGTCGGCGCGCCCACCGTCCACCCAGGCGCGGCTGACCACACCTTCGCCGGCCACCCAGCCGTGGCGCTTGAAGTAGCTGGCCACGCTGCCAATGGCATCGTCCGGGTTGTTCCAGATATTGATGTGGCCGTCGCCGTCGAAGTCCACCGCGAAGTTGCGGAAGCTGCTCGGCATGAACTGCGGCAGGCCCATTGCACCAGCGTAGGAGCCTTTGAGCGTCAGCGGGTCGAGCTGTTCCTCACGGGCCAGCAGCAGGAATTCGCGCAGCTCCTTGCGGAAGAACTCCGCCCGTGGCGGGTAGTCGAAGCCCAGGGTCGACAAGGCATCGATCACCCGGTAGTTACCGGTGTTGCGGCCAAAGAAGGTTTCCACGCCGATGATGGCAACGATGTACTGCGCCGGCACGCCATATTCCTGCTCGGCACGGGCCAGCACCGCCTCGTGCTGGCGCCAGAAGTCCACACCGCGGGCAATACGCGCGTCAGTGATGAACATCGGCCGGTAGTCCTTCCACGGCTTTACCCGTTCGGCCGGGCGCGAAATGGCGTCGAGGATCGACTGTTTGCGCTCCACCTCCGCGAACACACCCATCAGCTGCTCAGGGGCAAAGCCATGGTCGCGGCTCATTTCGCCAACGAACTGGGCCACCTGCGGCGAGCCCTGATAATCGCCGGCATGGGCCAGCTGTACAGCGCCGAACAGGCCCACCGCGCCGATCCACGGCGCACAACGGGCAGCCCAGTTACGCACTGCTTGCATGAAATTCTTCACCTTATTCAAACCTGAGCGATCCATTTGCGGTGCGTGTGGATCGACATCAGAACGCCAAACGCTGACAGCAGCGTCACCAACGAAGTTCCGCCATAGCTGATGAAGGGCAGCGGCACGCCCACCACGGGCAGAAGGCCGCTGACCATACCGATATTGACGAACACGTACACAAAGAAGGTCATGGTCAGGCTGCCCGCCAGCAGCTTGCCGAACAGGGTCTGCGCCTGGGCGGTGATCATCAGGCCACGGCCGATCAGCAGCAGGTAGACGATCAACAGCAGGCAGATGCCGACCAGGCCGAATTCCTCGCCGAGCACGGCAATGATGAAGTCGGTGTGGCTTTCCGGCAGGAAGTCCAGGTGCGACTGGGTGCCGAGCAGCCAGCCCTTGCCGAACACCCCCCCCGAGCCGATCGCCGCCTTCGACTGGATGATGTTCCAGCCAGTGCCCAACGGGTCGCTTTCCGGGTCGAGGAAGGTCAGTACCCGCTGCTTCTGGTAGTCGTGCATGACGAAGAACCACATCGCCACCGCCACTGGCACCGCAGCCGCCAGCACGCTGAGGATCCAGCGCCAGCGCAGGCCGCCCATGAACAGCACGAAAGCCCCGGAGGCGAGGATCAGCAGCGCCGTGCCCAGGTCGGGCTGGCGCACGATCAGGATGAACGGCACGCCGATCAGCACCAGGCTGATCGCCACATGCTTCAGATGTGGCGGCAACGTGCGCTTGGACAGGTACCAGGCGATGGTCGCCGGCATGATGATCTTCATGAACTCCGAGGGCTGGAAGCGGATCACCCCGGGGATGTTGATCCAGCGCGTGGCGCCCATGGCGTTGTGGCCCATCACGTCCACCACCACCAGCAACAGCACCCCGGCCAGGTAGGCCAGCGGCACCCAGCGAGCCATGAAGCGCGGCTCCAGCTGGGCGATGATGAACATCGACACCAGGCCGATGCCGAACGAGGTGGCCTGCTTGAGTAGCAGGTCCCAGTTCTTGCCACTGGCCGAATACAGGACGAACAGGCTACCGGCCGCGAGGGTCAGCAGAATGATCAGCAAAGGGCCGTCGACGTGGATGCGCTGCAGAAAGCTGGCGCGCCGACGCATCACATCCTCGCTGGAGAGCATGCGATCGAAATTGTTCATCACAGGGCTGATTCCTGGGTAACGGTGGCAGGCGCGAACTCGGGCTTGAGCCGGCCGTTTTCGTCGAGCAACCAGGCGTCCATCACCTGGCGCACCACCGGGGCGGCAACGCCCGAGCCGGACTCACCGTTCTCGACCATCACCGAAACCACGATCTTCGGGTCCTCGGCCGGGGCGAAGGCGACGAACAGGGCGTGGTCGCGGTGGCGCTCCTGAAGCTTGTTGCGGTCGTACTTCTCGCCCTGCTTGATTGCCACCACCTGGGCGGTACCACTCTTGCCGGCAATGCGGTACTGGGAGCCAATGGCCGCCTTGCGTGCGGTACCGCGGGCGTTGTGCATCACCTGCTCCATGCCATGGGTGACCTTGGCCCAGTCGGACTTGTCACGCAGCACGATGTTTTCCATGGGGTTGTCGTCCACCGGCGGCTGGCCTTCGATGGTCTTGGCCAGGTGCGGGCGGTTCCACACGCCCTTGTTGGCGATCAGCGCAGTGGCCTGGGCCAGTTGCAGCGGCGTGGCCTGCATGTAGCCCTGACCGATGCCGAGGATCAGGGTTTCGCCGGGGAACCAGGCCTGGCGGCGGGTGGCGCGCTTCCATTCACGCGATGGCATCAGCCCGGCGGATTCCTCGAACATGTCGAGGGAAACCCGCTGGCCGATGCCGAACTTGTTCATGTAGCTGGACAGCCGATCGATGCCCATCTTGTGGGCAAGGTCGTAGAAGTAGGTGTCGTTGGAGCGCATGATCGCGGTGTCCAGGTCGACCCAGCCATCGCCCGAGCGGTTCCAGTTACGGTATTTGTGGTCGTAGTTGGGCAACTGGTAGTAGCCCGGGTCGAACACCCGGCTGCCGGCATTGACCACGCCGCTGTCCAGGCCGGCGATGGCCACCGCCGGTTTGATGGTCGAACCCGGCGGGTACAGGCCGCGCAGCACGCGGTTGAACAGCGGTCGGTCGATCGAGTCGCGCAGTTCGGCATAGGCTTTGAAGCCGATACCGGTGACGAACAGGTTGGGGTCGAAGCTGGGCTGGCTGACCATCGCCAGCACCTCGCCGGTACGCGGGTCGAGCGCCACCACCGCACCACGCCGGCCACCCAGGGCAGCCTCGGCGGCCTCCTGCAGCTTGATGTCCAGGCTCAGCACGATGTCCTTGCCCGGTTTCGGGTCGGTGCGCTTGAGCACCCGCAGCACGCGGCCGCGGGCGTTGGTCTCGACTTCCTCGTAGCCCACCTGGCCATGCAGGTCGGCTTCGTAGAAGCGCTCGATGCCGGTCTTGCCGATGTGGTGGGTGCCGCTGTAGTTCACCGGGTCGAGGGTTTTCAGCTCTTTCTCGTTGATCCGCCCCACATACCCCACCGAATGGGCGAAATGCGCGCCCTGCGGGTAATGGCGCACCAACTGGGCTACCACTTCCACGCCCGGCAGGCGGAACTGGTTCACCGCCACACGGGCGATCTGCTCTTCGTTGAGTTCGAACAGGATCGGCACCGGCTCGAACGGCCGGCGGCCCTGGCGCATGCGCTTCTCGAACAGGGCGCGGTCGTCGGGCGTCAACTCCAGCACTTCGACGATGGTATCCAGCACTTCCTGCCAGTTACCCGCACGTTCGCGGGTCATCGACAGGCTGAAGCTGGGCCGGTTGTCGGCGACGATCACCCCGTTTCGGTCGAAGATCAACCCGCGGGTCGGCGGGATCGGCTGCACATGCACCCGGTTGTTCTCCGACAGCGTCGAGTGATAGTCGTGCTGGATGACCTGCAGGTAGTACAGACGCGCAATCAGCACGCAGATAAGCAGCATGATCGCGACTGCGCCGACCACGACGCGGTTGCGCACCAGGCGGGCGTCTTTCTCGTGGTCCTTGAGACGGATCGGCTGCGACATCGGACTGCTTACAGGCTCATTTATGGTAAGGATGCCCGGACAGCACGGTCCAGGCGCGGTAAATCTGCTCGCCGATGAGTATCCTTACCAATGGGTGCGGCAAGGTCAGCGGCGACAGCGACCAACGTTGCTCGGCGCGCGCACAGACCTCGGGCGCCAGGCCTTCCGGGCCGCCCACCATCAAATTCACCGTGCGCGCATCCAGGCGCCAGCGGTCCAGCTCGGTCGCCAGCTGCTCGGTACTCCAGGGCTTGCCATGGACCTCGAGGGTGACGATGCGTTCCCCTGGCTGAACCTTGCTCAGCATGGCTTCGCCCTCCTGACGGATCAGGCGGGCGACGTCGGCATTCTTGCCACGAGTGTTCAGCGGGATTTCCACCAGCTCCAGCGACAGCTCGGCGGGCAGGCGCTTGGCATATTCATGCCAGCCTTCCTCGACCCACTTCGGCATGCGCGAGCCGACCGCGATCAGGCGCAGACGCACAGCGCTTTCCTTATTCCCGGTCCTTGAGCTTGTCGGAGTACTCGTGGGCATGGTCCGGGCTGTGGTGCTTGCCATCGGCAGCACGGCTTTGCTCGGCACCCTGCCACAGGCGCTCCAGGTCGTAGAACTGGCGGGCAGCGGCGGTCATCATGTGCACGATGACGTCGTTCAGGTCCAGCAGGACCCAGTCGCTGTCGCCCTTGCCTTCTTCACCCAGTGGCTGGGCACCCTTGGCCTTGACCGCTTCGCGGACCTTTTCCAGCATCGCGTTGATCTGGCGGTTGGAGGTACCGGTGGCAATGATCATGTAGTCGGTCAGGCTGTGCTTTTCGCGCACGTCGATGACCTGGATGTCCTGGGCCTTGACGTCTTCCAGCGCTGCCTTGGTCAGGGCGACCAGTTCTTCGCCGTGGATTTTCTGCTTGGTCATATAAAACTCGTTCAACTCGTTGGATGAGGCGCCAGAGGCACCGTCAGTTAGGTGCACGATACAGTTCGTGCGCCTCGATGTAGGCCAGTACGGCGTCCGGCACCAGGAACCTCACCGATTTGCCGCTGGCCAGCAGCTGTCGGATCTGTGTAGCCGACACCGCAAGCGGCGTCTGCCAGACGAACGAAATGTTTCCCGCCGGGCCGGACAAGGCGGTGGGATCGCTCTCCGAGCGCGCAGCCAGCAGGTTGCGCAGCTCGTCAGGGGGTTCTACGTCGGCATCCGGGCGTTGCAGCACCAGGATGTGACAGTGTTGCAGCAATTCTTCCCAGCGGTGCCAGCCGGGCAGCCCACAGAAGGCATCCCAGCCCAGCACCAGGAACAGCTGGTCGTCAGCGGCCAGTTCGGCGCGGATCGATTCCAGCGTGTCGATGGTGTACGACGGTTTGTCGCGCGCCAGTTCGCGGGCATCCACGCTCAGGCAGGGCACGCCCTGTACAGCGCCTTGCACCATGGCCAGGCGGTCCTGCGCGGCCACCTGCGGGGTGTCGCGGTGCGGCGGCCGGGCGTTGGGCAGCAGGCGCAGCTCGTCCAGCCCCATGAACTCGGCCACTTCCAGCGCGCTGCGCAGGTGGCCGATGTGCACGGGGTCGAAGGTGCCGCCAAGAATGCCGATGCGCCGGACTGCCTGGGCCTTGCTCAACTCAGCAGGACTCCTGGCCGCGCAGCTGGCCGTCACCGATCACCACGTACTTCTCGCAGGTCAGGCCTTCCAGGCCGACCGGCCCGCGGGCATGCAGCTTGTCGGTGGAAATGCCGATTTCCGCACCCAGGCCGTACTCGAAGCCGTCGGCGAAGCAGGTCGGGGTATTGAGCATGACCGACGCCGAGTCGACCTCGGCCATGAACTGGCGGGCTTCACCCTGGTGTTCGCTGATGATCGAGTCGGTATGGTGCGAGCCATAGTGGTTGATGTGCTCGATGGCCTGGTCCAGCCCATCGACCACGCGAATCGACAGGATCGCGTCCAGGTATTCGGTGTGCCAGTCGGCCTCGGTGGCGGGCTTGGCGGCGATGATCGCCCGGGTGCGCTCGCAGCCACGCAGCTCGACGCCCTTCTTCTGGAAGCGACTGGCCATTTCCGGCAGGAAGCGCTCGGCCACCTGCTGGTCGACCAGCAACGTTTCCATGGCACCACAGATGCCATAGCGGTAAGTCTTGGCGTTGAACGCCACGCGCCAGGCCTTGTCCAGGTCGGCGTGCTGGCTGACATAGACGTGGCAGATACCGTCCAGGTGCTTGATCACTGGCACGCGGGCATCGCGGCTGATGCGTTCGATCAGGCCACGGCCACCGCGCGGCACGATGACGTCGACGAATTCCGGCATGCTGATCAGCGCGCCCACGGCTTCGCGGTCGGTAGTCTCGACCACCTGCACCACGGCTGCCGGCAGGCCGGCGGCGGCCAGGCCACGCTGGATGCAGGTGGCGATGGCGCGGTTGGAGTGGATGGCTTCGGAGCCGCCACGCAGGATGGTCGCGTTACCCGACTTCAGGCACAGGCTGGCGGCATCGATGGTCACGTTCGGGCGCGATTCGTAGATAATCCCGATCACCCCCAGCGGCGTGCGCATCTTGCCGACCTGGATACCGGATGGGCGGTAGCTCATGTCGCGGATGGCACCGACCGGGTCCGGCAGGCTGGCCACCTGGCGCAGGCCGGTGATCATGCCGTCGATACGCGCCGGGGTCAGCGCCAGGCGGTCGAGCAGCGCGGGCTCCAGGCCGTTGGCACGGCCGGCGGCCAGGTCCAGCTCGTTGGCTGCGGTCAGCTCGGCACGAGCGGCGTCCAGTGCGTCGGCGGCAGCTTGCAGGGCGCGGTTCTTCTGCGCGGTGCTGGCACGGCCGATCACCCGGGAAGCCTCACGGGCAGCGCGACCCAGGCGGGTCATATAGTCAAGAACGGACTCAGTCATGGGTTCGGTGTCTTGGCGAAGGGGAAATCGGCTGATTATAACTGGCGCGCAGGTGTACGCCCAGCGGCGGGTGGCGGATGGTAGAAAATGGCTGGGGGCATTGTGTAGGAAAGATGTAACCGGGGTTATCGAAATTTCTATCTCCTGTCAGGGCCTTTTCGCGGGTAAACCCGCTCCCACAGGGATTGCACAAGGCCTGGGACCTCCGAGGTACCTGTGGGAGCGGGCGAGCCCGCGAAAGGGCCGCCACTGCCAACATCCCACTCGATTCAGCCTCGATTAAGCTATTCATTGCTATCATCCCCGCCGTCCCAGCCACGAACCGCCCGCATGCCAGCCTTGCCCGACAGCTTTTTCGATCGCGACGCCCAGACCCTGGCCAAGGCCCTGCTGGGCAAAGTCATCCGCCATCGCCACGGCGACCTGTGGCTGGCCGCGCGCATCATCGAGACCGAGGCCTACTACCTCACCGACAAAGGCAGCCACGCCTCGCTCGGCTACACCGAAAAGCGCAAGGCGCTGTTCCTCGATGGCGGGCACATCTATATGTACTACGCCCGCGGCGGCGACTCGCTGAACTTCAGCGCCCACGGGCCAGGCAACGCGGTGCTCATCAAGTCGGCCTATCCTTGGCAGGACGCCCGCTCGGGGCCGAACAGCCTGGCACAGATGCAACTGAACAACCCCGATGCGAGCGGCAACCTCCGCCCGCCCGAGCGCCTGTGCGCGGGCCAGACCTTGCTGTGCCGGGCCCTGG
The DNA here is from genome assembly GCF_001586765.1 of Pseudomonas sp. ABFPK. Lineage (NCBI taxonomy): Bacteria > Pseudomonadati > Pseudomonadota > Gammaproteobacteria > Pseudomonadales > Pseudomonadaceae > Pseudomonas > Pseudomonas sp. ABFPK. The sequence continues at coordinate 114,740 of NZ_LQXW01000005.1, read as the reverse complement.
GCCTGAAGGTGCCGCACTGGGACGCCCAGCGTTTTGACGCCGAGCGCCTGTACGTGGAGGATTGCGGCAACATCGTGCCACGGGTGATCCAGGCCGCCCGCCTGGGCATCCCGCATGGCCGCGACGAGCACCTGCCCTACCGTTTCGTCGATGCCGAATACGCCCGTTTCTGCACGCGGAACCCGTTACGTCGCGGCCAAGTCGAAGGCCGCGACTTCTTCATTCTGGAACAAGGAAGCTGAACCATGGGCCAATGGCTCGACAGCCTGACTGGCTGGCTCAGCGCCAACCCGCAGTGGCTTGGCCTGGCGATATTCCTGGTGGCCTGCATAGAGTGCCTGGCCATTGCCGGCATCATCGTGCCAGGCACCGTGCTGCTGTTCGCGGTCGCGGTATTGGCCGGCAGCGGCGCCTTCAGCCTGGGCGAAACGCTGCTGCTGGGCTTTCTCGGTGGCCTGGTGGGCGATGCGTTGTCGTACACGGTGGGCAAGTACTTCCACCAGAACATTCGCAGGCTGCCCCTGCTGCGCCACCATCCGGAATGGATCGGCAGCGCCGAGGCCTACTTCCAGCGCTACGGCATCGCCAGCCTGCTGGTAGGGCGCTTCATCGGGCCGCTGCGGCCTATGCTGCCAATGGTCGCCGGCATGTTCGACATGCCGCTGCCGCGGTTCATCGCCGTCAGCCTGGTGGCCGGTGCCGGCTGGGCAGTGGCCTACCTGCTGCCCGGCTGGGCTACCGGCGCAGCCATGCGCCTGCCCTTGCCGGAAGGCTTCTGGCTGGATGCCGGGATCATCGCCGGCACCCTGGCAGTCATCATCGGGCTGAGCCTGAACACCAGCATTCGTGATCAACGCCACGGCACCCGGCTGATCGCCGGCATGAGTTTCCTGGCCTTGGCCGGGGTCTTCCTCGGCTGGCCCTACCTGCACGAGTTCGACCAGGGCGTTATGACACTGGTGCAGGAGCACCGCAGCCAGGCCATCGATGGCGCCGTGGTGCTGGTGACCCGGCTGGGCGATTTCCGCACCCAGTTATTCCTCGGCGGGCTGCTGACGGGCCTGCTGCTGCTTGCCAGGCAGTGGCGGCATGCCATGTTCGCTGCGGGCGCACTGATGGGTACGGCGTTTGCCAACGGCACGCTGAAGTGGCTGTTCGCCCGGGCCCGCCCGGAAGTGCTGAGCGACCCGCTGACCAGCTACAGCATGCCCAGTGGGCACAGTTCGGCGTCGTTTGCGTTCTTCCTGGTAATGGCAGTGCTGGCCGGTCGCGGTCAGCCGCCGCGGATGCGCCTGACCTGGGTGATGCTGGGCTGCATTCCGGCGCTGGCGATTGCCCTGTCACGGGTGTACCTCGGGGCGCACTGGCCGACCGACATCCTCGCCGGGGCCTTGCTGGCGTGCTGTGTGTGCGCGCTCAGCCTGGCACTGGCGCAGCGTCACCAGACCCTCCCGGCCTTGCCGCTGCGGGTGTGGTGGCTGGTTTTGCCGGCGTGTGTCGCGTTGCTGGCGTTCTTTGCCATGCATGCGCTGCCGCAGGCTTTGCTGCGATATCAATATTGATGTCGCCTGTACCGGCCTCTTCGCAGCACAAGGCTGCTCCTACAGGGCTCTCGTCAGCCTGTAGGAGCAGCCTTGTGCTGCGAAGAGGCCGGCACTGGCAACACAGCAGTATCAGGCAAACAATTCACCCTGAATCCGCTCCAGCAGCTTCTGGATTTCCCCCAACCGCTCCTGTGGCGAGTCGAGGGTCAGCAGATCCAGCTTGTCCTCTTCCATGAAGGGCAGCAGGTACGCCAACTGGTTGGCCAACGTCTGCCGCCCGTCCACAGGCCGCGGCATGTCCAGGGCTTCGACCATTGGGTGTTCACCCAGGGCCACCAGCAACGCCAGCAGGTCTTCGTCCGCCTCGAGCAACGGGCTGTCCGCCTGCTCCGGCAGCCATTGCACCTGCCCCACCAGCAACTGGTCCTTCTGCACCTCGGTGCTTTCCAGGTTGAAGCGCCGCACGCCTTCGACGCGGATACCCAGCAAGCCGTTATCCTGCTGCACGAAGTCACGGATCACCGCCTCGCAGCCGATCGAGGCGACCACCGGCGGTGCCTTGCCGACCTGCTCGCCTTCGAGGATGCACACCACACCAAAACCTTCGCCCCGCTTCATGCAGCGCCCGATCATGTCCAGATAGCGTGCCTCGAAAATCTGCAAATCGAGGAAACAACCAGGAAACAGCACGGTATTGAGAGGAAACAGCGGTAGCGTCATCACAAGTCCTCAAGCCACCAGGCTGACCGCCAGCGGCAGGAACACCGCCGTGGCCACCCCCATCAGGCTCATCGCCAGCGCGGCAAAGGCGCCGCATTCGTCACTTTCCTGCAGGGCCACCGAAGTGCCCACTGCGTGCGCGGTCACGCCCAAAGACATGCCACGGGCCTCGGGGCTATGCACGCCAAAACGGCTCAGCAACGCCGGGCCGAAGATTGCCCCGATAACCCCGGTAATCAGCACGAACACCGCCGCCAAGGCAGCCACGCCGCCAATCTGCTCAGCCACCAGCATGGCGATCGGCGACGTGACCGACTTCGGCGCCATGGTCATCAGGATCATGTGCTCGGCACCGAACCACCAGCCCAGCAACAGGCAGCACAGCGTGGCGAACAGGCCTCCGACTACCAGCGTAGTAAATGTGGGCCAGAACAGCTGTCGGATACGCCGCAGGTTGAGGTAGAGCGGCACAGCCAGGGCTACGGTGGCAGGCCCCAGCAGGATGTTCATGATTTCGGTGCTCTTGCGATATTCGCTGTAGTCGATGCCACACACCAGCAGCACGCCGATCACCAGCAGCATCGAGACCAGTACCGGCTGCAGGAAGATCCAGCGGGTCTTCTCGTAGGCCGCCAGCACCACCTGGTAGGCCCCAAGCGTGATGCCGATACCGAACAAGGGATGATGAACGACCGCATCCAGTGCGCCTTGCCAGTCGAGCATCATGGCTGCTCCTCGCTCCGGACCTGACGGTGGATGAGCTTTTGCATCAACACGCCGACGAACACCAGGGTCACCAGGCAGGAGATCAGCAAGGCACCGGCAATGGCCCAGAAGTCGGCGGCGATATCCCTGGCATACACCATCACCCCCACCGCTGGTGGCACCAGCAACAGCGGCAGGTAACGCAGCAGGCTGCTGGCGGCCTCGTTCAGCGGCTTGCCCACCTCACCACGGGCCATGAGGAAGAACAAAAGCAGCAACAGGCCGATGATCGGCCCCGGCAGAAACGGCACCAACAGATGGTTGATTGCCGTCCCCAGCAGCTGGAATAGCACCAGCCAGGTCAAACCACGCAACAGCATAAGCATCTCCCTCGGGCATGGCCGCCATTATAAGCATGTGCCGTCATATACCGATATTCGTCGAAAAACGTGCAACTTGACTGAAACGGTTCGCCGTGCTGATCTTGCACTTTCGTACCAACTGACAACCCGGAGAGTCCGCGATGCCCCATGTACCGGTTACAGAGCTTTCGCAGTACGTTGGTAAGGAACTGGGCCGCTCGGCCTGGCTGAAGATCGACCAGCAACGCATCAACCTGTTCGCCGAAGCCACCGGCGATTTCCAGTTCATCCATGTTGACCCGGAAAAGGCGGCAAAAACCCCATTCGGCTGCACCATCGCCCACGGTTTCCTGACATTGTCGCTGATTCCCAAGCTGATCGAGGACATCCTGGTTCTGCCGGAAGGGCTGAAGATGGTGGTGAACTATGGGCTGGACAGCGTGCGGTTCATCCAGCCGGTCAAGGTCGACAGCCAGGTACGGCTGAAGGTGGACCTGGCCGAAGTGACGGAAAAGAGACCGGGGCAATGGCTGCTAAAGGCGATTGCCACGCTGGAGATCGACGGTGAGGAGAAGCCTGCTTATATAGCTGAGTCGCTTTCCCTCTGTTTTGTCTGATGCATTCCGGGGGCGCTTCGCGCCCTATTCGCAGCACAAGGCTGCTCCTACAGGGGTATGTGATCTCTTGTAGGAGCAGCCTTGTGCTGCGAACGGGCTGCACAGCAGCCCAGATCCACAAATCCCCCGCACTCGCGTAAACTGCCAGCCTTCGCGCAGCCTAGGGCTGCCCCTGTCGATTTACCAAAGGTGCCCGCCATGCCCTGGCTGCAAGTACGCCTGGCCATCAGCCCGGAACAAGCCGAAACCTACGAAGATGCCCTGCTCGAAGTGGGTGCCGTCTCGGTCACGTTCATGGACGCCGAGGATCAACCGATCTTCGAGCCAGACCTCAACACCACTCCGCTGTGGTCGCACACCCACCTGCTGGCCCTGTTCGAGGCCGATGCCGACCCTGAGCAGGTATTCGCCCACCTGCGCCTGCTGACCGCTGCCGAGCTGCCCGAGCACCAGGCCGAGGTGATCGAGGACCAGGACTGGGAACGCAGCTGGATGGACAACTTCCAGCCGATGCGCTTCGGCCGCCGCCTGTGGATCGTGCCAAGCTGGCACGAGGCCCCGGAACAGGACGCGGTGAACCTGCTGCTCGACCCGGGCCTGGCGTTCGGCACCGGTACCCACCCCACCACCGCCCTGTGCCTGGAATGGCTCGACGGCCAGCAGCTCGAAGGCACCCAGGTGCTGGACTTCGGCTGCGGCTCGGGCATTCTGGCCATCGCCGCGTTGCTGCTGGGCGCCCGTGAGGCGGTCGGTACCGACATCGACGTACAGGCCATCGAGGCTTCTCGCGACAACGCCCAGCGCAACGGCATCGCCGACGAGAAGCTGGCGCTGTACCTGCCAGTGAACATGCCGGCCATGCAGGCCGATGTGCTGGTCGCCAACATCCTCGCCGGCCCGCTGGTGTCGCTGGCACCGCAACTGTCCGGCCTGGTCCGCCAAGGTGGCCTGCTGGCGCTGTCGGGCATCCTCGCCGAGCAAGGTGAGGAAGTGGCCGCAGCCTATGCCGCCGACTTCGAACTGGACCCGATCGTCGTGCGCGACGGCTGGGTGCGCATCAGTGGTCGCCGCCGTTAAGCGGGCCTAGAATACTTTTCTGCACAGCTCCCGGATTGCCGCATGACCGACAGTTTCGTCACCCAGTGCCCGCATTGCCAGACCAGCTTTCGCGTCACCCACCACCAGTTGAGCGTGGCCCGCGGTGTAGTGCGCTGTGGCCACTGCCTGCAGGTGTTCAACGCCGCCAGGCAGCTGCTGGAGCAGAACCGCGCCAGCGGAGCCAGCGCACCTGCGGTGCCGATACCAGCTGCACCTGCCGAACCGCTGGTCGAACCGGCGATCGCACCCCAGCCAGTCGCCAGCGAGCCCAGCGCCCCCTCGGACGAGGACTGGGCGCTCACCACCCAGGCGCTGGAATCGCTCGACCTCGACATGGAACTGGAGCGCCTGGAGCGCCGCGGCCAACCGGCCTCGGCTCGCCCGGCAAGCCAGGATGACGGCCTGCAGGCGCGGCGTGACGAACTGCACCCGGACGAACATGCCGACGACCTGTTCGGTACGGCAACCGATGAGCCGTTCGAGCCGCAACAGGCGGTAGAACCCACGCCCGTGCTGCGGGAGCCGGAGCCCCTGGAGCTGGACCTGGAACCCGCCCCAGGCGAGCGTACCGAGCCGACGTTAGGTGGCAATCTTGATCTGGACATCGACGACGAACCACCGGTACACCGTACCGCCGCAATCGATGACCACCCCGAATTCAACGAACCGCTGCGGGCCAGCGATGATGAGGCCCCTGTACGGGGCCTGAGCGCCCGGAACGACGAGCCGCTGGAGCTGCGCCTGTCAGCGCGCGACGACGAACCTGTCGAGCCGCTTCCCGACGAACGCCTGGAACCAGGCCTTGCCGGCAAAGCCGAGCGCCCGGCGCGCAAGGAGCCGCTGGTAGATGTGGTCGACGACCCACTGCAACTGGGCTGGGAACAGCCCGCGCCCAACTGGGGCAAGCGCTTGTTGTGGGGTTTCCTGACACTGCTGGCCGCTGGCTTGCTTGCGTTCCAGTATGTCTGGTTCCATTTCGACGAAATGGCCCGCCAGGACCAGTACCGGCCGCTCTTCCAGCAAGTCTGCCCGCTGGTCGGCTGCGAAGTGCCGACCCGCGTCGATATCGCTCGAATCAAGAGCAGCAACCTGGTAGTACGCAGCCACCCGGACTTCAAGGGCGCACTGATCGTCGATGCGATCATCTACAACCGCGCGCCGTTCGCCCAGCCGTTCCCGCTGCTGGAGCTGCGCTTCGCCGACCTCAATGGCCAGCTGATCGCCAGCCGTCGCTTCAAGCCCAGCGAATACCTGTCCGGCGAACTGGCCGGGCGCGGCGAAATGCCAAGCCAGACCCCGATCCATATCGCCCTGGACATCCTCGACCCAGGGCCGAAGGCCGTTAATTACAGCCTGAGCTTCCGTTCGCCGGAATAACCAGCAGCCCTGTGGGAGCGGGCGTGCCCGCGAACACGGGCGAAGCCCGTGCCATCCATTGCGCCGCCTGCTTCGCGGGCAGGCCCGCTCCCACAGGGGCCGCGCAAGGTCCTGGATCCTCACCCATACCAAAAGTCATAAGCCGACAACTGTTCAGATTTTATCCAAATCCATCTTTATCCGGTCACCGAGAGCGGGTATCATGCCAACCCTTTTTCGAACTCCAAGATTCGGCCCCACAACAGGGATCACCTATGTCGGCGGTACGCATCGGCCCATACACACTACGTAACAACCTGATCCTCGCGCCCATGGCCGGGGTCACGGACCAGCCTTTCCGTACACTTTGCCAGCGCCTGGGCGCCGGCATGGTGGTGTCGGAAATGGTCTCCAGTGACATGAGCCTTTGGAACAGCCGCAAGTCGAGCCTGCGCCGCATCCATGAAGGTGATCCCGAGCCACGCTCGGTACAGATCGCCGGTGGTGATGCGCAGATGATGGCAGCGGCGGCAAAGGCCAACGTCGATGCAGGCGCCCAGATCATTGATATCAACATGGGCTGTCCGGCAAAAAAAGTCTGCAACAAAGCCGCAGGCTCTGCTTTATTGAGAGATGAAGCCTTGGTCAGCGAGATTCTCCACGCCGTGGTCGGCGCCGTGGACGTCCCGGTGACCCTGAAGATCCGCACCGGCTGGGACCGGACGAACAAGAACGGCCTGAACGTGGCGAAGATTGCCGAGCAGGCCGGCATCCAGGCGCTGGCGGTGCATGGCCGCACACGCGCCGACCTGTACACCGGCGAAGCCGAATACGACACCATCGCTGCCATCAAGCAGGCGGTGTCGATCCCGGTTTTTGCCAACGGCGATATCACCTCGCCAGAAAAGGCCCGGGCGGTGCTGGACGCCACCGGGGTCGATGGCCTGTTGATCGGCCGGGCCGCCCAGGGGCGGCCATGGATCTTTCGCGAGATCGAGCATTACCTGCGCACTGGCGAACACCTGCCAGCGCCGCAGCTGGAGGAAGTGGAACGCATCCTGCTGGAGCACCTGGCCGCGCTGCATGCCTTCTATGGCGATGTGATGGGCGTACGTATTGCCCGCAAGCACGTTGGCTGGTACCTGGCAACACGACCCGGCGGCAAGGAGTTTCGCTCCCGGTTCAACGCTTTGGAAGACACACAAGCGCAGTGCGCCAACGTTCGCGCGTTTTTCAGCGAACGTCGACAGAGCCTTGAGACAGAGGACGGACAAGGGGTGGCCGCATGACGATGATGACCGAGACATTTGTGAGTGGAACAACGCCCGTGAGCGACAACGCCAACCTGAAACAGCACCTCAACACGCCGAGCGAAGAGGGCCAGACCCTTCGCGACAGCGTCGAGAAGGCGCTGCACAACTACTTCGCCCACCTGGAAGGCGCGACCGTGACGGACGTGTACAACCTGGTGCTCTCCGAAGTCGAGGCGCCCCTGCTCGAAAGCGTGATGAACTACGTGAAGGGCAACCAGACCAAGGCCAGCGAGATGCTCGGGCTGAACCGAGGCACCCTGCGCAAGAAGCTCAAGCAGTACGACTTGTTGTAAGCCAGAATCCCAACCAGAAAAGGCGGCTCCCTGAACAGAGGCGCCTTTTTTGCTGACTCCACCGCGTTATTGGAACCCGAAATGACCGACCAGACTACCCGCCTGCCAGTCCGCCGCGCCCTGATCAGCGTCTCCGACAAGACCGGTATCCTCGAATTCGCCCGTGAGCTGCAGCAGCTCGGTGTCGAGATCCTGTCCACCGGCGGCACCTACAAGCTGCTCAAGGACAACGGCGTCAATGCGGTGGAAGTGGCCGACTACACCGGCTTCGCCGAAATGATGGATGGCCGGGTCAAGACCCTGCACCCGAAAATCCACGGTGGCATCCTCGGCCGTCGCGGCACCGACGACGCCATCATGAACGAGCACGGCATCAAGCCGATCGACCTGGTAGCAGTCAACCTGTACCCGTTCGAAGCCACCATCTCCAAGCCTGGCTGTGACCTGCCGACCGCCATCGAGAACATCGATATCGGCGGCCCGACCATGGTCCGCTCGGCTGCCAAGAACCACAAGGACGTGGCCATCGTGGTCAATGCCAGCGACTACGCCGGCATCGTCGAAGGCCTCAAGGCCGGTGGCCTGACCTACGCCCAGCGCTTCGACCTGATGCTCAAGGCGTTCGAGCACACTGCTGCCTACGACGGCATGATCGCCAACTACATGGGCACCATCGACCAGGCTAAAGAAACCCTGAGCACTGAAGGCCGCAGCGAGTTCCCGCGCACCTTCAACAGCCAGTTCGTCAAGGCCCAGGAAATGCGTTACGGCGAAAACCCGCACCAGAGCGCGGCGTTCTACGTAGAAGCGAAGAAAGGCGAAGCCAGCGTTTCCACCGCCGTCCAGCTGCAGGGCAAGGAACTGTCGTTCAACAACGTGGCCGACACCGATGCCGCGCTGGAGTGCGTGAAGAGCTTCGTCAAGCCGGCCTGCGTCATCGTCAAGCACGCCAACCCGTGCGGCGTGGCCGTGGTACCTGAAGACGAAGGCGGCATCCGCAAGGCCTACGACCTGGCCTATGCCACCGACACCGAGTCGGCGTTCGGCGGCATCATCGCCTTCAACCGCGAACTGGACGGCGAAACCGCCAAGGCCATCGTCGACCGCCAGTTCGTCGAAGTGATCATCGCCCCGAAAATTTCCCAGGCTGCCCGCGAAGTGGTTGCCGCCAAGCAGAACGTACGCCTGCTGGAGTGCGGCGAGTGGCCTGCCGAGCGCGCTGCCGGTTGGGACTTCAAGCGCGTCAACGGTGGCCTGCTGGTGCAGAGCCGCGATATCGGCATGATCACTGCCGATGACCTGAAGATCGTCACCAAGCGTGCGCCAACCGAGCAAGAGATCAACGACCTGGTGTTCGCCTGGAAAGTGGCCAAGTTCGTCAAGTCCAACGCCATTGTCTACGCCAAGCAGCGCCAGACCATCGGCGTCGGCGCCGGCCAGATGAGCCGCGTCAACTCCGCGCGCATTGCTGCAATCAAGGCCGAGCATGCCGGCCTGCAGGTGCAGGGTGCAGTCATGGCGTCGGATGCGTTCTTCCCGTTCCGTGATGGCATCGACAATGCGGCTAAAGTGGGTATCAGCGCCGTGATCCAGCCAGGTGGTTCGATGCGTGATGCCGAGGTGATTGCTGCCGCTGACGAAGCCGGCATCGCCATGGTCTTCACCGGTATGCGCCACTTCCGCCACTAAACAGATGCAGGGCCGATCGCCGGCCCTTGTAGGAGCGGCCTTGTGTCGCGATAGGGCCGCAAAGCGGCCCCAGCAATTTCTGCTGCGAAGCTGAAAACCTGGGGCCGCTACGCGCCCCTTTCGCGACACAAGGCCGCTCCTACAGGAAGCGGGATCGGCCAGACAAAATTCGAGGTTTTGACATGAAAGTTTTGATCATCGGCAGCGGCGGCCGTGAGCACGCCCTGGCCTGGAAAGTCGCCCAGGACCCACGCGTCGAGAAAGTCTTCGTTGCCCCGGGCAACGCCGGCACCGCCATTGAAGCCAAGTGCGAGAACGTCGCCATCGACGTGTGCGCCCTGGAGCAACTGGCTGACTTCGCCGAGAAGAACGTCGACCTGACCATCGTCGGTCCGGAAGCACCGCTGGTCATCGGCGTGGTCGACCTGTTCCGCAGCCGCGGCCTGGACTGCTTCGGTCCGACCAAGGGCGCGGCCCAGCTGGAAGGCTCCAAGGCCTTCACCAAGGACTTCCTGGCGCGTCACAAGATCCCGACCGCCGACTACCAGAACTTCACCGAAATCGAGCCGGCGCTGGCCTACCTGCAGGAAAAAGGCGCGCCGATCGTGATCAAGGCCGACGGCCTGGCCGCGGGCAAGGGCGTGATCGTCGCCATGACCCTGGAAGAAGCCGAAGCCGCCGTGCGTGACATGCTGGCCGGCAACGCCTTCGGCGATGCGGGCTCCCGCGTGGTGATCGAGGAGTTCCTCGACGGCGAGGAGGCCAGCTTCATCGTCATGGTCGACGGCCAGAACGTGCTGCCCATGGCCACCAGCCAGGACCACAAGCGCGTCGGCGACCAGGACACCGGCCCGAACACCGGCGGCATGGGTGCCTACTCCCCTGCCCCGGTAGTCACCGCCGAAGTTCACCAGCGCGTGATGGACCAGGTGATCTGGCCGACCGTGCGCGGCATGGCCGAGGAAGGCAACGTCTACACCGGTTTCCTCTACGCCGGCCTGATGATCGACAAGGCGGGCAACCCCAAGGTCATCGAGTTCAACTGCCGCTTCGGCGACCCAGAAACCCAGCCGGTCATGCTGCGCCTGGAGTCGAGCCTGGTACTGCTGGTAGAGGCCGCCTTCGCCAAGGCGCTGGACAAGGTAGAAGCACAGTGGGATCCGCGCCCGAGCCTGGGCGTGGTACTGGCTGCCGGCGGCTACCCGGGCGACTACGCCAAGGGTGACGTGATCAACGGCCTGGACGCTGCCGCGAAGATCGAAGGCAAGGTGTTCCACGCCGGTACCGCACTCAAGGATGGCAAGGTGACCACCAACGGCGGGCGCGTGCTGTGTGCCACCGCCATGGGCAGCACCGTTGCCGACGCACAGCAGCAGGCTTACCGCCTGGCCAAGGAAATCAGCTGGAACGGCAGTTTCTACCGCACCGATATCGGCTACCGGGCCATCGCCCGCGAACGCGGTGAGCACCAGCAGTAAGTTGTACCGGACGTCCGCAGCGCGCCCCAGCACCTTGCGCCTGCGGCATCCGGCTCGTCGACAGGGCCCCAAGGGGCCTTGCCTTCGACTTGGCGCGCCGCGCATAGTTAATATCCGGCACCTAGGCTAAGAAGGGATTTCGTAGTGCGTCGGCTTCGGATTGCCTCAGCTCTGATCGTCAGCTTGCTGACCTTGCTCTGCATGTTCCCGGCGGCGGCCGAACATGACGGAGGCTGGGCCGTTATGCTCGACGAACAGGCCAACCTGCAACTGAGCGACGTGCGCTCCGAACGTTACCGCAACCAGTTCAGCCCGCTGGTACTTGCCGACCTGGATGCCGCTCCTGCGGAACAGGCCCTGTGGCTGCACTACCGCCTGGAGCCCGGCGAGCAGGAAAAACTGCTGCGGGTTTTCGCCCCAGACCTTTCTGGCCTGGACCTCTACGCCCTCGAGGGCGACAAGCTTCTGCGTCAGCTGCACCACGGGCGCCAGGCAGGCAATGCCAGCCCGACCCTACGTGGCAGCGACCATGTACTACCCCTGCCCAACAGCAAGCAACCCCTGGATATCTACCTGCGCCTGGTTTCCGAGCACCAGTTGCGCCCGGCCATCAGCCTGGAGCCTGCGGCCGTGGCAGCCTCCGACCAGCGCCAGCCACTGCTGTTCGGCATGCTGTTCGGCGGCTTGGTGATGCTGATCATGCACAACCTGATCCGCTTCATCTACAGCCGCTCCAGCACCACCCTGATCCTGGCGCTGTACCACGGCCTGATGCTGCTCAGCGGCCTGATCCTGCTGAACCTCAGCGGCCCCTGGTGGCACGTTTGGCATAGCGCGCAAACACCCGCCGCATACCTGACGCTGGTCCTGGCCGGCCTGGCGGGGCTGGGTTTCACCCAGCATTTCTTCTCGCCATGCAACTCGCCACGGCTAAACCGCCTGCTGCAGGGCGAGATGCTGCTGGTCGGGGTGAGCGGGTTGGTGCTGCTGTTCGTCGACACCCTGCCCCTCAACCTGATGACCTACGCCCTGATGGCCCTGGGCAGCGTGAGCATGCTGCTGGTCAGCAGCTACCATTGGTACAAGGGCTATGCGCCAGCACGTCTGTTCAGCCTGGCCATGGTGGTGTTCAACCTCGGTGGCCTGGTGCTGCTGCCAGCGCTACTGGGCCTGACCCGTACCTCGACGCCCTGGCTGCTGTGCATCCTGCTGGGCCTGACCGTGGCCAGCGGCCTGCTGCTCAACCTGGCCGTCAGTGAACGCCTGCGGCGCATTAGCGAGGAGCGCTTCAGCGCCAGCCGCGCACTGGCCGCCAGCGATGCCGAAATCAACGCCAAGGCCGAGTTCCTGGCCAAGATCAGCCACGAAATCCGTACCCCCATGAACGGTGTGCTGGGCATGACCGAGCTGCTTCTGGGCACGCCGCTGTCGGTCAAGCAACGCGACTACGTGCAGACCATTCACAGCGCCGGCAACGAACTGCTGACGCTGATCAACGAGATTCTCGACATTTCCAAGCTGGAATCCCGGCAGATCGAACTCGATGACGTGCAGTTCGACCTCAACGCGTTGATCGAGGATTGCCTGAACATCTTCCGCGCCAAGGCCGAACAGCAGAACATCGAACTGATCAGCTTCACCCAACCACAGGTACCACGGGTGATCAGCGGCGACCCGACGCGCCTGCGCCAGGCCTTGTCGAGCCTGTTGGAGAATGCCCTGAAAAACACCGACCAGGGCGAGATACTGCTGGTAGTGGCGCTGGACCAGCGCGGCGAGGTACCGCGCCTGCGCATCGCCGTGCAGGACAGCGGCGAACCGTTGCCGGCCGCTGACCGCGAAGCCTTGCTGCAGGCCGAGTTGCACAGCCACCACTTCCTGTCCAGCAACAAGCTGGGCGGCCACCTGGGGCTGGTCATCGCCAAGCAGCTGATCGGGCTGATGCAGGGCGAGTTCGGCATCAAGAGCAGCACCGGCATGGGCAATACCCTGTGGCTGACCCTGCCGCTGGACCCTTCGCGCCTGGAACAGCCACCGGCCGACCTCGACAGCCCGCTGCGTGATGCTCGCGTACTGGTGGTGGACGACAACGACACCTGCCGCAAGGTGCTGGTACAGCAGTGCAGCGCCTGGGGCATGAACGTCAGCGCGGTCCCGTCGGGCAAGGAAGCACTGGCCCTGCTGCGCACCAAGGCCCACCTGCGCGACTACTTCGATGCCGTGCTGCTGGACCAGAACATGCCGGGCATGACCGGCATGCAGCTGGCCGCCAAGATCAAGGAAGACCCGAGCCTGAACCACGACATCCTGGTGGTGATGCTCACCGGCATCAGCAACGCGCCGAGCAAGGTCATTGCGCGCAACGCCGGGGTCAAGCGGATCCTCGCCAAGCCGGTGGCCGGCTACACGCTGAAAACCACCCTGGCCGAAGAACTGGCCCAGCGCGGCCGCGAGCAAGCCGTACCAGCCAGTTTGCCCGGCATCCCCCAGGCACTGGACCTGCCCGGCGATTTCCGCGTGCTGGTCGCCGAGGACAACAGCATCTCGACCAAGGTGATCCGCGGCATGCTTGGCAAGCTCAACCTCGAGCCCGACACCGCCAGCAATGGTGAAGAGGCCTTGCAGGCGATGAAGGCGCAGCGCTATGACCTGGTGCTGATGGACTGCGAAATGCCGATACTTGACGGTTTCTCGGCCACCCAGCAGCTGCGCGCCTGGGAAGCCGCCAACCAGCGCCAGCGCACCCCGGTGGTGGCGCTGACCGCGCACATACTTGCCGAACACAAGGAACGCGCCCGCCTGGCGGGCATGGACGGGCACATGGCCAAACCGGTGGAACTGTCGCAGTTGCGAGAGCTGATCCAGTACTGGGCCAACCACCGGGAAGCCAAGGTGGATCCGGTGCATAGCTCCTGATCTGAGGCGCCTGTGCCGGCCTCTTCGCGGGTGAACCCGCTCCCACAGGTACTGCATAAGACCTGAAGGCAATGCTATCCCTGTGGGAGCGGGTTCACCCGCGAAGAGGCCGGCACAGGCTATCAACAGAATCTGCTGATAAACTCTGCCCAGCCATAACTGCCTGGACTAGCCCCCATGCTCCATGAGTTGTTCAGCGTCTACCTGAAAATGCTCGTGCTCTACAGCCCGTTCTTCGTGCTGTCGTGCTTCATCAGCCTGACCCGCGGCCATTCCAGCAAGGAGCGCAAGCAGCTGGCATGGAAGGTAGCCATCGCCGCACTCATCGCCAGTGTCCTGCTGTACCTGTTCGGTCGGGCGATCTTCGGCATCTTCGGCATCACCGCCGACGCCTTCCGCATCGGCGCTGGCAGTGTGCTGTTCATTTCGGCACTGGGCATGGCCCAAGGCAAGTCTGCGGTACAGGCCGACAACGTGCAGCAGGATGTCACCATCGTGCCGCTGACCATCCCGCTCACCGTCGGCCCGGGCACCATCGGTGCACTGCTGGTAATGGGCGTCGGCCACCCGCACTGGGACGACAAGCTGTTGGCCATCATCAGCATCGCCCTGGCCAGTTTTACCGTCGGCCTGGTGCTGTACCTGTCACACCGTATCGAGCGCATCCTCGGCGACCAGGGCCTGCAGATCGTCAGCCGGCTGATGGGGCTGTTCGTCTGCGCCCTGGCTGCGCAAATCATCTTTACCGGTATCAAAGGCTACCTGGCGCCATAGCCATTGCCTAATGCAGGTCGAACCGATACTCCCCTTGTGCATCCTTGGTTTTCATCAATGCCTCCAGCTCATCTCGCTGGTGTTGGAAACGCCCGTTATCCAGCTGCAAGGAAACGCCATTGAACCCGGCTTCACCCTCCAGCGCCTTTTCGACCAGCAGCATGTCCTTGGGTATGCCGGCAATCGGTGCGTCGAATTGGATGGTGATACTGCAAAGATCGAGGGTCGGGCCCGGCTTGAGCAAGCCAAGCTCGATCACCAGTTGCGAACCCTGCGTGCTGAACTTCAGCTGGTGACGAAAACCTTCGATCGATCGGCCCAGGCCACTTCTTACTGCAGCCAGCACAGCCTCATGACGGATCGAGCGCATCTTCAGCCACGCCTCGAGTGGCTGTATCTGCGCGCTGCGCGCGGGCTGCCCCAGCTGTTTCAAGTCATGCGTACTGGCCAGCTTGATCCAGCCCAGTTGCCGGTATGCCTCGCGATAGGCGTCATACCAGGCTTCATAGTTGTCAAAGCGTGACCCCGCATTCCTGTTGGCCACCAACTGGGCGTAAAGGATGGAGTCGAAAGCAGCCTGGCGTTGAATCTGGCCAGCGTCCGCGCGATACAGTAATGCAGTCCCGCCAATCAACATCAGTTGTTCAGCTGTTCTGTCCATTGCATTGCCTCGTCACAAAGAGCCGAACAAGGCGGCGTTGCAACAACGCCGCCCTGCAATCAGAAGTCGTACTGGAGAACGTTCTCGACGCTGCGCACGCCAAGTTTGTTTTCCACGGTTTCGCGGACCTTGTCGTAGACGAAAGTGTTGAGGGTGAGCACAGCCATGCCGGCGTAGTACTCGGTCTTTTCCAGCTTCCACTGGATACCCAGGATGTCATCCTCCAGTTTGGGGGCAGAGGCCTGGATGCAGCTCACCACCATGACCACATCGTTGTTGTCGGTTTCGACGCAGGCGGCCATCCCGACCATGCCCCTGACCTTGTTCTTGCGCTTGTGATCGACCACCTTGACGTCATTTTCGACGGTGGTGAGTTTGTCGAAAGCCGCCTTGGCCAGCACACCCAACTTGGTACCACCCAGCACTGCATTGCCGACCGCACCGATCGCCCGTATAGCGACAGCGCCTACGGTGACAGACAACTCGGCAGAGGTTTCCAGCTCGAAGGTGCGACGAGGGATGGTAAAGCCAAGATCACGCATGACATCGATGAACCGGTCGTACCACTCCCTGCTCTGTTTTTCGGCATCGAAGGACTTGTCAGCCACCAAGGTGGCAAAGTGGAAGGCGTTCTTTACGTCATGACGGCTTTGCGAAGACATGCCTGCGCCGCAGGCCAGCAGGTTGCCTTCGACCAGGATGGCGGTGTCGGTCGCAGTGACTTGTGTTTCTGTGGACATGTGGAAACTCCTAGATGGTTGCCCCCCGAGTCAGGGGCGACCACCTTAGGCAGCACGCCCAGGATGCAGCGCGCTGAAGGGTTTCCGGTGCAACTAGTCAGCCGACGGGTACCAACGCGGGGTGTAGGCCCACACCCCGCCCGACAAGCGAGGAAACACGCAGGTTGTAGATGAACCCACCAGCACCATGGTGCGCATGTCGACCATTTCCGGCAGCAGTTCGGCCAATGTGACGACCCTCAGCGTCTGCCCCGGCCTACCGATGTCACGGCCAAGGACTACAGGCGTGTTACCCTCGCGGTGCCGACGCACGACCTCCAGCGCTACCCCAAGCTGGTGCGGCCTGGCCTTGGAAATCGGGTTGTAGAATGCCAGCACCAGGTCGGCCTGGGCCGCCAGGTCCAGGCGCTTTTCAATGATCGACCAAGGCTTGAGGTTGTCGGACAGCGACATCACACAGAAGTCATGCCCCAGCGGCGCGCCCGCCTGGGCGGCCGTCGCGAGCGAGGCCGACACCCCTGGCAGGATCTCGAGATCCACCCGGTGCCAGGCCGGGTCCGTGGACTCGTGCAGCGCTTCAAGTACCGCAGCCGCCATGGCGAACACCCCCGGGTCGCCCGACGAAACCACCACCACCGAACGGCCCTGAGCCGCGAGTTCGAAGGCATGCCGGGCACGCTGCATCTCTTCACGGTTGTCGGTGCAGTGCAGTACCTGGTCGTCACGGAACGGGCCGGCCATGCGCACGTAGGTTTCGTAACCGAGCACATCCTCGGCCCGCGCAAGCTCGGCCTTGACCGCCGGCACCATCAGCTCGGCTGCACCCGGCCCCAGGCCGATGACCGCCAAACGACCCCGACGACGACCGATCTGCGCCACTTCGACCGGGGCAGGCGCCACCGCGATGACCACGTCTGCCACCTCGATCAGCTGCGCAGCAGGCAATGCCGCGGCAACCATGCTGGCGAGATCATGCGTCCTGGCAGCAAAGCGCAAGGCAACCCCCAGGGCCTGTGCGGCCTCGTACAGGGCGCTATCGGCCATGGCTTGCTCGTCGGCCAGCAGGCAGGCCACTGCCGGCTCGGCGATGCCGGCCTGCTGCAATGCCGACCGGATACTGGCCAGGCTACCGCCAGCAACACCCACCACCACCGAACGCGGGTGGATCAGCAGCTCGTCGCGGCTGGCCGGGCGCGCCTGGTGCCCTACATGGATGGTACGCCGGGCCGCCTCGCTGGCAGGCAGCTGCGCCTGCTGCAGCCACGGCGCGTCACCTTCGATGCGCACCGCCTCGCCAGCCAGCAGATCGGAGACGAAGCGCTTGCCTTGCTCGATATCCGCCAACGCGTAACCTTGCGGTGGGTTCAGCAGACAGGTGCCGAAACGCAACTCGCCGCTGGTGGTAATCGCCGCAGCAACGCCCAGTGCTTCAGCGATTTCGCGCGCCATCACGTTCACACCGCCAAGGCCACCGAGCAACGGCACTACCGCGCTGCCGTCTTCGGCCACGGCCAGTACTGGCGGCTCGACACCTTTCTCGCTGAGCAGGCTGGCGAGGCTGCGGATGACGATACCCGCCGCGCACAAGGCAATGATCGGAGTGTTCTGCTGGTACAGCCCACGCAGGGTATCGCCGAACGCGGTGTAGCAAAGGTCGGCACCCTCGACCCGTCCTTCCAGCCCATGGATCGATGCTTGTGGATAACACTGCTGGATACGCTGCGCCGTGGCCAGGCTGCCCTGGCCAAGGATGACGATCGCCGGTGCCTGGTGCATGTTCAGCCCTGCCATTTTTCACCCGGCACGATAATCAGCGAGAAGTACGGCGACGACTGTGGGTCGACCTGGTCCAGCGGCACGATTTTCTGGTTGGCCATGGTCGCCCGCTCCACATACAGCGCGCGCCCGTCCAGGCCCAGTTCGGCCAGCACTTCGCGCACCTTGGGGAAGTTGCGGCCAAGCTTCATGATCACCGCCGCGTCGGCATCGGCCAGGCGACGCTTGAGCTCTTCGGCCGACAACACGCCAGACAGCACCGACAGGCTCTGGTTGCGGTACACCAGCGGCGCGCCCAGTACCGAGGCGCCACCGAGCATCGAGCAGACGCCGGGGATCACTTCGGCCTCGTAGCGCTGTGCCAGGCGGTCGTGCAGGTACATGTAGGAACCATAGAAGAACGGGTCGCCCTCACAGATAACCGCCACGTCGCGGCCGGCATCCAGGTGCTCGGCCACCTGCACGCTGGCCTCGTCGTAGAAGTCGCTGATCACCTGTTCATAGGACAGCGGCGCTGGCAGCGCTTCGGTGGTTACCGGGTAGACCAGCGGCAGCAGGGTCTGCTCGGGCTGCAGGTGCGCCTCGATGATGCCGAAGGCGTTGCCGCGCTTGCCCTTGGCCACGAAGTAGCCAACCACAGGCGCTTCACGCAGCAGGCGCAGGGCCTTGAGGGTAATCAGTTCTGGGTCGCCAGGGCCCACACCCAGGCCCAGCAGACGTCCACGCGGCGCCATCATTCCACCTCCGTGGCCAAGGCGTTGACCGCAGCTGCGGCCATCGCGCTACCGCCCAGGCGGCCCTGCATGATCACGAACGGCACGCCACGGCTGTCGGCGGCGAGCATCGCCTTGGACTCGGCGGCACCGACAAAGCCGACCGGGAAGCCGAGGATAAGTGCTGGTTTCGGGGCGCCGGCGTCGAGCATTTCCAGCAGGTAGAACAGTGCGGTAGGCGCATTGCCGATCACCACCACACTGCCTTCCAGGTACGGTCGCCACAGCTCCAGGGCGACGGCGGAACGGGTGTTGCCGGCGTCTTTCGCCAGGCCCGGTACGCTCGGGTCGCGCAGGGTGCAGATGACCTTGTTGTCGGCGGGCAGCCGGGCGCGGGTGATGCCTTCGGCGACCATGTGCGCATCGCACAGGATCGGCGCGCCGTTCAGCAACGCCTCGCGCCCGGCCCGGCCGGCGCCTTCGGAGAACTGCAGGCCATCGATGGCGTCGACCATGCCACAGGCGTGGATCACGCGCACGGCGAGCTTTTCGAGGTCTGCGGGGATCCGCTCGAGTCGGGCTTCCTCGCGGATGATCCGGAAGGAATTGCGATAGATCTCCTGACCATCGCGGATGTAGTCAATCATCAAGGTGCTCCGTCGGCAGGTCGAGCATGGCGCCTGCTTCATTCAAGGTAAGGTCGGTGGCGCGCAGGGCGCCGAAGCCCGGCTGGCGCGCATCACGCAGGTACAGGTCGTAACGGCCCGGCGCGCGGGCCAGCAGGGTGGCCGGGGCAACATGGGCCACGGCGCAGGATCGGGGGCAACCGGACAAGTGCACGCTGCCGGGCACACCAGGGCCGAGCAGTGCGGCCAGGGTGACGGCGTCGGCCTTGGTCTCGCCCAGGGCCTTGGCACAGCCACTGGCGCCGGTACAGGCGCTTATGCGTGCCAGTGGCTCATGGTCATGGCATAGCAGGCCCAGTGCGGACAACCCGGCCTGGGCGTGGTCGATGTGTTGCGCTTGCAGGTTGGTCAGCACCAGGCTTTGCCAGGGGCTCAGGCGCAGGCTGCCATCGCCATGTTCACGGGCAACGCGCGCAGCGCCACGCAGCATGGCCGGGGTCAGGCGCCCCTGCGGCGGGGCAACGCCCAAGGCGACGCCCTGCGCCTGGGGCAGAACGCCCAGCCACGAGGCGCTGCGCGGTTCACGTCGCCATGCGAGCACGGCGGCATCGCGGCGGATGGCCAGGCCGAGCCCGTCGATGAAATCGGTTGCCGAACATACCTCGAGCAACTGGCGCATGCGCGACTGTGCCGGGGTGGCCAGGTCGAGGAAGCGCTCCAGCACCGCACGCACCAGCACCAGGCCTTGGTCCGCCGGCACCGCGCCGAGCACCTGGCCGTCTGCCGGGCAACCTGCCAGGCCAAACGCCAGCCAGGTCTGCTGCCCCAGGCGCAGGGCAGACAGCCACAGGTCATGGGGGTGTTCGAGCATGGCCAGGTTTTCGCCGGCATCCAGCTGCACAGCGAACTTGGCCGACAACTGGTGAAAACGCGGGGTGCCCTCCAGCAGGTCGAGGATCTGCCCGGCCAACGGTCGAGCGTCCAGCAGCATCGCCGGGTCATGCCCGGCCAGCGGGCTGAGCATCAGGTTGCGCACATCGTCACCGGCGGCATCACGTGGGCCCAGGCCGGCAGCGAGCAGTGTCTCGACCAGGCCGCGATGGTCGCTGCCGATGCCGCGAATCTGCAGGTTGCCGCGGTTGGTGGCCTCGATCACGCCACCGGCGAAACGCTCGGCAGCCGCCGCCACTGCGTCGGCCTGGTCGGCCAGCAGCAGGCCGCCCGGCAGCTTGATGCGGCAGATGCCGCCATCACGGGCACTGACGATGCGCCACAACCCCGGGCAGGCCGAGGGACGGGGCGATACATGGAAGGCATGGGCCTGGGTCAAAGGGGCGTCCGGCAATCTGTGAAAATGCGCTTGAGTGTAGAAGGCGCGGTATTATGCCTGCTTTGTCCGGCGGCATGAAAAGCCGGTGGTCGAGCATCATCGACGATCGAGTAGAAATTAAGGACCGCGTCGCCTTCCTTCGCGGGCATACCCGCTCCCACAGGATCACCGCTGCCCTCAACGGCTGCGCTGTACCTGTGGGAGCGGGCGAGCCCGCGAAGGGGGGCGCAGCGGCCCCAAAAAATGGCGGAATGAAATACATGGCACCCTGGCTGACAGTAGTAGGTATCGGCGAAGACGGCTTCAGCGGCCTGGGCAAGCAGGCCCGGCGCGCGCTGCTGGGCGCTGCGCGGATCTTCGGCAGCCCGCGCCAGCTGGCCTTGCTGCCACGCTGCGTGGCCGGCGAACGGCTGGGCTGGCCAAGCCCGTTCTCGCTGGCCCCGGTACTGGCCCTGCGCGGCCAGCCGGTGTGCGTGCTGGCCAGCGGCGACCCGATGTTCTACGGCGTCGGTGCCAGCCTGGCGCGCCAACTGCCCGCCGCTGAAATACGCGTGCTGTCGATGCCCTCCTCCTGCGCCCTGGCCGCCGCCCGCCTGGGCTGGCCACTCCAGGACGTGCAGGTGGTATCGCTGGTCGCTCGGCCCCTGGCAGCGCTCAATGCCCATCTGCACAGCGGTGTGCGCCTGCTGGTGCTGAGCAACGACGGCGACAGCCCGGCAGCAATTGCCACGCAACTGCGCGAGCGGGGCTTCGGGCCAAGCCGCCTGCGAGTCTTCGAACACTTGGGTGGCGTGGACGAACGTGAGTTGGCCGGCACCGCCCAGGACTGGCCGCACAGCGACGTCGCCGCGCTCAACCTGGTAGCCATCGAGTGCCTGGCCACGCCCGAGGCGCCGCGCCTGCACCGGCTGGCCGGGCTGCCGGACAGCGCCTTCCGGCATGACGGCCAGCTGACCAAGCGCGACGTCCGCGCCATCACACTGGCCCGCCTGGCACCACAGCCCGGCGAACTGCTGTGGGACGTGGGCGCCGGCTGCGGCTCGATCGGCATCGAATGGATGCGCGCCCACCCGGCCTGCCGCGCCTTGGCCATCGAGGCCGACGAAGGCCGCCAGGGCTTCATCGAACACAACCGCGATGCGTTGGGTGTACCCGGTCTGCAACTGGTCCGCGGCAAGGCACCGGCGGCGCTGGAGGGCCTGGAGCAACCGGATGCTGTCTTCATCGGTGGCGGCGTCACCCGCGAAGGTGTGCTCGAACTGTGCTGGGCAAACCTGCGCCCCGGCGGCCGGCTGGTAGCCAATGCGGTGACCTTGCAAAGCGAACTGGCCCTGACGCATTTCCGTGAACGCCACGGCGGCGAGCTGACCCGCATCCATGTCGCCCATGCCCAGCCATTGGGCGCGTTCGACACTTGGCGCCAGGCGCTGCCGATCACCTTGCTGGACGTGGTGAAACCCGCCGATGCGTGAAGAAACCCGCGAACAGCCCGCCCCCCTGCGCAGCGGCCTGACCACCGGCAGCTGCGCCACCGCCACCAGCCTGGCGGCAGCACGCTTGCTGCTCGGTGGCGAGAGCAACGACGCCGTCAGCATCACCCTGCCCAAGGGCAAGGTGGTGCAGATGCGCCTGGAGTTCTGCCGCCTCACCAGCCAAGGTGCCGAAGCGGGCACGCTCAAGGACGCCGGCGACGACCCGGACGTGACCCATGGGGCCCTGCTCTATAGCCAGGTTCGCCTGCTGGCCGAACCTGGCATCCGGTTTGTCGCCGGCAGCGGCGTCGGCACCGTGACCCGCCCGGGGCTGGTGCTGGCGGTGGGTGAGCCGGCCATCAACCCGGTGCCACGGCGCATGATCAGCGAACACCTGCAACGCCTGGCGGACGAATGCAGCTATCCCGGCGGCTTCGAGGTGACGGTCAATGTGCAGGGCGGCGAGCAACTGGCCCTGAAGACCATGAACCCGCGCCTGGGCATTCTCGGCGGTCTGTCGATCCTCGGCACCAGCGGCATCGTGCGGCCGTTTTCCTGCGCGGCCTACATTGCCTCGATCCACCAGGGCATCGACGTCGCCCACACCAACGGCTACACGCATATCGCCGCATGCACCGGGAACGCCAGCGAAGACACCATGCGCCGCGTCTATGGCCTGCCGGAAATAGCCCTGATCGAAATGGGCGACTTCGTCGGTGCGGTGCTCAAGCACCTGCGCAAGGTACCGGTGCCACGCCTGACCCTGTGCGGCGGTTTCGGCAAGATCAGCAAACTGGCTGCCGGGCACATGGACCTGCACAGCCGTCATTCCAGCATCGACCTGCCGCAACTGGCCGGCTGGGCGGCGGACATCGGCGCCGACGCAGCGCTGCAGGCATCGATCATTACTGCCAACACCAGCCAACAGGCCCTGGCACTGGCCCATGCGGCCGGCATTCCCTTGGGTGACGCGGTGTGCGCCCACGCCCTGGCCTTCGCCCGCAGCGTGGTGCCGGCGCAGGTGCAGGTGGAGGTGTTCGCCATCGATCGCCAGGGTGGCATCGTCGGCCGGGCGGGTGTGCAATGAACGGGCGCATCCTGCTGCTGGGCGGCGTCACTGAAGCCCTGGCCATCGCTCGCCGCCTGGGCCCGCAGCATGTCTACAGCCTGGCGGGCATCGGCCGGGTGCCGCAGGACCTGCAATGCCAGGTTCGGGTCGGCGGCTTTGGCGGCGCCGAAGGGCTGGCGAACTACCTGCACGATGCAGGCATCACGTTGCTGATCGATGCTACCCATCCCTATGCCGCGCAGATCAGCCGCAACGCGGCCAACGCCGCACGCTTGGCCGGTATTCCGTGCTGGGCCTTGCGCCGCCCGGCCTGGCAGACACAAGCGGGGGACGACTGGCGCGAGGTCGAGGACTGGGCGGGGTTGATCGAGGCACTCAAGCCGTTTCGCAGGCCATTGTTCACGCTGGGGCGTGAGCCGCTGCAGCATCTGGACGAGATACCGCTGGAGCAGTTCTGGACCTTGCGTGCGTTGGAAACGTGCCCTGGCAACGATCGCTGCGAAGTGATTGGCGCGCGCGGGCCGTTCCATATCGAGGATGAGCGGGCGTTGTTCCAGCGCCGCAAGATCGATGTGCTGATCAGCAAGAACAGTGGCAGCGTAGCGACCGAACCGAAGCTGGAGGTGGCGCGGGAGCTGGGGATACCTGTGCTGATCCTGAAGCGACCGGCTTTGCCGGATGTGGACCGGACATTCGATTCGCCAGCCGACCTGGCTGCGGCGCTCGACCTGCGCGGATAACAAATTCCGTAAGCGCACCGCAGATCCCTGTGGGAGCGGGTTTACCCGCGAAGAAATCAACGCGGTGCATGGCACCGGCTTCGCCGGTGTTCGCGGGTGAACCTGCTCCCACAGGGGACGCGGCAACTTTCATGTATTTGCACAAGATAGTTGCTCCTACAGCCATTTCGGACTTTTCTTGCAAACCATGAAGTGGCCATGTGCCGCACTGCTACCTTAAACTCGGCACTCCCCTCCCGGAAGGCGCTACCCATATGGAAATGCAATGGTGGATCTGGCTGGTCTTCGGCATCGCGCTGATCCTGCTCGAACTGGTCCTGCCGACGTTCTTCATCCTCTGGTTCGGCATCGGCGCCGTGCTGGTATCGCTCATTTCGCTGGCCGCCCCCAGCCTGCAACTGGACATGCAGGTGCTGCTGTGGGTGCTGATGTCGTCAGTCACCACGGCACTGTGGTTCAAGCTGTTCCGGCGCAAGCAACCAGACGTGCGCTGGACCGCCGAAAGCGTGATCGGTGAAGTGGGGCTGCTGACTGCTGGTGTATCGGAGTTCCAGAAAGGCCGTGTGCGCTTCCAGAAGCCTATCCTCGGCAACGAGGAATGGACCTGCATCGCCGACAGCGAGATCGCGGCCGGCGAGCGGGTACGCCTGACCGCCATCGAAGGGAACACCGCCCGGGTCATTCGGGCCTGAATCCGCATTAAAAGGAATTTCGCATCATGACCAGTCTCATCGTCGTCGTCGCCATCGCCCTGTTCGTCCTGATCACCGTGTTCAAGGGGGTGCGCATCGTGCCCCAGGGCGAAGAATGGGTCGTCGAGCGCCTGGGCCGCTACCAGAGCACGCTCAAGCCCGGCCTGAACATCGTCATCCCGTACATGGACGTGGTCGCCTACCGCCTGCCTACCAAGGACATCATCCTCGATGTGCAGCAGCAGGAAATCATCACCCGGGACAACGCCGTGATCGTGGCCAACGCCCTGTGCTTCGCCAAGGTGGTCGACCCACAGAAGGCCTCCTATGGCGTGCAGGACTTCTCGTTCGCCGTCACCAGCCTGACCATGACCTCGCTGCGCGCCATCGTCGGGGCCATGGACCTGGACGAAGCGCTGTCCAGCCGCGAGCAGATCAAGGCGCGCCTGCGCGAGGCGATGTCCGAGCAGACCGAAGACTGGGGCGTGACCGTACGCTCGGTGGAAATCCAGGACATCAAGCCCTCGGAGAACATGCAACTGGCCATGGAGCGCCAGGCGGCAGCCGAGCGTGAACGCAAGGCCGACGTGACTCGTGCCGAAGGAGCCAAGCAGGCGGCGATCCTGGAAGCAGAAGCACGCTTGCAGGCTGCCAGGCTGGATGCCGAAGCGCAGATCAGCCTGGCCGAGGCCTCGGCGCGGGCGATTACGCTGGTCAAGGACGCGGTCGGCAACGAGACCGTGCCGGCGATGTACCTGCTGGGCGAGCGCTATGTGGGGGCCATGGAGAACCTGGCGGGCAGCAGCAATGCCAAGGTGGTGGTGCTGCCGGCGGACCTGCAGGAGACCGTGCGAGGGTTGATGGGCCGCAACAAGGCTTGAGGGTACCTTGATCTTCATCGCCGGCAAGCCAGCTCCCACAGGTTTACCACAGGCCTTGAAATCTGTGCGGTCCCTGTGGGAGCTGGCTTGCCGGCGATCGGGCTGCAAAGCGGCCCCTCTAAGGGCCCGGCCTGCGTCACTTCACCGCACCCCGCCATTTTTACCTATACTCGGCCTTACAATACCCACCACGATTCCTGACCGGATCTCTCCATGCCCCCACGTCGGCACATTGCCTGGATAGCCTGCCTTGCAGTGCTGTTCAACCTGCTGGCCATGCCGCTGTCCTCTGCCGCGCCCAAGGGCCCGGCCGAGCAGCTGCTGTGGGGGGCCTTCTGTTCCAGCATGGCCAACAAGGCCAAGGCCGACGTCCAGGCCCTGGCCAGGATCGACCTAGGCACGCAAAGCGACGACAGTGGCAGCATGATGAATTGCTGGTGCTGCTCTGGTGCCGCGCCGCTGTTGGCCCTGCCCGGCTACCCGCCGCAGCTGCACAACCCGCCGATACTGCTCGCCGGGCTGCTGCCGCCACCCGCCGACTACCACGCCACGCCGCGCCAACTCTGGCCGGCGCTCAACCCCCGAGCCTCTCCGCTGGCCTGAGTTCATCACGCTGTCTGCCTGAACCTGAACAGAAACGGAGATTCACCATGCTCAAGCACGCCCTCGTCCTGGCCGCCCTGCTGCTGCCCGGCGCCTTTGCCAATGCCCACGAATACAGCGTGGGTGACCTGCACATCGCCCACCCCTGGTCACTGCAGCTGCCCCCCAACGCCCCCAACGTCGCGGCGTATTTCGTGGTGCACAACAATGGCCAGGCCGACGACCGCCTGCTCGGTGTCGACAGCCCCATCAGCGATGACGCACAACTGCACGAGCATGCCATGAGCGCCAGCGGTGCCATGAAGATGCAGCAGGTACCCAGCGTGGTGGTGCCCGCCGGCAAGGACCTGACCTTCGCCCCCAGCGCCTACCATGTGATGCTGATGCAGCCCAAGGACCGCAGCCTGCTCAGCGACGGCAAGCGCTTCCCGTTGACCCTGCACTTCGAAAAGGCCGGCGATATCACCGTCGATGTGGCCGTGCAGAAGCAGGCGCCGACGGACCAGCCGCAAGCCCACGAACACGCGCACTGATCACCCGCTGAAAGGCACTCGTCATGAGCCTGCCGCGCAACAGCATCAGCCGTACCACCCGCCCTGACCGCAGGCGCGCCGGTGGCGGATGGCTGAGCCTGTTCGCCATGTGGATGATCTTCATCGGCCCGCTGATTTCCCAGTCGATGCCGATGGACCACCACGCCGGCATGAGCATGCCGATGGACATGCCGATGGCCACCGCCCATCAGCATGGCGGCGACGCCCATCACGGCCAGACTGGCGATGGCCAGCTGCATGTGATGTGGGAAAAGTGCGGTTACTGCAGCCTGTTGTTCAACTGCCCGGCCCTGCCCCAGGCCCTCAGCCCGCTCAGTGCCAGCAGCGTCGTACCCACCACCCACCTGTTCGCACCCACGCGCCAGGGCCATGCCCGGCAGGCTGTATTCCCTGGCGCGCGCAGCCGCGCCCCACCTTCCTCGATCAACGTCTGAACCCACATTTTTTGCGCACGGAGCCAGGAGGCTTCGCGCTGACCCATGACTGATCGACTGGAATCATTATGTCCGGCTACACCCCTGTTTTTGCCTTGTCCCTGCGTGGGACCATCGCCGCCGTGTGCGGCTCGCTGCTCGCGCCCGTGGCCCTGGCCGCCGCCCCAGGCCATGAAGGCCATGCATACGACGCCCCCGAGCTGAGCCCGACGGTGATCACCGCCGTGGCCCCGAGCTCGCCGCTGACCGTGGTCACCAACCCGAAAGACCCGCGCCAGCCGGTGCCTGCCAGCGACGGCGCCGACTACCTGAAGACCATCCCCGGCTTCTCGGCCATCCGCGCCGGCGGCACCAACGGCGACCCGGTACTGCGCGGCATGTTCGGCTCGCGCCTGAACATCCTCACCAATGGCGGCCTGATGCTGGGCGCCTGCCCCAACCGCATGGATGCCCCCACGTCGTATATTTCGCCGGAAACCTACGACCGCCTGACCGTGATCAAAGGCCCGCAAAGCGTGATCTGGGGCCCGGGCGGCTCGGCGGGCACCATCCTCTTCGAGCGCGAGCCGGAGAAGTTCGGCACCCTCGGCAGCCGGGTCAACGCCAGCCTGCTGGCCGGCTCCAACGGCCGCTTCGACAAGGTGCTGGACACCGCCGCCGGCAACGACCAGGCCTACGCCCGCTTCGTCGGCAACCAGTCGCGCTCGGACGACTACCATGACGGCGATGACAACACCGTGCCGTCACGCTGGGACAAGTGGAATGGCGATGTCGCCCTCGGCTGGACCCCCGACCAGGACACCCTGCTGGAACTCACCGCCGGCAAGGGCGATGGTGAGGCCCGCTATGCCGGGCGTGGCATGGACGGCTCGCAGTTCAAGCGCGAAAGCCTGGGCCTGCGTTTCGAAAAATCCAACCTCGGCGAGGTGCTCGACAAGGTCGAGGCGCAGGTCTACTACAACTACGCCGACCACGTGATGGACAACTACAGCCTGCGCACGCCTTCGGGCAGCGGCATGATGGGCATGCCGATGGTCAGCAACGTCGACCGCCGCACCATGGGCGCACGCATCAAGGCCACCTGGCGCTGGGCCGATGTGCAACTGATCGGCGGCATCGACGCGCAGACCAACGAACATCGCAAACGCGGCGGCATGGGTGTGGACGCGCACAAGGGCCAGGCCTGGACCAAGGACGCCGACTTCCACAACTACGGTGCCTTCGGCGAGCTGACCTGGTACGTCAGCGGCGAGGACCGCATGATTACCGGTGCCCGCCTGGACCGCGCCTCGGCCCGCGACTTCCGCGCAACCAGCGCCACCAACGGCGACACCCGCGCCGATACCCTGCCCAGCGGTTTCGTCCGCTACGAGCACGACCTGGCAGCCATCCCGGCCACCATGTACATCGGCCTTGGTCATGCCCAGCGTTTCCCCGACTACTGGGAGCTGTTCTCGCCCAAGCTGGCACCACCCGGTGCGGCCAATGCTTTCGACGGTATCAAACCAGAGAAGACCACCCAGCTCGACTTCGGTGTCCAGTACCGCGACGAGCGCATGGAAGCCTGGGCGTCTGGCTACATCGGGCAGATCCGCGACTACATCCTGTTCGACTACCAGGGAATGAGCTCCCAGGCTCGCAACATCGACGCCCGCATCATGGGCGGCGAACTGGGCGCGGCCTACCAGCTGACGGAAAACTGGAAGGCCGACGCCACGCTGGCCTACGCCTGGGGCAAGAACAGCAGTGACGGCACAGCACTGCCGCAAATGCCGCCTCTGGAAAGCCGCCTGGGCCTGACCTACAGCCGCGATGTGTGGAGCGTCGGCGCACTGTGGCGGCTGGTGGCGGCGCAGAACCGCATCGCCGAGAACCAGGGCAACGTGGTCGGCAAGGACTACGACAACAGCGCCGGCTTCGGCGTGTTCTCGCTCAATGGCGCCTACAAGGTAAGCAACCACCTCAAGCTCAGCGCAGGGGTCGACAACCTGTTCGACAAAACCTACGCCGAGCACTTGAACCTGGCCGGGAACGCCGGGTTCGGCTACCCGGCTAGCGATCCACAGCCGGTCAACGAGCCAGGCAGGACCTTCTGGACCAAGGTCGACTTCAGCTTCTGACAACAACAACGGGCGCGGCGCAGGTCGCGCCCATCTGCTGGTCAAACAGGAGGTTCCCATGAGAGGAACACGCATCAATTTCTACAACCTGGCCTGGCGTTGGCACTTCTATGCGGGGCTGTTCGTGGCCCCGTTCATGATCCTGCTGGCAATCACCGGGATCATCTACCTGTTCAAGCCGCAGCTCGACCCGCTGCTGTACCGCGAGCTGATGGTGGTCGAAGCCGGCCACCACCGACAGGGCGCGGACACGATGCTGGCCGAAGTGCGCAAGGCCTACCCCGAAGGCCACGTTGGCCAGTACCTGCCGCCGCTGGACGCCGAACGCAGCGCACAATTCGTGGTGCATGACGCCGGGCGCGAACTGAACGTTTTCGTCGACCCCTACAGCGGCAAAATCCTTGGCGTACAGGATGGCAAGCAGAACCTGCAGGCCATCGCCCGCGCCCTGCATGGCGAACTGATGGTCGGCACGATCGGTGACCGCCTGGTAGAACTGGCCGCGGGCTGGGGCATCGTGCTGGTGGTGTCGGGCCTGTACTTGTGGTGGCCACGCGGGCGCAATGGCGCTGGCGTGCTGTGGCCACGGCTCTCGGCACGCGGCCGAATGTTCTGGCGCGACCTGCATGCGGTAACCGGCTTCTGGGGCTCGGCCTTGTTACTGCTGATGCTGCTCAGCGGCATGACCTGGACCGGCCTGTGGGGCAAGCAGTACGCCGACTTGTGGAACCGCTTTCCGGCGGCCATGTGGAACGACGTGCCCAAATCGGACCAGCAGGCGGGTGAACTCAACAGCGCACACCGCCAGACCGTGCCGTGGGCGATGGAAAACACGCCGATGCCACAGTCCGGTGCACACGCCGAACATGCCGGGCATCACATGACGTCGAGCGCGCCCGCAGCGCCACAGGTAAGCCTGCAGCAAGTCGAAGACATCGCAACCGCGCGCCAGGTCGAGCCGGGTTACAGCATTACCGCGCCGACCACGGCCGATGGCGTGTTCACCATTGCGGTGTTCGCCGACGACCCACGCAACGACGCCACCCTGCATGTCGACCAGTACACCGGCAAGGTCCTGGCCGATGTGCGCTGGCAGGACTACAGCCCGGTGGCGCGCGCTACCGAACTGGGTGTGATGCTGCATGAAGGCAGGATGTTCGGGGCGTTCAACCAGATCATCATCCTGCTGGTGTGCCTGATGATCTTGCTGGGCTCGGTGAGCGGGCTGGTGATGTGGTGGAAGCGCAGGCCGGCCGGCGGGCTGGGTGTGCCGCCGCTGCGCCATGACTTGCCGCGCTGGAAAGTAGCGGTGGGGGTGATGCTGGTGCTGGGGTTGATGTTCCCGCTGGTGGGGGTGTCGATGGTGGTGATGTGGCTGGTGGATAGCTTGGTGGTGAGGCGCGGCCGAGTGCTGGCCAGCGCTTGAGCCTTGCTTCGTCTGTGCCGGCCCTTTCGCGGGTAACCCGCTCCTACAGTTTCTGCGCCAGCGCGGTCCCTGTGGGAGCGGGCAAGCCCGCGAAGAGGCCGGCACAGGCACAACACTGCTACCCAAAAGTCGAGTCGATCTGTCGCGCCCCGAACTGGAACGCGCGTGTTAGCCTAGCCGGCTACCTCTGACAAGACGACCGACCGTCCAACGGAATGCAGCCTATGACGCAAACCTCATCCACAGCGCCAGATGAACAGCATCTGCAGCGCAACCTGACCAACCGCCACATCCAGCTGATCGCCATTGGCGGCGCAATCGGTACCGGCCTGTTCATGGGCTCGGGCAAGACCATCAGCCTGGCCGGGCCGTCGATCATCTTCGTCTACATGATCATCGGCTTCATGCTGTTCTTCGTCATGCGCGCCATGGGCGAACTGCTGCTGTCGAACCTCAACTACAAGTCGTTCATCGATTTTTCCGCCGACCTGCTCGGCCCCTGGGCAGGCTACTTCACCGGCTGGACCTACTGGTTCTGCTGGGTGGTCACCGGCATCGCCGACGTGGTCGCGATCGCGGCCTATACGCAGTTCTGGTTCCCCGAACTGCCGCAGTGGATACCGGCGCTGACCTGCGTAGGGTTGCTGCTGTCGCTGAACCTGGTGACGGTGAAGATGTTCGGTGAAATGGAGTTCTGGTTCGCCCTGATCAAGATTGTCGCCATCATCGGCCTGGTCGCCACCGGCCTGTACATGGTCATCACCGGCTTCACCTCGCCCAGCGGGCGCACCGCGCAACTGGCCAACCTGTGGAATGACGGCGGCATGTTCCCCAATGGCCTGATGGGCTTCTTCGCCGGCTTCCAGATCGCCGTGTTCGCTTTCGTCGGCATCGAGTTGGTGGGTACAACCGCCGCCGAAGCGAAGAACCCGGAGCGCACCCTGCCGCGGGCGATCAACTCGATCCCGGTACGCATCATCGTGTTCTATGTGCTGGCGCTGATCGCGATCATGGCCGTGACCCCATGGCGCGACGTAGTGCCGGGCAAGAGCCCGTTCGTGGAGTTGTTCGTGCTGGCCGGCCTGCCGGCGGCGGCGAGCATCATCAACTTCGTGGTGCTGACCTCGGCGGCCTCCTCTGCCAACAGCGGCGTTTTCTCCACCAGCCGCATGCTCTACGGCCTGAGCCAGGAGGGTGACGCACCCAAGGCATTCGAGAAACTGTCGAGCCGCTCGGTACCTGCCAACGGCCTGTATTTCTCCTGCACCTGCCTGCTGCTGGGTGCAGTGCTGATCTATTTGGTGCCGAACGTGATCGAGGCATTCACCTTGGTCACCACCGTTTCGGCGGTGCTGTTCATGTTCGTCTGGACGCTGATCCTGCTGTCGTACCTGCAGTACCGCAAAAACCGCGCGGCACTGCACCAGGCGTCGAAGTACAAGATGCCGGGCGGGCGTTTCATGTGCTACGTGTGCCTGGTGTTCTTTGCTTTCATCCTGGTGTTGCTGAGCCTGGAGGACGATACCCGCGCGGCGTTGCTGGTGACGCCGATCTGGTTCGTGCTGCTGGCGGTGACCTATCAGGGGGTGCGCAGCAAGCGCCATCCGCGCACGGCAGTGCGTAACGGCTGATGACCCTGGGGGCTGCTCTGCAGCCCTTTCGCCGGCAAGCCAGCTCTCATAGAACAACACATGACTCATTGGTTCGGCGAGGTCCTGTAGGAGCAGCCTTGTGCTGCGAAGAGGCCGGGGCTGACAAAGCCTGTCTATTGGCTGTACCGGCCTCTTCGCAGCACAAGGCTGCTCCTACAAAGGACGCGTCAGACGAGCGATATTGGTTCTCTGCGCGACAGCGCAGCCCAAAGGGCTGGGCAATCTCCCACAGGGACAGCGCATGGCTCAAGGCCGATGCGGTCGAGGTGGGAGCTGGCTTGCCGGCGATGGGCCGCACAACGGCCCCAATCCTGTGCACACAAATCCATCAGGCACCAACCTGGATCCAACCAACGCCCCAACACCTCGCACAACCCCTCTATTGCGCACCTTCCGCCGTTAGGCACACCCCTTGCAACACCCCTCCCCGCTTGCCCAACACATAAAAACTCAGCGGAGAGAGCACATGAAGCGACGCAGTCTGATCAAGGCCTTCACCCTTAGCGCATCGATTGCCGCAATGGGCCTGAGCTGGAGCATCCAGGCCGCCGAAACCATCAAGGTCGGCATCCTGCATTCGCTGTCGGGGACCATGGCCATTTCCGAGACTTCGCTCAAGGACATGGCGCTGATGACCATCGAGCAGATCAACGCCAAGGGCGGCGTGAACGGCAAGCTGCTCGAGCCGGTGGTGGTCGACCCGGCCTCCAACTGGCCGCTGTTCGCCGAAAAGAGCCGCCAGCTACTGACCCAGGACAAGGTGGCAGTGGTGTTCGGCTGCTGGACCTCGGTATCGCGCAAGTCGGTATTGCCAGTGTTCGAGGAACTGAACGGCCTTCTGTTCTACCCGGTGCAGTACGAAGGTGAAGAGATGTCGCCAAACGTGTTCTACACCGGCGCCGCGCCCAACCAGCAGGCGATCCCGGCCGTGGAGTACCTGATGAGCGAGGACGGCGGCAGCGCCAAGCGCTTCTTCCTGCTGGGCACCGACTACGTCTACCCGCGCACCACCAACAAGATCCTGCGCGCCTTCCTGCATAGCAAGGGCGTGGCCGACAAGGACATCGAAGAGGTGTACACCCCGTTCGGCCACAGCGATTACCAGACCATCGTCGCCAACATCAAGAAGTTCTCTGCTGGCGGCAAGACAGCCGTCATTTCCACCGTCAACGGCGATTCCAATGTGCCGTTCTACAAGGAGCTGGCCAACCAGGGCCTGAAGGCCACCGATGTGCCAGTGGTGGCTTTCTCGGTGGGCGAGGAAGAACTGCGCGGCATCGACACCAAGCCTCTGGTGGGCCATCTGGCGGCGTGGAACTACTTCGAGTCTGTGGATAACCCGGTCAACCAGAAGTTCGTCGCCGACTGGAAGGCCTACGCCAAGGCCAAGGGCCTGCCAGGCGCCGACAAGGCGGTGACCAACGACCCGATGGAGGCCACCTACGTGGGCATCCACATGTGGGCGCAGGCAGTGGAAAAAGCCAAGTCCACCGATGTCGACAAGGTGCGCGAGGCACTGGCCGGGCAAAGTTTCGAGGCGCCGTCCGGCTTCACCCTGACCATGGACAAGACCAACCACCACCTGCACAAGCCGGTGATGATCGGCGAGATCCAGGATGACGGGCAGTTCAGCGTGGTGTGGGAGACCGAGCAACCGCTGCGGGCGCAGCCATGGAGCCCGTTCATTCCCGGCAACGACAAGCGCCCTGATTACGCCGTGAAAGGTAACTGAGAGCCGTTAGGGCCGCCTTGCGGCCCATTCGCGGGTGAACCCGCTCCCACAGGTTCGGTGCAAGGTTCGAAACCTGTGCGGTCCCTGTGGGAGCGGGTTTACCCGCGAAGAATCCACCGCTGTATTCCAGGATTGCTCGCATGCTTAGACTCCTGCTAACTCTTCTCCTGCTGATGCCCTTGGCAACCCAGGCCAGCGAGGGCGAATTCTTCCTCGCTGCCAAGCCCGCCGAGCAAGCCCGCCTGCTCGAAGGCTGGGCCGCACAACCCGATACCGCGCGCCTGGCGCTGCTGGACAACCTGCGCCAGGGCCGCATCGCCGCCGACGACACGCGCAAGGTGCGCCTGAACAACCGCCTGCGTGGCCTGATCGACAATGCCTTGGCTAGCCACCAGTTGCTCAGCGACAACAGCGACATCCGCCTGGCCGCTGCCCAACAACTACAGAAAAGCGCGCAACCGGCGCAAATGGCTTTCCTCGACCGGCGCTTCGCCAGCGAACCGGATGCCGCCGTGCACGCCGCCCTCGGCCTTGCCCTGGCCAACCTGCAACTAGGTGCCAGCGAGCCGGCAGTACGTCTGGCCGCCGTTCGCCTGCTCGGCGAAACCGGTGACCCGCTGGCCCGCACCCGCCTCGAAGCCTTGCTGCAACCCAACGCGGAAACCGACCCGGGCGTGCGCACCGCCGCCGAAACCAGCCTGGCCCAGGTGCAGCGCAAGCTGCTGGCCGGCGAACTGCTCGGCCAGGCCTTCAGTGGCCTGTCGCTGGGCTCGATCCTGCTGCTGGCAGCCCTTGGCCTGGCCATCACCTTCGGCCTGCTCGGGGTGATCAACATGGCCCACGGCGAAATGCTGATGCTCGGCGCCTACAGCACCTACATGGTCCAGGTACTGCTGCAACGCTACGCTCCAGGCGCCATCGAGTTCTACCCACTGATCGCACTGCCGGTGGCCTTCACCGTCAGTGCCGGCGTCGGCATGGCGCTGGAGCGCACGGTAATCCGCCACCTGTATGGCCGCCCTCTGGAAACCCTGCTGGCGACCTGGGGAATCAGCCTGATCCTGATCCAGGCCATCCGCCTGCTGTTCGGCGCGCAGAACGTAGAAGTCAGCAACCCGGCCTGGCTGTCGGGGGGCATCCAGCTGCTGCCCAATCTGGTACTGCCATACAACCGCCTGGTGATCATCGGCTTCGCCCTGGCCGTGGTACTGCTCACCTGGCTGCTGCTCAACCGCACGCGGCTGGGCCTGAACGTGCGCGCGGTCACCCAGAACCGCAACATGGCCGCCTGCTGCGGCGTGTCCACCGGGCGCGTCGACATGCTCGCCTTCGGCCTCGGCTCGGGCATCGCCGGGCTTGGTGGCGTGGCCCTGAGCC
The DNA here is from genome assembly GCF_001586765.1 of Pseudomonas sp. ABFPK. Classification (NCBI taxonomy): domain Bacteria; kingdom Pseudomonadati; phylum Pseudomonadota; class Gammaproteobacteria; order Pseudomonadales; family Pseudomonadaceae; genus Pseudomonas; species Pseudomonas sp. ABFPK. Next base: position 79,277 of record NZ_LQXW01000005.1, on the reverse strand, counting down.
AGGTCGGCAACGTCGGCCCGGACCTGGGCCAGAGCTACATCATCGACTCGTTCCTGGTGGTGGTGCTCGGCGGCGTCGGCCAGTTGGCCGGCAGCCTGTGGGCAGCCTTCGGCCTTGGCATCGCCAACAAGCTGCTGGAGCCGCAGATCGGCGCCGTGCTCGGCAAGATCCTCATCCTTGCGTTGATCATTCTGTTCATCCAGAAGCGCCCGCAAGGCCTGTTCGCCCTCAAGGGACGGGTAATCGACTGATGAACCAGCCACTGCTTGTCACCGCTACGCAAAAGGCCGGGCCACGCCTGACCCTGGCCATCGGCGCCATCGTCGTCCTGTTGCTTGTGGCCCTGCCGCTGCTGTCGCTGCTGCCGGCGGACCATGCCCTGCAGGTGTCGGCCTACACCCTGACCCTGGTCGGCAAGATCCTCTGCTACGCCATCGTCGCCCTGGCCCTGGACCTGGTCTGGGGCTACGCCGGGCTGCTGTCGCTGGGCCACGGGCTGTTCTTCGCCCTCGGTGGCTACGCCATGGGCATGTACCTGATGCGCCAGGCCGCCGGTGACGGCCTGCCAGGGTTCATGACCTTCCTGTCGTGGAGCGAGCTGCCGTGGTACTGGGCTGGCACCCAGCATTTCGCCTGGGCCCTGTGCCTGGTGGTGCTGGCGCCCGGGCTGCTGGCGCTGGTGTTCGGCTGGTTCGCCTTTCGCTCGCGGATCAAGGGCGTGTACTTCTCGATCATGACCCAGGCGCTGACCTTCGCCGGCATGTTGCTGTTCTTCCGCAACGAAACCGGCTTTGGCGGCAACAACGGCTTTACCAGCTTCCGCACCATCCTTGGCTTCGACATCGCCGCCCAAGGCACCCGCGCGGTGCTGTTCCTGCTCACCGTCGGCCTGCTGCTGGCCAGCCTGTACCTGTGCTGGCGCCTCACCCGCAGCAAGTTCGGCCGTTTGCTCACCGCCGTGCGCGATGCCGAAAACCGCCTGATGTTCTGTGGCTACGACCCACGCGGTTTCAAGTTGCTGGTGTGGGTGCTCAGCGCCGTACTGTGCGGCCTGGCCGGTGCGCTGTACGTACCGCAGGTAGGCATCATCAACCCCAGCGAGATGTCGCCGACCAACTCCATCGAAGCCGCCGTGTGGGTGGCCCTGGGCGGGCGCGGCACCTTGATCGGCCCGCTGCTCGGCGCTGGCCTGGTCAATGGCATGAAAAGCTGGTTCACCGTGGCCTTCCCGGAGTTCTGGCTGTTCTTCCTCGGCGCGTTGTTCATCCTCGTCACTCTGTACCTGCCCAAGGGCGTGGTCGGCCTGTTGAAGAAAAGGAGCCAGCCATGAGAGGCGTGCCCCCGGTACACCCGGAATTCATGCTCGAACCGGTGTTCGACAACCTCGGCGCCAGCCGCGACGCCATCGGCCTGGGCCAAAGCCGCAAGACCGGCCTCGACACCCGCCACGGCACGGTGCTGAGCCTGGAAGACATCAGCGTCAGCTTCGATGGCTTCAAGGCGCTGAACGCGCTGAACCTGTACATCGGCGTGGGCGAGCTGCGTTGCATCATCGGCCCCAACGGTGCCGGCAAGACGACGATGATGGATGTGATCACTGGCAAGACCAGGCCCGACACCGGTACGGCCTATTTTGGCGACACCCTCGACCTGACCCGCATGAGCGAATACCAGATCGCCCAGGCCGGCATAGGCCGCAAGTTCCAGAAGCCCACGGTGTTCGAGGCGCTGACGGTGTTCGAAAACCTGGAGCTGGCGCTGAAGACCGACAAGTCGGTATGGGCCAGCCTGGCAGCGCGCTTGGGTGGGGAGCAGCGCCAGCGCATCGAGGAGGTTTTGGGCACCTTGCGCCTGCTGCCGCTGGCCCAGCGCCAGGCGGGCTTGCTGTCGCATGGGCAGAAGCAGTTCCTGGAGATCGGCATGCTGCTGGTGCAGGAGCCGCAACTGCTGTTGCTGGACGAGCCGGTGGCAGGCATGACCGATGCCGAGACCGAGTTCACCGCCGAGCTGTTCAAGGGGCTGGCTGGCAAGCATTCGCTGATGGTGGTGGAGCACGACATGGGGTTTGTCGGCAGCATTGCCGACCATGTGACCGTGCTGCACCAGGGCAGCGTGCTGGCGGAAGGGTCGCTGGAACAGGTGCAGGCGGATGAGCGGGTGGTCGAGGTGTATCTGGGCCGCTAGACATTGAAACCTGTGCCGGCCTCTTCGCGGGTAAACCCGCTCCCACACAGGCCTGAAGAGCTGCGCGGTCCTTGTGGGAGCGGGTTTACCCGCGAAAGGGCCGGCACAGGCACAGCAACAATTTCAGGAATACACACATGCTCAAGATCGACACCCTGCACCAGTATTACGGCGGCAGCCACATCCTCCGGGGCCTGTCCTTCGAGGCCAAGGTTGGCGAAGTCACCTGCCTGCTGGGCCGCAACGGCGTGGGCAAGACCACCCTGCTGCGCTGCCTGATGGGGCTGGTACCCGCTCGCGACGGCAGCATCGAATGGGAAGGCAAGCCGATCACCAGCCTCAAGCCCCAGCAACGGGTCCACGCCGGCATCGCCTACGTGCCCCAGGGCCGCGAGATCTTCCCCCGCCTCACTGTCGAGGAAAACCTGCTGATGGGCCTGTCGCGCTTTCCCGCCCGTGAAGCGCGCGAAGTACCATCCTTCATCTACGAACTGTTTCCCGTGCTGGAACAGATGAAGCAACGCCGTGGCGGTGACCTGTCCGGCGGCCAGCAGCAACAGCTGGCCATCGGCCGCGCCCTGGCCAGCCGCCCGCGGCTGCTAATCCTCGACGAGCCCACCGAGGGCATCCAGCCTTCGGTGATCAAGGAGATAGGCGCAGTCATCCGCCGCCTGGCCGAGCGTGGCGACATGGCAATCCTGCTGGTGGAGCAGTTCTACGACTTCGCCGAGGAGCTGGCCGACCAGTACCTGGTGATGGCCCGTGGCGAGATCATCCAGCGGGGCCGCGGCGAAAACATGCAGGCCGAAGGTGTGCGCGGGCTGGTAACCATTTAATCTGCAAGCAACGACCCTGCGAGACGCTGTCATGAGTCATGAAATCCGCGACGCCCTGCCTTCCGACGTGCCGGGCATCCTCGACATCTACAACGACGCGGTGCGCAACACCACGGCGATCTGGAACGAAAACCCGGTGGACCTGGCCAACCGCCTGGCCTGGTTTGCCGCACGTGCGCAGCAGGGCTACCCGATCCTGGTGGCGGTGGATGAGAGCGGTGTGCTGGGCTATGCGTCGTTTGGCGACTGGCGGCCGTTCGAGGGCTTTCGCCTTACCGTTGAGCATTCGGTGTATATCCGCGGCGACCAACGTGGCAAGGGGCTGGGGCCGGTGCTGATGGCAGCGCTGGTCGAGCGTGCGCGCGAGTGTGGCAAGCATGTGATGGTGGCGGCCATCGAGAGCGGCAATGCAGCGTCGGTGCGCCTGCACGAGCGGCTGGGCTTCGTGGTGACCGGGCAGATGCCGCAGGTGGGGGTGAAGTTTAGCCGGTGGCTGGACTTGACCTTCATGCAACTGGTGCTGAACCCGGGGGCAGAACCAAGCTAACTTCGCGGGCTTGCCCGCTCCTACAGGGACCGCACATTTTCCGAGGCCTGTGCAGTATCTGTGGGAGCGGGCAAGCCCGCGAAGAGGCCGGGCCTGCAAACCTCACATCTGGATAAACCTGCCCAACCGCTGCCTCAGCATGCTGTTCTCGCTGCGCAGCTGCTGCACTTCCTGCAATAACTCCAGCGCCAGCGCCACGCCTTCCCACTCCAGTTCCAGCTCCTGATGCAGCTTCGCCGCGCGTTTGGCCAGCAACGGCGCCTGATCGTCGAACAACCAGTCCTCCGGCGTTCGCCCGGAAGGTTCGACAATGCCGTGCTCGACGATTTCGATCACGCAGTCAGCCGTGAGATCGGCCTCCTGACACAAGGTACGCATGTCCAGTTGAACGATCAGGGTGCTGCTCATGATCACTTACTCCATTGTGTCCTCGGGTTGAACGCAGCCTTCTCGGAAAGCTTGGTCCACAGTTCGCGGGCAGACTCGTCGGATGCTGGTGGCATGACCACTTTCAGTTGCGCGTAAAGGTTGCCACGCTCGCCACTCTTGTTGGCCAGGCCCTTGCCCGGTACGCGCAGGCGCTGGCCGCTCTGGCTGTCGGGGCGGATGGTGAGGTTGATCTTGCCGTCCAGGGTCGGCACGGCCACCTTGGCGCCCAGTGCTGCCTCCCACGGTGCCAGCGGCACGGTGATGATCAGGTCATGACCTTCGACATCGAACAGCGGGTGCGGTGCCATGCGAATGGTCAGGAACAGGTCGCCATTGGCCCCGCCACCACTTCCCGGCGCGCCCTGGCCCTTGAGGCGGATGCGCTCGCCGTCGGTCACACCGGCCGGGATCTTCACGTTCAGGGTCTTGGTAGTGAAGCCGGTGCGCTGGCCCATGGCATTGGTCTGCGGCACCTGGAAGCTGATCTGCTTGGACTCCTTGCTCAGGGTCTCTTCAAGGAATACCGCCAGTTCTAGCTCCACGTCCTGCCCCCGCCTGCCGGCGCTGCGTTGCTGCTGCCGGGCACCACCGAACGGGTTGCCCCCCCGGCCACCAAAGATCGAGCTGAAAAAGTCGGAGAAATCGCCACCTTCGAAGCCGCCACCACCGCCACGGTTCTCCCAGCCCGGTGGCGCCTGGAACGGCCGGCCATGCTGGCCACCGTACTTGCGGATTTCATCGTACTCGGCACGTTTCTGCGCGTCGCCCAGCACTTCGTAGGCCTCGTTGGCCTCCTTGAATTTTTCCTCGGCGTCGCGCTCCTTGCTGACATCGGGGTGATACTTGCGCGCCAGCTTGCGGTACGCGGCCTTGATCGCCTTTTCGTCCGCCGCGGGCTCTACGCCGAGTATCTTGTAATAGTCTTTGAAGTCCATCTATGGATCACCAATGTGAATGTGCGTGTTGCAAGAGAAGATAGGGGTCAAGCATAGCCTTTCAAGACCAGCTTGGGGTTGCTCCATGGCAGACGATCGGTCTTGATTCTGTAGCCAACTGGCATACACTGCGCGGCCGTTTTGCCTCCGGAAGCTCATTCCCCATGTCTGACGTATCCCCGGCCCGCGCCCTGGGCATCGACTTTGGCACCTCCAACTCCACGGTCGGCTGGCACCGCCCAGGCGCCGAGTCGCTGATTGCCCTGGAAGACGGCAAGATCACGTTGCCCTCGGTGGTGTTCTTCAACATCGAGGAGCGTCGCCCGGTATATGGCCGCCTGGCACTGCACGAGTACCTGGAAGGCTACGAAGGCCGCCTGATGCGTTCGCTGAAAAGCCTGCTGGGCTCCAAGCTGATCAAGCACGATACCAGCGTGCTGGGCAGCGCCCTGCCGTTCAAGGACCTGCTGGGCATGTTCATCGGCGAGCTGAAAAAACGCGCAGAGGCCGCTGCCGGGCGGGAGTTCGAGCAGGTGGTGCTGGGCCGTCCGGTGTTCTTCGTCGACGAAGACCCTGCCGCCGACCAGGAGGCCGAGGACACCCTGGCCGAAGTGGCGCGCAAGATCGGCTTCAAGGATGTTTCCTTCCAGTACGAGCCGATTGCCGCGGCCTTCGACTACGAGTCGAGCATCAGCCGCGAAGAACTGGTGCTGATCGTCGACATCGGCGGTGGTACCTCGGACTTCACCCTGATCCGCCTGTCGCCCGAGCGCCACCTGGTCGCCGAGCGCCAGAGCGACATCCTCGCCACCGGCGGTGTGCACATTGGCGGTACCGACTTCGACAAGCAGCTGAGCCTGCAGGGCGTGATGCCGCTGTTCGGCTACGGCAGCCGCATGAAGAGCGGCGCGCTGATGCCAACCAGCTATCACCTCAATCTCGCCACCTGGCACACCATCAACGCCCTGTACTCGCAGAAGTCTCAGCTGGCGCTGGGCAGCATGCGCTATGACATCGAGGACACGTTGGGCATCGACCGCCTGTTCAAACTGATCGAAGAGCGTGCCGGCCACTGGTTGGCGATGGAAGTGGAGGCCAGCAAGATCGAGCTGACCGAACAGCAGAGCCGCCACGTCGACCTAGGCCGCATCGAGCGCGATCTGGGCGTGGACCTGTCTCGAGCGCTGTTCGAGGGGGCTATCGAAGGGTTGCTGGAGCGGGTGCGTGGTAGCGTGAGCGAACTGCTGGCCAAGGCTGGAGTGAGCGAGACCCAGGTCGATACGGTGTTCTTCACCGGCGGTTCCAGCGGGATTCCGGCGTTGCGCAACAGCGTGTCGGCGATGCTGCCGAATGCGCGGCATGTGGAAGGCAACATCTTTGGCAGCATTGGTAGCGGGTTGGCCATCGAGGCGCGCAAGCGCTACGGCGTAGCCTGAGCCATCCCTTTCCCCTGTGCCGGCCTCTTCGCGGGTAAACCCGCTCCCACAGGGTCCCCGCAAGTCTTGAGAGAAGTGGCATACCTGTGGGAGCGGGTTTACCCGCGAAGAGGCCGGTACTGGTCAATCAAAGAATCAGACCAGTTCGGCCCGCTTCAGCTCACTCTTCAGGTAGGCATAGTAGATCGGCCCCGCCACCACCCCAGGCAGCCCGAATGCCGCTTCGAACACCAGCATCGCCAGCAGCAGCTCCCAAGACTTGGCACTGATCTGCCCGCCCACGATCCGCGCGTTGAGGAAGTACTCGACCTTGTGGATGACGATCAGGTAACCCAGCGCCGCCGCCGCCACCCAGATCGACAGCGACAGGCCGACGATGGTGATCAGGGTATTCGACATCAGGTTGCCGATCACCGGCAGCAGGCCCAGCAGGAAGGTCAGCACGATCAGCGTCTTGGTCAGCGGCAGGTGCACGTCGAACATCGGCAGCACCACGGCCAGGAAGATGCCCGTGAACGTGGTGTTGAGCAGCGAAATCTTGATCTGCGCGAAGACGATGTTGCGAAACGCCTTCACCAGCAGGCTCAGGCGCTCGAACAGCGCCGCTGCCAGCGGCTTGCGTCGGGATATGTCGGGGATGCGCTGCAAGGCGACGATGGCACCGAGGATCATGCCGATCAACAAGGTGACGAACATGTGCGCCATACCCTTGCCCACCAGCTGCAGGTCGCTCAGGTGGCTCTTGATCCAGTCACCGATGGCCACCTTGAACTCCGCCGCACTGGCCGGCAGGTAGCCTTCGATGAACGGCGGCAGCTGGCTACGGGCGCGCTCCACCAGGGCCATGAACTTGTCCAGCGAGGCACCGGGGTTTTCCGCCTCGTGCAGCAAAAAGCTGAAGGCACCGGCAAACAGCAGGGTCAGGGTACTGACAACCAGCGTGCCTAGCAGCGCCACAGCCAGCCAGCGGGCGCGCTGCCCGGCGAGCAGCGGCTGCAGCCGCGGCGTGAGCATGTTGACCAGCTCGAACACCAGCAGGCCGGCCAGCAGGCTTGGCAGCAATTTCAGGGGCAACGCCAGCAACAGGCCGGCAAATACGATGATCCAGCTGGCCAGGGTGACCTGGCGGGGGGTGAAGGTCATACAGCCTCAACGGCAGACAACGGGAAAGACCCGCAGTCTGCCAGCCTTACGTCTGCAGGCATAGGCGCAGGTCATTTCTTCTTCAGGCAGTCGCTCATGAACGCTTTGCGTTCGTCACCCTTGAGGGCCTTGGTGGTGGCGTCGGCGTTGCAGGTTTTCATCTTCTCTTGCTGGGTTTGTGGCACATCCTTCTTCAGGCAGGTGCTCATGAAGGCTTTGCGCTCATCGCCCTTGAGGGCCTTGGCGGTGGCGTCGGCGTTGCAGGTTTTCATCTTTTCCTGCTGCGCGGTATTGGCGGCGAAGCCTTGTGCGCTGAACAACACCGCCAATACCAGTAAGGGGATTTGCAGCACTTTCATGGAGTATCTCCTTGGCTCCGCGCCCGATGCACGGGGGTCGAGCTGAGTGTAGCCAAGAATTCTCAACGCCCTGCCCGTGCCTGGCGACGGTATTGCTCGGGCGTGCACTGGGCCTGGCGCTGGAACATGGCGATGAACGCCGAGGCGCTGCTGTAGCCGAGGTCGAAGGCGATGGCCTGGATCGGCTGGCCGGCTTCAAGCGCCTCGATGGCGCGCAAAAAGCGCAGGCGCAGCCGCCATTCACCAAAACTGATGCCCAGCTCGCGCAGGAACTGCCGGGCCAAAGTACGTTCGCTGACATGAATCTGGGCGGCCCATTCGCCCAGCGGGCGGTTGTCGCCCGGCTCGGCACCAAGGGCATCGAGCACCTGGCGCAAGCCCTCGCTGTGGGCAAACGGCAGGTAGCAAGCCTGAGTTGGCGCCAGCAGCAGCTGGTCGAGCAGCACCTGCGCCAGGCGCTGGTCGCGCTCGCCCTCGGCCACCCGCAGGTCGCGCCGGGCGAAGTCGGCGAGGATGGCCTTGAGGATGTCGCTGATCATCAGGCTGCACGGTTGCTGCGGCAGTGCGGCGCACAGGCTGCGGTCCAGGTAGACCGAACGGTAGACGATGGCCTGCGGGTTGTAGCAACCATGCTCGGTGTCGGGCGGCACCCACACGGCGTATTGCGGCGGCGACAGGAAGTGCTGGCCAGCTACCTCCAGGTGCATCACGCCGTGGGCGGTGTAGTTGAGCTGGCCCCAGGCGTGGCGATGCAGGGCGCTGCGGGTGTCGGCACCGAACTCGTCGTGGCGGAAGTACACCGCGGCCGGGAGCCGGGTGAACTGGGGAATGTCGAGGTATTTGCGCGGCATGCTGTCTGCTTTGCGGGGTGGATTGTCTGGATAGGAGTATAAGCTTGTTGACAGACAGTTGATAATGGCTGCCATCGGGGCCTGCTGCGCAGGCCATCGCGACACAAGGCCGCTCCTACAGGGACCCGCGTTGCCTTCCGGGCCTGCGCGATACCTGTAGGAGCGGCCTTGTGTCGCGATGGGCTGCAAAGCAGCCCCAAACAGTCCAAAACGAGTAACCTGCTACATGAACTATCTGTTCCCCCTGACCGCCATCCTGATATGGGCCGGCAACACCGTGGTCACCAAGATGTCCGCCGGCGCCATCCACCCCGCCGAGATCGGCTTCTACCGCTGGCTGCTGGCCGCGCTGTTGTTCACCCCGTTCCTGCTGCCCGCCGTGTGGCGCAATCGCGCGGCCATTCGCCCGCACCTGGGCAAGGTTTTCGTGCTGGGCGTGCTGGGCATGGCGCTGTACCAGAGCCTGGCCTACTTTGCCGCCGGCATCACCAGCGCCACCAACATGGGCATCATCCTTTCGCTGATGCCACTGATGTCATTGGCATTGTCCATCGCCTGGCTGGGCCAGCGCCTGAGCTACGGTGCCCTGCTGGGCGCGCTGGTGTCATTTTTCGGCGTGCTTGAAGTGGTCAGCGCCGGCCACCCCGCCAGCCTGCTGCAACAAGGCTTGAACAGCGGCGACCTGCTGATGCTGGTGGCCACACTGGCCTACGCGCTGTACAGCTTCCTGCTGAAGAAATGGCAGCTGCGCCTGCCGCCGATGCAACTGCTGTACCTGCAGGTGCTGGTAGCCATCGTCGTGTTGCTGCCGCTGTTCGTGCTGTCGGACAAGACTGGCCTGAACAGCCGCAACGTCGGCCTGGTGCTGTACGCCTGCGTGCTGGCCTCGATGATCGCGCCCCTGGTGTGGATGCAGGCCGTGCACCGCCTGGGGCCCAGCCGCACCACGCTGTTCTTCAACCTGCTGCCGCTGGTCACGGCACTGATCGCCGCCGTGGTGCTCGATGAGCAGCTGGCCCGCTATCACCTGGTCGGCGGCCTGCTGACCCTGGCGGGCGTGGTGCTGGCCGAGCGCTGGACCACACCGATCCGTCGCTAGAGCCCTGCCGCCTTGAGCCGGGCGGCATGTTCGGTGAAAAGCCGCACCGGTTCGGCACCCTTGCCCACCGCACCAAGCGACTGGTTGACGATATCCAGGTGGTCGAGCGGGTAATCATCGCCGATCACCTGCCCCAGGTGCGAACTGAAGCGCCCGACCATTCCGTCGCAATAGCCCTTTTCCTTGACGAAACTGCGCGCGAACAGGCGGCAGAAGTGGCTGCTGCCGTCGAAACGGTTGCGCCGCTGGTCGGTCAGGCCGGGCTGCAAGGTGCCGGACCAGGAGTAATAACGCACGCCATCGACCTCATAGGCCCCCTCCCCGCCCCAGGTGTCTGGCAACCCCTGTGGATAAGCCTGGTTGAACAGCGCCACACCTGCACTGGTCAGTGACTGGTGCGAGGCGTGTACATCCACCGGCAACGGGTCACGGCGCCAGCCGGTTTCCAGCCACACCAGCAGCACGGCCAAGCCATGCAGCACGGCCTTCAGGATGCGCCCCTGCGGGGAATCGCCCGGTGCCGTGCGTTCCAGGTAGTCGGCCAGTTCCGAGCCATGGTTGGGCCCTGCCACCGAAGTGACCGAAGCCACCCGCCCAGGCCGCCTGGCAGCCGCGTAGCGCGCGCTCAGGGCGCCCTGGCTGTGGCCGATGAGGTTGACCTTTTCCGCTCCGGTACGCAGGCAGATGTCTTCGATGATCGCCAGCAACTGCTCGCCGCGCACCTCGCTGGAATGCAGTGGCGAAACCTGCACCGGGAACACCTGCGCCCCGCCCTGGCGCAGGGCCGGCACGATGCCGAACCAGTAGGGGTAGAGCACTACCCGGACAAAACCGAGCATGCCCGGCACCAGCACCAACGGGTATCGCGTGGCCAATTCCTGCTGCATTGCCCCAGCCCCTTTCCGTGGACGACCGGCCAACACTACAGCGGCCTTGATGACCATCGCAATCGAACTCCCGCCGCGCGCTGCGGTTCCAAACCACACAGACCCTTTGCAAGGAGCGGGACCATGTACAAGCAGACCCTGGCAATCCTTCTGGCAAGCGCCACCCTCGTCGCCTGCGGCAGCCGCCCGGAAAACCCGGTGGATTACGTCACCTACCGCGACGAACCGCTGGTCAAGCAGGTGGAAAAAGGCATGACCATGCAGAAAGTCATCGCCATCGGCGGCAGCCCGTCCAACGTCATCGACCTCCCCCATGGCGGCACCTGCAACGACTACATCCTCAACCACGATGGCCACCAGCAGCCCTACTACGTGCGCTTCGACGCCACCGGCCATGTCGACGCCAAGGGCTTCAAGACTTGCAGACAACGCGAAGAAGACAGCGACGCCGTCCACGGCGCCTAAGCCTTCCAGGCCATATCCATGACCACCCTGATGTTCCAGGAGATGAACATGAATGCTAATGAACTGACCGATGTACAAACCCTGCGCGAACGTGCCCGTCAGCATGTCGAGCAAGGTGCGGTGACCGAGGGTTACGATGCTGATCGCCAACAGATCCTGCGCCTGCTCAATGATTCACTGGCCACAGAGCTGGTCTGCGTGCTGCGCTACAAGCGTCACTACTTCATGGCCAGCGGCATCAAGGCCAGCGTGGCTGCCGATGAATTCCTCGAGCATGCCAACCAGGAAGCCGAACACGCCGACAAGCTTGCCGAACGGATCGTGCAGTTGGGTGGAGAGCCGGATTTCAACCCGGACAATTTGAGCAAGCGGTCCCATGCCCAATATGTGGCGGGCACTTCATTGAAGGAGATGGTGCTGGAAGACCTGGTGGCGGAGCGGATCGCCATCGATAGCTATCGCGAGATCATTCGGTACATCGGGGATAAAGATCCGACTACGCGGCGGATTTTTGAAGACATCCTCGCGCAGGAAGAAGAGCACGCGGACGATATGTCCGACCTGTTGCAAGGCTTGTAAGCGCAGGGAGCTGGCTTGCCGGCGATGGGCCGCAACGCGGCCCCATCATTTCTTGCTTTTCACCACCGCCGGCGCCTTGCCCGCCTTCATCTGCTGCAACAGCGGCGTGCACTGGTTGGGATCATCCCCGCTGCTAGGCGCAATCAGCGCCAGCAACCCCGCCGCCGGCCCGGCAACCACGCCCAACGCCACCATTCCCGCTCCGCGTAATGCCAGCGGCACCGCCTGCACCCCGGCACTGGGCTTGGCGAACGGCCCGCGCACATACAGCGGCGAGCGCAGCGAGAACAGCCGCAACCCTTTCGATTCGGGGGTAATTTTCAGGTCCAGCTGCTCCGTGGCGAAATTGGCCGTGCCGTTGATGTAGATGATCGCGTTCTCGGTATCGAAGATGAACAGGCGCGTGGTCGCCAGGCCATCCTTGATACCCACGTCAGCCGCTGCGCAGTTGATCTTCACATCCTCATCGCCAAACAGCTTGCCGACCACATAGTTGCCCACGTTCAACCCGGCAATCTCCATCAGGCTGCGGCTGATGGCACCATCGTTGATCAACATGCGCAGGTCGCCATTGGCGGTGCCCAGCAAGGCGGCTACCGAGTTGCCCCGGCCGGTGATATCGGCATCGCCATTCAACTCACCGAAGCTGGTCTGCATCGGCGCAAAGGAGGGGAACAACTGCTTGAGCTTGAAGCCCCGCGCCGTCAGCCGGGCACGCCCATGCAACGGTACGTTGCGGCCATCCAGGCGAATCCTGGAAGCCAGGTTGCCGCCAGCCACGCCAAAACGCAGGGGCTCCAGGCGCAGCAGGCCGTCCTCCAGGATCACGTGGGCCGACAGGTCGTTGAACGGCAGTTGCGCGCTGTGCACGATGCGCTTGCCAGCGAAGGTGACGTCGGCGTCCATCGCGCGCCAGCGCTCGGTGCGGAACTCTTCCACTGGCAGCACCTTGCCCTCCGGCTGCTTGCTGGCACCACCACGGGCTTTCTGCTCGGCGTTGGAGTCGGCACCGATCAGCGGCGCCAGATCCTTGAACAACAACTGGTTGGACACCAGGTTGCCGGACAGCTTGGGCCGTGGCTGGCTGGCAACGAAGGCCAGGTCGCCATGGATATCGCTGTCACCGATCTTGCCGTTGAAACCCTGGTAATTGAAGGTCGCACCCTGCGCCGCGTGGAGGTTGGCGCTGAGGTGGCCGTCGGTGGAATAGGCCGGGGTGTCGGGCAAGGTTACGCCGGTCAACGGGTAGAGGTTGCCCAGGCTGGCCCCGGACAGGCGCAGGCGCAGGTCGAGGGCGCCGAGGTTGCGCGGGTCGGTCAGGGTGCCGGCAAGCACCACATGGGTGTCGGCGATGCGCACGTCAGCCTGCAGCGGGAACGGCTGGCTGGCGTCCTGCAGGGCCAGCAGGCCGCCGATCTTGCCGGTACCGGACACCAACTGGCCTTTGTAGCGGCCCTGGGCCTTGAGCCCGAAGGCATAGTCCTGCGCGGCACCGGCCTTCTCGGCGCTGGCCTTGCCGACGATGTCGCTGAACGGGACAGGCTTGCCCAGCGGGTCGATCTGCACCTTCATGCTGGTTTTCAGGGTTTGGTCATCGAAGCTGACATTGCCCTGGTCGAAGCCGATGGCGCCAATGTCCAGCTGCCATTTGGAAGGCTCTGCGTTTTCATCCTGGGGGCCGAAGTCGAAGGCCCAGTTGGCGCGGCCATCGGCCAGACGGGTGAGGCTGGCTGTGGGCTTGGTCAGGTCGATGCGCGGGATGCTGATCTGCTGGAACAGCAGCGGCAGCGGCGCCAGGCGGAACGCCACGCGCTCCAGGCCGACCATCTTCGGTTCCTTGAGCCACTCGGGGTTGCCCAGGGTCAGGTCTTCGGCAATGAAGTGCGGCCAGGGCACCCAGGCACGCCAGCCCCCCTCTTCTGGTTCGGTGCGCCAGTCCACGGCAAGGTTGCCATTGATCGCGAAGGGCCGCTGCAGGGCCTCGGAGACTTTCTCGTTGAGCAGGGGCTTGACGCGGTTCCAGTCGAAGGTGGCAATCACCACCACCAGGATCGCCAGCAGGGTCAGCAGGCTGGTGAAGGTCCAGACGAGGATTCTGGCGGGACGCGTCATTGCGTGATTCTCCTTGCGGTATGGCACAGAACAGGTGCAGCGGTGGCACTCAATATCTCGGACTGATGAAAACCCGTGGGGTTTTATCGATGGCGCCATGATAGCGATGTTTTTTCTGGCCTTTTGCTCAGCAAATCGTCGCGCCAGACCGTACGTGTTACCTGCAAAAAGCGCCATCAAATTGCCATCTAACGTCCTGTAAAGCGCTTTCTAGAGCAGTTTTAAATCTCTATCAATACGGTCGATTGTTACCATTACCCGTATGAACTTCTCTCTGGCGTTACGCGGCGTAGCATTGGCTCCGTACCCACTTTCCAGCCCCCGAGAGGAGCACCGAAATCATGAAACGCCATCTGCTGACCCTGACCCTGTCCATCCTGGCTGCCAACGCTTTTGCCTTACCAGCCGACGAGCAACACCTGACCGCCGAATCGCGCTCCAGCGCTGCTGAAATCGCCCAGCCGCTGAAGACCGTTGCTGAAGGTGGTGCTGATCGCCTGTTCGAACGTAGTGCCCGCGTTGCCGAAGGTGGCTCCGATCGCCTGATCGAACGTACTGGCCGCGTTGCCGAAGGTGGCTCCGATCGCCTGATCGAACGTACTGGCCGCGTCGCCGAGGGTGGTTCCGATCGCCTGATCGAACGTACTGGCCGCGTCGCCGAGGGTGGTTCCGATCGCCTGATCGAACGTACTGGCCGCGTCGCCGAGGGTGGTTCCGATCGCCTGATCGAACGTACTGGCCGCGTCGCCGAGGGTGGTTCCGATCGCCTGATCGAACGTACTGGCCGTGTTGCCGAGGGTGGTTCCGATCGCCTGGTTGAAATCAGCCGTGTGAGCTGATCGCCATGACTGAAAAGAACAACCTATATCACAACGCCAGCTCCCCTCCAGGCCCGGTCCATTGACCGGGCTTTGTTTTTTTAACTAGAGTGCCCAGCCTTACCGCCATAGAAGCCCGCACCATGCTGCCGCGCGCCGAACAGAAGCTACAGACCCGCCAGGCCCTGCTCGATGCTGCCTGCCAGCTCATGGAGAGTGGCCGTGGTTTCGGCAGTATCAGCCTGCGCGAAGTGGCAAAGACGGCCGGCATCGTACCCACCGGTTTTTACCGGCATTTTTCCGACATGGACGCCTTGGGCCTGGCCCTGGTTGCCGAGGTCGACACCACCTTCCGCCAGACCATCCGCCTGGTGCGCCAGAACGAATTCGAACTGGGCGGCATCACCGACGCCTCGGTGCGCATCTTCCTTGACGTGGTCGCCGCCCACCGTGCGCAGTTCCTGTTCCTCGCCCGTGAGCAGTACGGCGGTTCGCAGGCCGTACGCCAGGCCATCGCCCGCCTGCGACAGGACATCAGCGACGACCTGGCCACCGACCTGGCGCGGATGAAGCGCTGGCAGCACCTGGACAGCGCCGCGCTGGCGGTGATGGCCGACCTGGTGGTGAAGACCGTGTTCGCCACCCTGCCCGAGCTTATCGACAGCCCCGAAGCGGGTTATCCACAGGCGCTGACGCCGCAGGAAAAGATCACCCAGCAGTTGCGCTTCATCTTCGTAGGGGCGCGGCAATGGCAGGGGCTTGGCAACCCGAGCTGATCGGTAGCCTGTACTGACCTCTTCGCGGGTGAACCCGCTCCCACAGGTATTGCGCTTCCCTCAGGTCCGGTGCCGTACTTGTGGGAGCGGGTTCACCCGCGAAGAGGCCGGCACAGGCTACCCACAACCCAGTTCTGCTACCATTGCGCCCTGCCCGACAGCGACGAGCGCCGAAATGTCCGACCCCCGCCCCACCCTGCCCGAACTGGCCCGCTTCAACCAGCACTTCGCCGAACGTATCGTGCCGTTGTGGCAAGGCCCGGGCTGGAACGCCGACATGGCCCTGCCTTACGAGGCACTGGACGCCCAACACCAGCCATTGCCGGTGCAGCGCTACCGGGCCATGGCCTGCGCGCGTCAGCTTTACCTGTTCAGCAGCCGCATCGGGCAACCGGGCGCAGCCGAGCGTGCGGCGGCCTTGTTCCGCTCGTTGCAGAAGCACTTCCACGACGCCGAACACGGCGGCTGGTTCTATAGCATCGACGCCCAGGGCAAACCGCTGGACCGGCGCAAGGACCTCTACACCCACGCGTTCATCGTCTTCGCCTGTGCGCACTACTGGGGCAAGGTGCGTGAAAACCTGGTGGAGTCCACGCTGAACGCCGCGCTGGACATCATCGACCAGCAGTTCGCCCGCGACGACGGCCTGTACGAAGCCAGCCTCGCTGAAGACTGGGCAGACCTTGGCAGCGGCCCGCTGCAAAACCCACAGATGCACCTGGCCGAAGCCTTCCTGCAGGTGCTGGCGGTGCGTGACGACAAGCATGTCCGGCAGTCGTTGCTGCACCTGTGCGGCGCGCTGCAGGAACACTTCATCGACCCCGCCCACGGCCTGATGCTGGAAAAGCCACGCGGCACTGTGGATAACTGGTTCGAGCCGGGGCACCAGTTCGAGTGGTTCTACCTCCTGCATACCTCGCCACTGCTGCGAGATACGCCGCTGCATGCGTCCATCGACCGGGCTTTCGGCTACGCCGAGCAATACGGGGTGAAGGATGCCGCTGTGCTGGCGATGCTGGATGTGGATGGCCAGGTGCTCGACGCCACCCAGCGGATCTGGGCGCAGGCAGAGTACCTGCGGGCGCTGGTGTTGCGGACAGGGGGCGAGAGCAAGCTTGCCGGGCAGTTGCAGGCTCTGGAAACGCGGTTCCTGCGTGAGGCGGGCTGGTATGAGTGCCGGGATGGGCAAGGCAGTGTCAGCCGGCATGATATGCCTTCGACTACGCCCTACCACTTGGCGACTTGCCTGGAAGGGTTGCAGCGCCTGGGCTGACGCTTTCGCAGCACAAGGCTGCTCCTACAGGGAAAGCGGCGCACCTGAAACCAGTGCCAATCCTGTAGGAGCAGCCTTGTGCTGCGAATGGGCCGCAAAGCGGCCCCGCCTTTTGATCAGGCCTTGGCCGACCGGTCGATCGAGAACCCTGCCCAGTCCTGGCTCACCGGCATCAGCTCGAGGCTGTTGATATTGATATGCGCCGGCTGGTTGAGGATCCAGAAGATGGTCTCGGCAATGTCCTGCGGCTGGATCGGCTCGGCACCGGCGTAGGTGGCGTCGTATTTGGCCTGGTCACCGCCAAAGCGCACCAGCGAGAACTCGCTCTCGCACAGGCCCGGCTCGATATTGCTCACGCGCACGCCCGTACCCCGCAGGTCGCAGCGCAGGCTCAACGAGAACTGGCCGACGAAGGCCTTGGTGCCGCCATACACGTTGCTGCCTGGGTACGGGTAGTTGCCCGCCACTGAACCTACGTTGAGGATCGACGCCCCACGGCCATGGGCGATCAGCCGTGGCAGCAGCAGGCGAGTGGTGTACATCAGGCCCTTGATGTTGGTATCGACCATGGTTTCCCAGTCGTCCAGGCTGCAGTTCTGCGCCGCGTCCACCCCTAGCGCCAGGCCTGCGTTGTTGACCAGGCCGCGCAACTTGTCGAAGCCGGCCGGCAAGTTGGCGATGGCCCGCTCCATGGCCTTGCGGTCACGCACGTCGAGCACCAGGCCGTGTACTTCGGTCTTGGCCGACAGTTCTGCGCACAGGGCATCCAGGCGCTCCTTGCGGCGGCCAGTGAGCACCAGCTTCCAACCAGCTTCGGCAAAACGGCGGGCAGTGGCCTCACCAAAACCGGAAGTCGCGCCAGTGATGAATACGGTGGACGTCATGCTCTGTTCCTCACGGTGGATTGTCATCGGCAGTCTTGCAGCATGCCCGCGCCGCGTGCTTGCAGCAACCCGCCCGGGATACTGTTCATTTTTTGATCATATGTGGCAAACCCTTACAGTAGACGGCTCGGCACCAGCTATGCGCACGTTATCCACAAGGCTTTCCCCACGGATTGGGGGCAACTTGTCCACGGTACGGAACCCTTTCAGCGACTTATGGTCGGTGGATATCTTTTCGGTGATGGCGCAAGGCTTTCAAGCATGCCGTCTGCAGCGGTCTGTCCAAGGCTTTTTCACAGGGTTATCCACAGGCTTTTCGCAACGCCTGGAATGAATGCAGGGCTTTGAAAAACCTTGGAAAATAATCCACAAGGTGCAATTGATCAAAAAATGATCATTACTCTGCAGGGCTTGGTATCAAAGGGCTTGAGCGAGATGCCACCATGTTTTCCACAGGCAGCTCCACATTAACCGTGGAAAAAATGATCCTGTGGAAACAAGGGTTTGTGGTGGGGTTGTGGAGTAATTGGGGAGAGGTGTTCGAAAGGTTGTCCACATTGGCTTCGAGGGCCGCAAAGCGGCCCCCGAAAGCAACTCAATGCCCGCCGAGATAGGCGTTGCGCACTTCTTCGTTGACCAAAAGCTCCTGCCCCGTCCCGCTCATGCGAATCTGCCCGTTGACCATCACATAAGCCCGGTCCGACAGTTTCAGCGCATGGTTGGCGTTCTGCTCCACCAGGAAGATGGTCATCCCGGTCTTGGCCAGTTCACGCAAGGTCGAGAAGATCTGCTTGACCACGATCGGCGCCAGCCCCAGCGATGGCTCATCCAGCAGCAACAACTTTGGCCGGCTCATCAGCGCGCGAGCAATGGCCAGCATCTGCTGCTCGCCACCGGACATGGTCATGGCCCTCTGGTTACGCCGCTCTTTCAGGCGCGGGAACAGCTCGTACATGCGCTGCATGTCTTCGTCGGCATGCTTGTCGCCGATGGGGATGGTACCCATCATCAGGTTCTCCTCGACCGTCATGTCGGGGAACACCCGGCGCCCTTCCGGCGACTGGGCGATGCCGTTGGAGGCAATGTAATGCGATGACTTGCGAGTGATGTCGGTGCCGCGGTACACGATATGCCCCGACGCCGCCCGCGGCTGGCCGAAGATCGACATCAGCAGGGTCGACTTGCCAGCGCCGTTGGCGCCGATCAGGCTGACCGTCTCACCTTCATTGATGTGCATCGAGACTTTCTTCAGCGCCTGGATAGGGCCGTAGAACACGTCCAGGTCCTTCAATTCCAGAATGGGTGCACTCATACCAGTTCCTCTTCATCTGCACCCAGGTAGGCGGCGATCACCGTCGGGTTGTGGCGGATATCCTGCGGTGCGCCTTCGGCAATCACGTTGCCGTGGTCGAGCACCACGATATGATCGGAAATGCTCATGACCATGCCCATGTCGTGTTCGATCAGCACCACGGTAATGTCGTGCTCGTCGCGCAGCACGCGGATCATGCGGCTGAGGGCCTCGGTTTCCTGTGGGTTCAGGCCAGCCGCCGGTTCGTCCAGGCAGATGATCTTCGGCCGCGTGCACATGGCCCGGGCGATTTCCAGGCGGCGCTGCTGGCCGTACGACAACTCGCCAGCCAGGCGGTTGGCGCAATCGACCAGGTCGACCACTTCCAGCCAGTAGAACGCGTGGTCCAGCGCGTCGCTCTCGGCCTTGCGGTAGGCCTTGGTGTTGAGTACCCCGGCCAGCAGGTTGCGGTTGACCCACATGTGCTGCGCCACCAGCAGGTTCTCCACCACCGACATTTCCTTGAACAGGCGAATGTTCTGGAAGGTGCGTGCCAGGCCGGCGCGGTTGACCAGGTGGGTACCGCCGAACATCTTGTAGTACATGCGGTTGGCGAAGCGCGCCGGGGAGACGAAGTCTGCCGCCTGGAAGCGCTCGCCGAGCAGCTGGATGACATTGGTGTGGCTACCGCGCACGTTCAGTTCGATGCGCCCGCCACTGGCCTTGTAGAACCCGGTCAGGCAGTTGAACACGGTGGTCTTGCCCGCACCGTTGGGGCCGATCAGGGCGAAGATCTGGTTGCGCCGGACCTTCAGGCTGACATCGCTGAGCGCCTTGATGCCGCCAAACTGCATCATCAGGTTGTCGACCGAGAGAATGATATCGTCGCTCATGGCGCCACTCCTTTACGCGGGGTCACACCGGTACGGCTGATGCGGATCAGCCCACGCGGTCGCCAGATCATCATCAGCACCATCAACACACCGAACAGCAGCACGCGGTATTCGGAGAAGCTGCGCAGCAGCTCGGGTGCCACGGTCAGCACGAAGGCGGCGATCACCACGCCTACGGTCGAGCCCATACCACCGAGCACGACGATGGCGAGGATCAGCGCCGACTCGAAGAAGGTGAACGACGACGGGTTGACGAAGCCCTGATAGGTGGCAAAGAACACCCCGGCCAAGCCGGCGGTGGAGGCACCCAGGGTAAACGCCGAGAGCTTGACCAGTACGTGGTTCAGGCCCATCGAGCGGCAGGCGATCTCGTCTTCGCGTAGCGCTTCCCAGGCACGGCCAACCGGCATGCGGGTCAGGCGATGCTTGATGTAGAGCACTGCAAGCACGACGATGAACAGCACCGCGTAGATGAACACGAACTTGAGGTTGGCGTTGTAATCGAAGCCGAAGAACTCGTGGATCGGTACCCCACCGTCCTTGGCTCTACGGCCGAACTCCAGGCCGAAGAAGGTCGGCGCCGGTGCCGGCATACCGTTGGGGCCGCCGGTGAACGACAACCAGTTGTTCAGCACCAGGCGGATAATCTCGCCGAAGCCCAGGGTCACGATCGCCAGGTAGTCGCCGTGCATCCGCAACACCGGGAAACCGAGTATGCACCCCGCCAGCGCCGCAGCTATGGCCGCCAGTGGCAGCACGCTCCAGAAGCCCAGGCCAAGGTACTGATAACCCAGCGCCAGGCCGTACGCGCCGATGGCATAAAACGCCACGTAGCCCAGGTCGAGCAGGCCGGCCAGGCCGACCACGATGTTCAGCCCCAGGCCCAGCAGCACGTAGATCAGGCCGAGGATGACGACGGTCAGCAGGTACTTGTTGGCGAAGATCGGGAAGACGATGGCGATCACCACCAGCGCCGGGATGATATAGCGCAGCCGCGATACGTAGTTCGGCGCGCGCACATGCACGCCCGAGCCACCGCTTTCGAAGCCCTGGAGCATGCGCGTGCCGGCGGCCGTCTGCAGGTACAGGCTGAGCAGGAAGCGCCCCAGCATCACCCCGCCAACCAGCCAGGCCACACGCCGCGGCTCGGCGTTGAAGGTGTAGCCGTCGAGCACCACGCCAACGACAGGGCCGAACACGATGAGTGCCAGCAGGCCGGCGACGATGGTCTCCAGCAGGCTGCGTTTGATATCGAAACTTTTGGTTTCAGGAACAGAGGCAGTTTTGGCAATGGACATGTTCACACCTTAGCCACGAGCGGGCGACCCAGCAGGCCTTGTGGGCGGAAGATAAGGATCATCACCAGCAGCGAGAAGCTGAACACGTCCTTGTAGTCGGAGTTGATCAGGCCAGAGAACAGCGACTCGGAAATGCCCAGGATGATCCCGCCGAGCATGGCGCCTGGCAGCGACCCGATACCGCCGAGCACCGCGGCGGTAAACGCCTTGATACCGATGATGAAGCCGGCGTAGAAGTCGAAGGTGCCGTAGTTCATGGTGATCAGCACGCCGGCCAGGGCAGCCATAACCGCACCGATGACGAACACGTAGGAAATCACCCGGTCGGTGTTGATGCCCAGAATCGAGGCCATCTTGCGGTCTTGCTGGGTAGCACGGCACATGCGGCCGAGCTTGGTGTACTTGATCACATAGGTGAGCAGGCCCATGCCAACGAAGGCTGCCACCAGGATGAAGATCTTGGTGTAGGTAAGTTGCACGAAGCCGGTGCCCACTTCGACACGCCAGGCGCCTTCCAGCAGGGTTGGCACGCCTTGCTGGCGGGCGCCCTGGCTGATCTGCGCGTAGTTCTGCAGGATCAGCGAGATGCCGATGGCACTGATCAGTGGTGCCAGGCGGGTGGAGTTGCGCAGGGGTTTGTAGGCGATGCGTTCGATGGTGAAGCCGTACACGCCGGTGACGACGATGGTGAACAACAGGGTGCCCAGCATCAACAGGGGGAACGACTCGATACCGAAATAAGCCAGCAATGCCAGGCTGATCGCCGCGAGGTACGCGGAAATCATGTACACCTCGCCGTGCGCGAAGTTGATCATGCCGATGATGCCATAGACCATTGTGTAGCCGATGGCGATCAGGCCATAGACCGACCCGAGGGTCAGGCCGTTGACCAGTTGCTGCAGGAAAATACCATCCATAACGCAATCTCACCTGATTGAGATTGCACGAGCGCCGACCACGGCGGGCCTGGAACAGGCGGCCCTCGCAGCGCAGTACTGTGCAGATCTACGGATAAAGACAGGTACCGCGGGGCTTTGGCCCGGGGGCTGACGCGCCCGGGCCGTGGGCCGTTGTTATTTTTGTTTTTCCAGCTGGTGGTACTTGCCTTGGGCATCCCACTGGTAAACCACATAGTCGGAGACGGTCAGGTCACCCTTCGAGTCCCACTTTTTCTCGCCCATGACGGTCTTCACCGGGTTGGCCTTGAGCCACTTGGCAGCGTCTTCGCCCTTGTTCGACTTGGCGCCGTTGAACGCAGCAGCCAGGGCCTGCAGCGAGGCATAGGCGTACAGGGTGTAGCCTTCAGGTTCGGTACCGGCCTTGCGGAACTCCTCCACCACCGCCTTGCTGTCCGGCAGCAGGCGCGGGTCGGCGCCGAAGGTCATGTACACGCCATCGACGTATTGCGCGCCGCCAGCGGTGGACACCAGTTCGTCGGTGACGATGCCGTCATCGGACATGAACTTGACGTCCTTCAGGCCCTGCTCGCGCAGCTGGCGTACCAGCGGGCCGGCTTCCGGGTGCAGGCCGCCGAAGTAGACAACGTCGGCACCGGTGGAACGGATCTTGGTGACCACGGCACTGAAGTCCTTCTCGCCGCGGGTCAGGCCTTCGTACAGCACCGGCTTGACGCCGCGTTTTTCCAGCTGTGCCTTGGTCGCGTCGGCCAGGCCTTGGCCGTAGGTGTCCTTGTCGTGCAGCACCGCGACTTTCTTTCCCTTGAGCACGTCGACGATGTAATCGCCGGCGACGATGCCCTGCTGGTCGTCACGGCCGCACATGCGGAACATGGCGCCCAGACCGCGCTCGGTAACCTGTGGGTTGGTGGAGCCCGGGGTGATGGCGATGACGCCAGCCTCGTCATACACCTCGGAGGCCGGGATGGTGTTGGAAGAACAGAAGTGGCCTACCACGCCAATCACCTTGTCCTGGTCGACCAGGCGGTTGGCCACGGCCACGGCCTGTTTCGGCTCGCAGGCGTCATCGCCCTTGACCAGTACGATTTTCTCGCCATTCACGCCACCGGCGGCGTTGATCTTGTCGGCCGCTGCCTGCGCACCTTTCATGTACTGCTCGCCAAACGCTGCGTTAGCCCCGGTCATCGGGCCCGCTACACCGATCTTGACGTCGGCCTGAACATACGAAGAAACACCCAGTGCCGTAGCTACGGCCAGAGCCAGGAAACCTTTCTTGTAAAACGTCTGCGACATGAGGTGGTGCTCCTAGAGTTTTTTTGGTTGGCACTACAACTTCTCAGCCCTGTGCTCAGAGCAAGGGCCGTGCCATAGGTTTTGTCTTCCGGCAAAACACACTGCGGAGGTTGCCTGCAGGCGACCGACGGCCTTTTCTTTATTGAGCGTGCAACCGTCTGCCACGCGGCAGGCGCCACCAGACGTACAGACAAGGAGCAACCGTCGAGTGCCATCATTGCAACCCTGGCAAGTGTTTACGTGCAACCGCCCTGTAACAGCGGACGTCACCGAACTGCACACAGCTGGTGCGCGACTGCTACAGGCGGCACCGTTTCAAGGCTAGCTGGTGCACGAAAAAAACACGCGGTTTTGGCAGATACGCGGCCCTGTGGGAGCGGGTTCACCCGCGAAGAGGCCAGCCCAGACACAACAAGGCCAAAAAGGCTGGCACAATGTCCGCCATTCGCCGCTTCCGGAGCCCCACTGATGAGCGAGAGCGCATTCGCCGAGCGCATCGTGCACAACCTGCTCGACACCGATTTCTACAAACTCACCATGATGCAGGGCGTACTGCACAACTACCCGGATGCCGACGTTGAATGGGAATTCCGCTGTCGCAACGGCGAGGACCTGCGCCCATACCTCGGCGAGATCCGCAACCAGCTAGAACTGCTCAGCGACCTCACCCTGGATGACGGCCAGCTGGCCTTTCTCGAACGCATCAGCTTTCTCAAACCAGATTTCCTGCGCTTTCTGCGCCTGTTCCGCTTCAACCTGCGCTACGTACGCCTGGGGATAGAAAACGACCAGCTGTTCCTGCGCCTGAAAGGTCCGTGGCTGCATGTGATCCTGTTCGAAGTGCCGCTGCTGGCGATTATCAGCGAAGTGCGCAACCGCCATCTGCACCCGCGCATGCGCCTGGCCGAGGCCCGCGACCAGCTATACCGCAAGTTCGACTGGCTGCGCGCGCATGCCAACGAAGATGAACTGGCCGAACTGCAGGTGGCCGACTTCGGCACCCGCCGACGCTTTTCCAGCCGCGTGCAGGAAGAGGTGGTGCGCGTGCTGCGCGACGATTTCCCAGGCCGCTTCGTCGGTACCGCAACGTCGACCTGGCATGGAAACTGGATATCAAGCCGCTGGGTACCATGGCTCATGAATGGATCATGGCCCACCAGCAACTCGGCCCGCGACTGATCGACAGCCAGATCGCCGCGCTGGACTGCTGGGTGCGCGAGTACCGCGGCCTGCTCGGTATCGCCCTGACCGACTGCATCACCATGGATGCCTTCCTCGGCGATTTCGATCTGTACTTCGCCAAGCTGTTCGACGGCCTGCGCCACGACTCGGGCGAACCGGTGGCATGGGCGGAAAAAGCCATTGCCCATTACCAGAAACTGGGTATCGACCCGATGACCAAGACCCTGGTGTTTTCCGACGGTCTCAACCTGACCCGCTCGCTGGAAATCTTCCGAGCCCTGCGCGGTCGCATCAACGTCAGCTTTGGCATCGGCACCAACCTGACTTGCGACATCCCGGGTGTGGCCCCGATGAGCATCGTGCTTAAAATGACCGACTGCAACGGCGCGCCGGTAGCGAAGATCTCGGACGAAGCCGCCAAGACCCAATGCCGCGACGAGAACTTCGTCGCCTACATGCGCCATGTATTCAAAGTCCCCAGCAAGGAGTAACCCATGCAAGCGGTTCAGCAAGAGATTGCCCAGGCGCTGAAGGTACAGCCGCCGTTCGCCGACGCCGCCGCGCTCGAGGCCGAAGTCGCCCGGCGCGTGGCGTTCATCAAGGATTGCCTGGCCAACGCCCGGCTCAAGACCCTGGTGCTGGGCATCAGCGGCGGCGTCGACTCACTGACCGCCGCCCTGCTCGCTCAGCGCGCCATCAACGAGCTGCGCGCCGAAACCGGTGACAAGGCCTACACCTTCATCGCCGTACGCCTGCCTTACCAGGTCCAGCATGACGAGCATGACGCCCAGGCGTGCCTGGAAGTGATCAAGGCCGACGAAGTGCACACCGTGGATATCGCCCCGGCAGTACGGGCGCTGGCGGCTGAAGTGGTGGAGTTGAAGAACGGCTCGCCGACGCTGGTGGACTTCGTGGTCGGCAACGTCAAGGCACGCACCCGCATGGTCGCCCAGTACACCATCGCCGGTGCCCGCGCAGGCCTGGTGATCGGCACCGACCACGCCGCCGAGGCAGTGATGGGCTTCTTTACCAAGTTCGGTGATGGTGCCTGCGACCTGGCGCCGCTGAGCGGGCTGGTGAAGAACCAGGTGCGGGCGATTGCGCGCAGCTTCGGTGCGCCGGAGTCACTGGTGGAGAAGGTGCCGACTGCGGACCTGGAAGACCTGGCACCGGGCAAGCCGGACGAAGCCTCCCATGGCGTGACTTACCAGCAGATCGATGCCTTCCTGCATGGGCAGCCGGTTGACCAGGAAGCGTTCGATATCATCGTCGCTACCTACCGCAAGACCCAGCACAAGCGCGAACTGCCGTTCGCCCCTTGATCAGGCTGTAGAAAGACCTGTGGGAGCGGGTTCATCGGGGCGCCGAACCGCCGCGAATACGTCGGTGGGCTCACCATTGCATTCGCGGCGGTTCGGCGTCCCGATGAACCCGCTCCCACAGGGTTCACCGTCAGTCTTTGATTACTTGACGACGACCTTGCCCTTCATCATCGAGATGTGGCCCGGGAAGGTGCAGAAGAAGCTGTAGTCGCCACCGGCTTCCAGCTTGGTAGCATCGAACTTCACCTCGGTCTCCTTCTCAGGAGCACCAATCATCTTGGTGTGGGCGATGATCGCGGCGTTGTCAGCCTTGATGTAGTCCTTTTCCAGACCCTGGCTCATGCCTTCGGTGGCAATGCCCTGCATGTCGGCAGTCTTGCTGATCACCAGATTGTGGCCCATGACGTTCTTCGGCAGGTTGCCGGAGTGGGTCAGTTTGACGGTGAATTCCTTGCAGCTCTTGTCGACGGTGATTTCCTTGGTGTTGTAGGACATCTGGTCGGTGGAGTCGACAGTCACCGAGCACTCGGCTGCGAAGACAGAAGCGCTGGCGAGGGTCAGCAGGGATACCGCTACAGCTTTCGCAAACATCATGAATCTCCTTGGCAGGGTTTTATCAATTGCGAGACTGCCTGAAACCGTTCAGCCCCTTGCTGATATGGGTCAAGGGGCTGTCAAGAGGCCAGCCAGTAGAATTGTTCAATGGATTGTATACAACCAATTCAAGGGCACATCATGCCCTTTTATTGGACGATGGGACAACCTCTCATTTAGGAGCAATACGAAATGACCCTTGGTAGCCTGATGAACAGCCTGCTGGCGGCCTACGCCCATGGAGCGACCGGCGCCATCTGCGAATTCTCCCGACCGGAGTGAAACCAGCCTTGGAACTGTAGGACATGGGCCTTACCCTGTCAGCCTGAGTGACTGGAGATGAGCAATGCCCGTACGTTCCGTTTGTGTATTCTGCGGCGCCAGCATTGGTGCCAACCCCGCTTACCGTGAAGCAGCCATCGCGCTGGGCCAGGCGATAGCCCGTCGCGGCCTGACCCTGGTCTATGGCGGCGGCGCAGTTGGCCTGATGGGCACCGTCGCTGACGCGGCCATGGCGGCCGGTGGCGAAGTGATCGGAATCATCCCCGAGAGCCTGATGAATGCCGAAATCGGCCACAAGGGCCTCAGCCGCCTGGAAGTGGTCGACGGCATGCACGCGCGCAAGGCACGCATGGCCGAACTGAGCGACGCCTTTATCGCCCTGCCCGGTGGGCTGGGTACGCTGGAGGAGTTGTTCGAGGTATGGACCTGGGGGCAATTGGGCTATCACGCCAAGCCGCTGGGGCTGCTGGATGTGAACGGTTTCTACGAGAAGCTGGGCGGGTTCCTCGACCATATCGTCGAAGAAGGCTTCGTGCGGCCGCAGCATCGGGCGATGTTGCTGCTGGGACAGCAGCCCGATGAACTGCTGGACGGGATGGACAGCTTTGTTGCGCCGGTGGCGCCGAAGTGGGTCGACAAGAAGCCCGACTAAACCTGTAACAGGGGCTGCTTTGCAGCCCGATCGCCGGCAAGCCGGCTCCCACAAGTACAGTGCAACCCTTGGGCTTTGTGCAAATCCTGTGGGAGCTGGCTTGCCGGCGATTGGGCCGCAAAGCGGCCCCCGAAATCAGCGCGGGATCACTGGCTGACGCGGCTTCTTGTTGCCTTTGCCACCCTTGGCCGCTTCCTTGCGCTCCTTGGCCGCCTGCTGGTTACGTGCAAACGCTTCGGCCTTGGCTTTTTCACGCTTGTCCCACGGTTTGCTGCCATCACTGCCACGCGGGGGCAGGCCGGTGTGCTGGGTAAGGACCTTTTGCTCCTTGCCCACCTTGTGGCTACCCGCCGGGGTCGAGTTCTTGCGGCGAGCACTCTGGTAGGTATCGGTCTGCGGCTGGTGCAGCGGGATCAGCTGGTGCTTGCCCGGCCCGATCAGGTCGGCACGGCCCATGCGCTGCAGCGCCTCACGCAGCATCGGCCAGCCCTTCGGATCGTGGTAACGCAAGAACGCCTTGTGCAGACGACGCTGCTCCTCGCTCTTGACGATCTCCACACCCTCGCTCTTGTAGGTCACCTTGCGCAGCGGGTTCTTGCCCGAGTGGTACATGGCCGTGGCCGAAGCCATCGGCGACGGGTAAAACGCCTGCACCTGGTCGGCACGGAAGCCGTTGCCCTTCAGCCACAGGGCCAGGTTCATCATGTCTTCGTCGGTGGTGCCTGGGTGGGCGGCGATGAAGTACGGGATCAGATACTGCTCCTTGCCCGCCTCTTTCGAGAACTTCTCGAACATGCGCTTGAAGCGGTCATAGGTGCCAATACCCGGCTTCATCATCTTGTCCAGCGGGCCACGCTCGGTGTGCTCAGGGGCAATCTTCAGGTAACCACCGACATGGTGGGTGACCAGCTCCTTGACGTACTCCGGCGACTCCACCGCCAGGTCATAACGCAGGCCAGAGGCAATCAGGATCTTCTTCACACCCGGCAGGGCACGAGCCTTGCGGTACAGCTCGATCAGCGAGCTGTGGTCGGTGTTGAGGTTTTCGCAGATGCCCGGGAATACGCACGACGGCTTGCGGCAGTGCTTCTCGATGTCATGGCTCTTGCAGGCGATGCGGTACATGTTGGCAGTCGGGCCGCCAAGGTCGGAGACCACGCCGGTGAAGCCCGGCACCTTGTCACGCATCTCTTCGATTTCGTGCAGGATCGACTCGTGCGAGCGGTTCTGGATGATGCGGCCTTCGTGCTCGGTGATCGAGCAGAAGGTGCAGCCACCGAAGCAGCCACGCATGATGTTCACCGAGAAGCGGATCATCTCGTAGGCCGGGATGCGCTCCTTGCCGTAGGCCGGGTGCGGCACACGGGCATAGGGCATGCCGAACACGTAGTCCATTTCCTCGGTGCTCATGGGGATGGGTGGCGGGTTGAACCACACATCCACTTCGCCATGCTTCTGCACCAGGGCACGGGCGTTGCCCGGGTTGGTCTCCAGGTGCAGCACCCGGTTGGCATGGGCATAGAGTACCGGGTCGTTACGCACCTTTTCGAACGACGGCAGGCGGATCACCGACTTTTCCCGGGTCATGCTCGGGCTGTCGAGAATCTGCACGACCTTGGCTTCGTTCGGGTCCTCCTGGTCGCCCTTGGCCTGCTCGATGGCACAGGCCTGGGTGTCCTGGGTATTCACGTACGGGTTGATGATCTTGTCGACGCGACCCGGGCGGTCGATGCGGGTCGAATCGATCTCGTACCAGCCCTGAGGCGTGTCACGACGCACGAAAGCAGTGCCGCGCACATCGGTGATGGTCTCGATCTTCTCGCCGTTGGACAGGCGCTGGGCCACCTCGACCACCGCACGCTCGGCGTTGCCGAACAGCAGGATGTCGGCGCTGGCGTCGATCAGGATCGAGTGGCGGACCTTGTCCTGCCAGTAGTCGTAGTGGGCGATGCGGCGCAGCGAAGCCTCGATGCCGCCCAGTACGATCGGCACGTGCTTGTAGGCTTCCTTGCAACGCTGGCTGTACACCAGGCTGGCACGGTCCGGACGCTTGCCGGCCAGGCCACCAGGGGTGTAGGCGTCGTCAGAACGGATCTTCTTGTCCGCGGTGTAGCGGTTGATCATCGAGTCCATGTTGCCCGCGGCCACACCGAAGAACAGGTTCGGTTCGCCGAGCTTCATGAAGTCGTCCTTCGACTGCCAGTTCGGCTGGGCGATGATGCCCACGCGGAAGCCCTGGGCCTCCAGCAGGCGGCCGATGATGGCCATGCCGAACGACGGGTGGTCGACGTAAGCATCACCGGTCACGATGATGATGTCGCAGGAATCCCAGCCGAGCAGATCCATCTCCTCCCTGCTCATCGGCAGGAAAGGTGCTGGCCCGAAACATTCGGCCCAGTACTTGGGATAGTCGTAGAGTGGTTTGGCTGCTTGCATGTCAGTGACCGGTTCTGGTGTGCAGGGAAATCGCGGGCGCGGAATATAGCACAAATTTTGACCAAATCCGACGATGGTTGTCGGATTCATGGCTTGCCGGCGATGAGGCCGGTGGCTTATTCGTCGTCGTCGAAGTTGTACATGCCCGGCGCAAGGTTCTCGAAGCGGGTGTACTTGCCGATGAACGCCAGGCGCACGAAGCCGATGGGGCCGTTACGCTGTTTACCGATGATGATTTCCGCCACGCCCTTGTGCTCGGTCTCGGGGTGGTACACCTCGTCGCGGTACACGAACATGATCACGTCGGCGTCCTGCTCGATCGCACCGGATTCACGCAAGTCGGAGTTCACCGGGCGTTTGTTCGGGCGTTGTTCCAGGGAGCGGTTCAGCTGCGACAGGGCGATGACCGGGCAGTTGAATTCCTTGGCAAGGGCCTTGAGCGAGCGGGAGATCTCGGAAATTTCGTTGGTCCGGTTGTCGCCGGCCGAACCCGGGATCTGCATCAGCTGCAGGTAGTCGACCATGATCATGGCGATTTCGCCATGCTCGCGGGCCAGGCGGCGGGTACGGGCGCGCATTTCCGAGGGGCTGATGCCGGCGGTATCGTCGATGAACAGCTTGCGGTCGTTGAGCAGGTTCACAGCCGAGGTCAGGCGCGGCCAGTCATCGTCGTCCAACTGGCCGGAACGCACTTTGGTCTGGTCGATACGGCCAAGGGACGAGAGCATACGCATGATCAGCGATTCACCTGGCATCTCGAGGGAGAACACCAGTACCGCCTTGTCGGTACGCAGTACGGCGTTTTCCACCAGGTTCATGGCGAAAGTGGTCTTACCCATCGACGGTCGGCCGGCGACGATGATCAGGTCGGCTGGCTGCAGGCCGCTGGTCTTCTCGTCGAGGTCGGTGAAGCCGGTGGATACGCCGGTGATGTCACTGTCGGAGTTGAACAGCGTGTCGATGCGGTCGATGGCCATGGTCAACAGTTCGTTGACCCCAACCGGGCCGCCGGTTTTCGGGCGAGCCTCGGCGATCTGGAAGATCTGCCGCTCGGCGTCGTCGAGAATTTCTTCGGCGTTGCGCCCTTGCGGGTTGAACGCATTGTCGGCGATATCGGTACTGATGCTGATCAGCTGGCGCAGGGTGGCACGCTCGCGAATGATCGCGGCATAGGCCTTGATGTTGGCTACCGACGGGGTGTTCTTGGCCAGCTCGGCCAGGTAAGCCAACCCACCGACTTGCGAAGAAAGGCCTTCCTTGTCCAACTGCTCGTGCAGGGTCACCACGTCGAATGGCTGGTTGGCGTCGGCCAACTTGTGCACGGCACGGAAGATCAGGCGGTGGTCATGCCGGTAGAAGTCGCCATCCGATACCTGGTCCAGCACCCGCTCCCAGGCGTTGTTGTCCAGCATCAGGCCACCGAGCACGGCCTGTTCGGCCTCGATGGAATGCGGCGGCACCTTCAGGGCTGCGGTTTGCAGGTCAAGCTGTTCGGAAGTGGTGATCTCGTTCATGGCCACGAAAGAATTCTGGAGGATGAAAAAGACAAAGGGCACGGCCTGTCGAAAACAGGACCGTGCCCGATGTTAACCGCCTGCCCCACAAGGAGCCAGACAGTCAGCGCAGCTTAGGCAGCTACGACGACCACGCGTACGGTGGCTTCAACGTCGCTGTGCAGGTGCACGGCTACGTCGTATTCGCCAACCTGACGGATGGTGCCGTTCGGCAGACGAACTTCAGCCTTGGCCACTTCAACGCCAGAGGCGGTCAGGGCGTCAGCGATGTCGTGGGTGCCGATCGAACCGAACAGCTTGCCTTCATCGCCAGCGGTGGCAGTGATGGTCACTTCCAGCTCGGCCAGTTGGGCAGCGCGGCTTTCAGCCGAAGCTTTCTTGTCAGCAGCTGCTTTTTCCAGCTCGGCGCGACGCTCTTCGAACGCAGCCAGGTTGGCGGCGTTGGCAACGGTGGCCTTGCCGAATGGCAGCAGGAAGTTACGGCCGTAACCAGCCTTAACTTTTACTTTGTCGCCCAGGTTGCCCAGGTTAGCGACTTTTTCCAGCAGGATCAGTTCCATTTGGTAAAACCTCTTAACTTTTAACCTTCACCGTTCGCGGAGTCATTCCCCTTGGGGGACTTGCGACCGCGAAAATCAATCAGGCTGTCGACAATGGCCAGAACCACCAGCAACGGATAAATCAGCTGCATGATCAGCGGCAGCGTCACGTACATGCCCACCAGCCAGAACCCGGCCAGTCGACCCTGTGCCACCAGCCCATGCATCAAGGCGATGCCGGCCAGTACCAGTACCAGGCTCGAGGCCGATGCCAGGACGATGAACTGCGGCCCGATGAACGGGGCCACCAGCATCACTGCCACCAAGACCGCCATGGTCTGTTTCGGCAACTTCAGGGCGCGAAACTCGCGACCGAAGCCTCCAGGGTTGTACAACGCCGCCTGCCAGTAGCGCGCCAGCACCAAGGCCAGCACACTGAACAATTGCACCGTCACTGCTGTGGAAGCGACCAGCACAGGGCGGATCAGCTCACCGGAGAGCACCGGCTGCCCCTCGATTTTCGGCATGGCTTCGGCAAAGGCCTTGGCCAGTACATCGAAGGTTTGCGCCAGCGCCAGATCGAGCACGAGGCTGAAAGCCACGGCGAACACGGCACTGACCAGCAACACCCGGCTCCAGGGATGCTCGGCGCGCAATAGCGCAGCCAAGCCCAGGGCACCCGCGATCACCAGAAAGGTGATGGGATCGCCCATGACCCACACGGCCAGCCCGGCCAGCAGGCCGCCGGCGATGACCGTTGTAGCATCCTTGAACCCACGCCGCAGCAGCACAAGGCTGCCGGCAGCGGCACTCAACCAGAACAGCAGCGGCAGTACCGCGCTGATGACCACCACCAGGGTGGCCTGCACACGACCGCGCATGATGAAACTTGCTAACGCTCGCATGCTAATCCCTTACTGCTTGTCGACGACCCGGTCTCAGCGGCCGTGGCTGTCGGTGTAGGGCAGCAGGGCCAGGAAGCGGGCGCGCTTGATAGCGGTAGCCAGCTGACGCTGATAACGAGCTTTGGTACCGGTGATACGGCTTGGAACGATCTTGCCGGTTTCGGATACGTAAGCTTTCAGGGTGTTGAGATCTTTGAAGTCGATCTCTTTCACGTCTTCAGCAGTGAAGCGGCAGAATTTACGACGACGGAAGAAACGTGCCATTTAATAGGCTCCTCTAAAGGTCCGTGGATTACTCGTCAGCGTTATCGCTGGAGTCGCTGTCATTGCTGTCGTCGCCGTCGGCGGATTCAGCATGCTCAGGACGCTCACGACGCTCACGGCGCTCGCTGCGGTTTTCTTCAGCCTTCAGCATCTCGGACTGACCGGTAACGGCTTCGTCACGACGGATGACCAGGTTACGGATAACGGCATCGTTGTAGCGGAAGTTGTCTTCCAGCTCGGCCAGGGCCTTGCCGGTGCACTCAACGTTCAGCATCACGTAGTGAGCCTTGTGAACATTGTTGATTGCGTAGGCCAGTTGACGACGGCCCCAGTCTTCCAGGCGGTGGATCTTGCCACCATCTTCTTCGATCAGCTTGGTGTAACGCTCAACCATGCCGCCGACTTGCTCGCTCTGGTCCGGGTGAACCAGGAAGATGATTTCGTAATGACGCATGAATGCTCCTTACGGGTTAGTAGTCTGCCAGCGAATCTGGTCAGACAAGGAGTGAATGACACTGTATGTCTTGCACGGAGGGGAGGCACATGCGCGCCTGCCAGCTCGGCAAGGGGCGCAATTGTAGAGAAGGCGAGGCGTACAAGCAAGGTGATTGGTGAATATTTGAACAGCCTGAAACACATTACAGACTGCCGGCCCTTTCGCGGGTAAACCCGCTCCCACAGATACCCCACATGGCTTAGGCCTTGTGCGATCCCTGTGGGAGCGGGTTTACCCGCGAAGAGGCCGGTACAGGCCGAAGATCAGCGCTTGGCCTGACGCTGACGCACAGCCTCGAACAGGCACACGCCAGTCGCCACCGACACGTTCAGGCTGCTGACACTACCGCCCATCGGCAACTTAACCAGGAAATCGCAATGCTCGCGGGTCAACCGGCGCATGCCCTTGCCTTCCGCGCCCATGATCATCACCAGCGGCCCGGTCAGGTCCTGCTGGTAGATCTCCTGCTCGGCCTCGCCGGCGGTACCTACCACCCACAGGCCACGCTGCTGCAGTTTTTCCAGGGTACGCGCCAGGTTGGTCACCGCCACCAGCGGGATCACCTCCGCCGCGCCGCAGGCCACCTTGCGCACGACCGGCGTCAGGGTTGCGGACTTGTCCTTGGGCACCACCACTGCCGTGGCACCGGCGGCATCGGCGGTACGCAGGCAGGCGCCAAGGTTGTGCGGGTCGGTCACGCCATCCAGCACCAGGATCAGCGGGGGTGTTTCGGTGCGTTCGAGCAACTCCTCGAGCATCAACTCGCCCCAGACCTGGCTCGGGCTCACCTCGGCGACCACACCCTGGTGCACGCCTTCTACCCAGGCATCCATCTCACGACGCTCGGCCTGGCCGACCGCCACGCGATTTTCCGCAGCCAGCGCCAGCAACGCCTGCAGGCGAGGCTCGCTGCGCCCTTCCGACAGCCAGATCTGCTTGACCCGCTTCGGATGGTGCTGCAGCAATGCCTGCACGGCGTGCACGCCGTAGATCTTTTCCAGCTGACTCATGACTTGCTCTTGCTCTTGCGTGGCGCGCCGGACTTCGACGGGCCTTTACGGTGCTTGGTCGGCTTGCCGGAGGCCTTGCCGCCCTTGTCCGACTTGCTGCTGGCATGGCCGCCACTGCGCGCCTCGCTCATCAGCGCCTTCTTCATTTCGCGGCTCTTGCGCACTTCGGCGTTACGCTGCACAGCGTCTTTCGGGAAGTACGCCTCGGCGGTCTCGCTCTTGCGGCTGCGCGGCTTCGGCGTGGCCTTGGCCTCGACCGGGGCCTGCTCGGCCTGGCCGGCAGCCGGTGCGGCACCACGCTGCTTGCGGCCGATCGGGGCGGCGAGGGTCTTTTCCGACACTTCGAAGTCGATCTTGCGTTCGTCCAGGTCGACGCGCATGACCTTGACCTCGATCGTGTCGCCCAGGCGGAAGCTGCGACCGGTACGCTCGCCAGACAGGCGGTGGTGCACCGGGTCGAAGTGGTAGTAGTCACCCGGCAGCGCACTGACGTGCACCAGGCCTTCCACATAGATATCGGTCAGCTCGACGAACAGGCCGAAACCGGTTACCGCAGTGATCACACCCGGGAAGGTTTCGCCGACGCGGTCCTTCATGAACTCACACTTGAGCCAGTTGACCACGTCACGGGTGGCTTCATCGGCCCGGCGCTCGGTCATCGAGCACTGCTCGCCGAGCTGCTCGAGGGTGTTCTCGTCGTACGGGTAGATACGCGCCTTGGGAATGCTCATGGCGCCAGCACGCTTGACGTGCGGGGTGTCGACCCTGGAACGGATGATGCTGCGGATGGCGCGGTGCACCAGCAGGTCCGGGTAGCGACGGATCGGCGAGGTGAAGTGGGTGTACGCCTCGTAGTTCAGGCCGAAGTGGCCGTTGTTGTCGGTGCTGTACACCGCCTGGCTCAGCGAACGCAGCATCACGGTCTGGATCAGGTGGAAGTCCGGGCGCCCGGCGATGCTCGCCAGCAGTGCCTGGTAATCCTTCGGCGACGGGTCCTTGCCCTTGTGCAGGGTCAGGCCCAGTTCGCCCAGGAAGGCGCGCAGCTTTTCCAGACGCTCCGGCGGCGGGCCGTCGTGCACGCGGTACAGGGCCGGCACCCCATGCTTCTGCAGGAATTCGGCGGTGGCCACGTTGGCCGCCAGCATGCATTCTTCGATCAGCTTGTGGGCGTCGTTGCGCACGGTCGGGCGGATTTCCGCGATCTTGCGCTCGTCACCGAAGATGATGCGGGTTTCCTGGGTCTCGAAGTCGATCGCGCCACGGGTGTGACGGGCCTCCACCAGCACCTTGTACAGGTTGTACAGGTTCTTCAGGTCCGGGACGACTGCCTTGTACTCCTCGCGCAGCGCCTTGCCCTCACGGGTGCGGGAGTGCTCGAGCATGCTGCTGACCTTGTTGTAGGTCAGGCGGGCGTGGGAGTGGATGACGCCTTCGTAGAACTGGTAGTCGACCATCTGGCCGGCTTTGTTCATGGTCATTTCGCAGACCATGGCCAGGCGATCGACATGCGGGTTCAGCGAGCACAGGCCGTTGGACAGCTCTTCGGGGAGCATCGGTACCACGCGCTCGGGGAAGTACACCGAGTTGCCGCGCTGCTGGGCCTCGACGTCCAGGGCCGAACCCAGGCGCACATAGCTGGACACGTCGGCAATGGCCACATACAGGCGCCAGCCACCGGAGAACAGGCGCAGCTTGCCCAGCGGCTCGCAATAGACGGCATCGTCGAAGTCGCGGGCGTCCTCGCCGTCGATGGTGACGAACGGCAGGTGGCGCAGGTCGACGCGCTTCTCCTTGTCCTTCTCTTCGACTTCGGAGCGGAACTTGCGCGCTTCCTTGATCACCTCTTTGGGCCAGACGTGCGGGATATCGTAGCTGCGCAGGGCAACGTCGATTTCCATGCCCGGCGCCATGTAGTTGCCGATGACCTCGACCACATCGCCTTGCGGCTGGAAGCGCGGGGTCGGCCAGTGGGTGATCTTGATCTCGACGAACTGGCCGATCTTGGCACCGCCGTTGCGCCCGGCAGTGACCAGCACTTCCTGCTGGATCTTCGGGTTGTCCGGGGTCACGTAGCCGATACCGCCTTCTTCGAAGTAACGGCCGACCACGCTTTCGTGGGCGCGGGAGATGATTTCGACCAGCACGCCTTCACGGCGGCCACGGCGGTCGACGCCAGAGACGCGGGCCAGGCCGCGGTCACCGTCGAACACCAGGCGCATTTGCGACGGGCTGAGGAACAGGTCTTCGCTGCCGTCGTCCGGAATAAGGAAGCCGAAGCCGTCGCGGTGACCGGAGACGCGGCCGCAGATCAGGTCCAGCTTGTCTACCGGGGCATAAGTGCCGCGCCGGGTATAGATAAGCTGGCCATCGCGCTCCATTGCACGCAGGCGGCGGCGCAGGGCTTCGATCTGGTCTTCGTCGTAAAGACCGAACTCGGCCGCCAGCTCCTCGCGTGCGGCCGGTTCGCCACGGTCGGCGAGGCGCTGCAGGATCAGCTCACGGCTGGGAATGGGGTTGTCGTATTTTTCCGCTTCGCGAGCGGCCTCGGGATCGAGGGATTGCCAATCGGCCATCAGAAGGGGTTCACCTTGGGGTATATAGATAGGAATTCTGGCATAGGCGTATTGAAACCGGAAATGTCAGCCTTGGACAGCCCCACCGGCGTGTCTGGCGAGGACGAATAGGCCTGCGGAATCAACAAGTTGAATTTTTTGAAATTTTTTTTGCTTGGGGGGTTTACAGCCCCCCGGACCGTCCGTATAGTGCGCACCACAACGACGGACAACCCCGAAGTTGTAGTAGAGATGAGCGGCGCTGTAAAGCATCAAGTAATCTCGAATGTGTGCCCAGGTGGCGGAATTGGTAGACGCGCTGGTTTCAGGTATCAGTGGCTTAACGGCCGTGGAAGTTCGAGTCTTCTCCTGGGCACCAAATATTTTCAAGTAACAGATGACCAAGGATCTGTTACTACTGTGTGAAAGCGAACGATAGTCGCCTTCTCCAGATGATGTAAAGCTTTGCCCAGGTGGCGGAATTGGTAGACGCGCTGGTTTCAGGTATCAGTGACTTAACGGTCGTGGAAGTTCGAGTCTTCTCCTGGGCACCATACAAAAACCCACTAGCTTGCTAGTGGGTTTTTTCTTGCCTGCGATTTTTGTATCCCTCCTCTTTTCGGTCATAGGTGCAAACCTGTGCTGGCCTCTTCGCGGCTAAAGCCGCTCCCACAGGTATTTCACTCCCCTCAAGACCTGTGATGCACCTGTGGGAGCGGGTTTACCCGCGAAGAGGCCAGCACAGCCAACACACCTTCAGACTCTTGCACCATGGTCTGACCATGAATTTCTCGTCACCCAGCCACTTGAGAAACGATTTCGTTTACCATTGTTTCCAAATATGTAGCCGTAAGCGAGGAAGTACCCGCATGACGATCCGCCCGCAACCGCTGATGCGTACCTTGGCCGCCGCCGTGCTGAGCCTGGCCATCGGCGCTCCGGCCGCCATGGCAGACGCACCGGTCACCCTGACCATGTACAACGGTCAGCACAAGGAAATCGGCGAGGCCATCGCCAAGGCCTACGAGGCCAAGACCGGCATCCACATCGATATCCGCAAGGGCAGCAGCAACCAGCTGGCCAGCCAGATCATCGAGGAAGGCGAACGCTCGCCGGCCGACATCATCTATACCGAAGAGTCCCCTCCCCTGAACAACCTGGGCGAACTGGGCCTGCTGGCGAAGATCGACGACGCCACCGCGAACATGATGCCCAAGGAGTACGTTGGCGCCAACGGCACCTGGATGGGCATTACCGCCCGTACGCGCATCGTCGTGTTCAACCCGAAGAAGGTCGACGAGAAAGACCTGCCGACCACAGTGATGGACTTTGCCAACCCCGAGTGGGAAGGCCGTGTCGGCTATGTACCCACCAGCGGCGCCTTCCAGGAACAGGCCGTGGCTATCCTGAAGATGCACGGGCGAGAAGCCACCGAAGAATGGCTAACCGGCCTGAAGGCATTCGGCAAGACCTACACCAACAACATGGTCGCCCTCAAAGCCGTGGAAAAAGGCGAAGTGGCTGCGGTACTGGTGAACAACTACTACTGGTATGCGCTTGAGCGCGAGCGCGGCAAGCTGGACACCAAGCTCTACTACCTGGCCGATGGCGACGCCGGCAACCTGGTCACCATTTCCGGCGCAGCCGTGGTCAAGGCCAGCAAGCACCCGAAAGAAGCCCAGGCCCTGCTCAACTGGATGGCCAGCGAAGAAGGCCAGCGCGTGATCACCCAGACCACTGCCGAGTACCCGCTGCACAAAGGCATGGTCTCCGACCGTGGCCTGAAGCCGTTCGAAGACCTGCGCCCACCGAAGATCTCACCAGCCGACCTGGGCAATGCCGAGGAAGCGATCGAGCTTGAGCGCGAGGTCGGCCTGCTCTGATGACTGCCGCCCTGTCCGAGCCGGTGCCGGTACGCTTCGTACCGCGCCGCAAGCGCCCCTCTGTCTGGGTGGTGCTGCCTGTGCTGTTCCTGGTAGCGATGAGCTTGCTGCCTTTGCTGTACGTTGCCATGAAAGCCTGGGAGGCCGGCTGGCGCGAAGCCCTGCACCTGCTGTGGCGGCCGTTTGTCTGGGGCCTCATGCGCAACACCCTGATGCTGATGGTCGGGGTGACGCTGACCTGCATGGTAGTCGGCCTGGCCCTGGCCTGGCTGCTTGAGCGCAGCAACCTGGCCGGCCGTCGGCTGTGGGGCGTGGTGCTGTGCCTGCCGTTCGCCGTGCCGTCGTTCGTCAGCAGCTTCACCTGGGTGTCGCTGAGTTCGGACTTCGAAGGGCTGGGCGGGGCGATCATGGTCATGGCCCTGTCCAAGTACCCACTGGTGTTCCTGCCGGTGGCCGCGACCCTGCGCAACCTCGATACCTCGCTGGAGGAATCGGCACGTACGCTGGGTTGCAGCCGCTGGGGTGGATTCATCAAGGTCACCCTGCCGCTGCTATGGCCATCGATGCTGGGCGGCGCGCTGCTGATCGCCCTGCACATGCTGGTGGAGTTCGGCGCCTTGTCGATCCTCGGCTTGCAAACCTTCACCACGGCGATTTACCAGCAGTTCGAACTGGAGTTCAGCAATGCCAACGCAGCCATGCTGTCCGCCGTACTGTTGGCGATGTGCCTGGTGATGCTGTGGCTTGAACTGCGGGTACGCGGCAAAGCCCGTCATGTGCGCATCGGCCAAGGTGTGGCGCGGCGAGCCCATCCGGTGCGGCTGCGTGGCTGGGCAGTGCTGGCGCAACTGTTCTGCGTGGGCCTGGCGGTGTTGGGCAGCGGTATTCCGCTGGCCATGCTCGGCTACTGGTTGAGCGTGGGTTCATCGGCGGCATTCCCTGTGGCAGCCATTTCCAAGGCGCTGTTCACCTCGTTATCGGTGTCGCTGGGGGGGGCCGGTTTCTGCGTGTTGCTAGCCCTGCCAATCAGCTTCCTGGTGGTGCGCTACAAGGGCCGCCTGGCAATCTGGGCCGAGCGCCTGCCATACCTGTTGCACGCCCTGCCCGGCCTGGTGATTGCCCTGACCCTGGTGTTCTTCGCCCTGCATTACGTGCCGGCGCTGTACCAGACCACGGCACTGTTGCTGCTGGCCTATGCGCTACTGTTCCTGCCGCTGGCGCAGTCGCCGGTGCGCACCGCACTGAACAAGGCTTCACCTACCCTGGAGGAAGCGGCACGAACCTTGGGCGCGAGCAGCTTTGCCGCGTTCTGCCGGGTGACCCTGCCGATCATCTTCCCGGCCATGGCGGCAGCCTTTGCCCTGGTGTTCCTGGATGCCATGAAGGAACTGACAGCTACCTTGCTGCTCAGCCCGACCGGCATGACCACCCTGGCCACCGAGGTGTGGGCGCACACGGCCAACGTCGAGTTCGCGGCGGCAGCGCCTTATGCGGCGTTGCTGATCGTAGTGTCGGGGTTGCCGGTTTATCTGCTGACTACGCGGATGTATTTGAACAAGGCTTGAAAGCTTGCCCAGGCCGCCATGCGGCCTGGGCATTAAGCCAGCTGGGCAACTCACTTCTTGGACATGATCCGCAAGACCCGCAGAAACAGATTGATAATGTCTAGATACAGCGATGCAGCGCTGTCTATTGCATTATCCACGGTACGCTCAATCTGGTTCGCACGCCCCCAATCAACCCCGATATAGCCACAGAAGATCAGTGCAGTGATCCAATCCATTACCCCGAGATGGATACCGAATAACCAAACCTGCGCCAATTCAACGAAGATCACAGCTATCAAAGCTATGCATAATGACGCCTTGATGCGCTTGAAGAAGCGGGGGAATACAGACCCCAGCAACATCATGGTAACGGTTAGCAAGACGGTCGCCTGCAAGGCATTCACGATGTTTTCATGTGAGTACTTTGGGAGGACGATGACAAGCAGCAACCCGACCGGAATCACGATTAGGTTGTAGCCGAGGAAACTGTACAACGGCTTTTCAGATTTGAAGATGATCGCGACACCCGCTAGCGCGGTGATCAAGTAGCCAACCAGGAACAGCATCATGGGGATGGACCGAACAATATCGGGCGGCACCGTGATTACCAGATACCAGTTGACGAAGAAGCCCCACAGCAGTACTGCGCCGAGGATCAGATTGTAGATGCACGCCGATATTTTATGATTGGTTCCGAGTCGATTGAAGGTTTCGTTCTCCAGCATGTCTGTTACGCCCCCTGGCGTCTATGCTTGTAAATACTGCCCGCGATAACGTGCGCTCAACGCCACCCCGCTAAGCAACTGCTGTTTCGCGGCGGCGGAGCCTTATGCGGCGTTGTTGATCGTGGCATCGGGTTACCGGTGTATTTGCTGACTATACGGATGTATTTGAATAAGGCGGAGAACGGGTCCAGACTGGTGACCAACCCGATTTCATTAATATACACCCGTCATCTCAGAAACCTTATCCAAACACAGAACATAGCCAGCAAGACAAAAAGCAGCACGTGAGCATGCCATAACCAAACCAGTAGTTTTTTAAGGCTTTGAGGGGCATTGCGGACATCTTCACTGTCCAACATACCTTTGCGAATGCAAAAACCCTTCATTGATAGCATCGCGGAAACTGACCCCAAACGCATAATCTGCCCAAGCATACCAGCACGGGCATACATTGCTTTGTTTCCCACAACCATGGGACTATTTGAGAAGCTTGCCTCGACCTTATCAAGGAAGCGGTATGCAATTACAATCCACGT
The DNA here is from genome assembly GCF_001586765.1 of Pseudomonas sp. ABFPK. Lineage (NCBI taxonomy): Bacteria > Pseudomonadati > Pseudomonadota > Gammaproteobacteria > Pseudomonadales > Pseudomonadaceae > Pseudomonas > Pseudomonas sp. ABFPK. The sequence continues at coordinate 37,533 of NZ_LQXW01000005.1, read as the reverse complement.
TCCAAACATTAAAAATGGTGATGCAAACAAACACACTCCGAGCACCGCGACCTGCACATTGGTCATTACAGCACCTCATATAAAACTTCTCCAAGAAACTCGCCACCCATTTCTTCTAACGCCCCACCTACACTACCTCCAGCCACCCCGCCGAGCACCACGCAAGCGACAGCCCCTGCACCTGCTGTGATGCAGTTGATCAATCTCCTCTAGCGTTTTCTTGATAGCTTCAAGATGCTTGTTCCAGGCATCACTGGCTGGACCTGCACCTATAGACGCACGGGTCAACAAGCTCTGCAACAGGTCATAGTTCTCTAGGAAGAATCCATCGATTCCCCCTCCGTTCAACTCGATATCAAGGTGTATCCCAGCCGCCTTACCCATGAGAAAAGCTTCATGACTAGTGCAGGAGGGGGTGCTTGGATCACCCACGATCACGAGTTCGCCAGGGAAAACGACGCTATTGGCAATATGCGCATTCAACACATCAAACTTGACCCGCTGATTGGCCGACATCGGCGTGCCGGCCTTCAGCGACTCATACGATTGCGCCTGGAGATTGCACTTGCTCCACCGCCGCCGGCACCGTGCTGCCCGCGATCGGCGCAAACTCGCCTACCCACACACCAAATTAATAGCCTTCCAATTTCAACCAACTCCAAAGACCTATGAGCGACAAAAAAATAGCGACATGAACAAACCACAAGCCCACAAGCATACGGCGCAAACCACCAGGAAATTTCTTTACATCCTGAAGATCCAAAAGGCCTTTACGAATGCAAATCGCCCTCATCGACAACATTACGGATGCGGAGCCGGTACGCATCACTTTACCCACCAAACCCGCCTGACCAAAAATCTTTTTATTACCCGAAACCATTGAACTATTAGAAAGCAACGACTCTATGTAACTCACATAGCGAACTGAAATATAAACCCATATAAATATGACCATGAACATAGCCATCATTAAAGGAAGACCTAACCACCTGGCGTCGAAGCCAATCATTGCGTCACCTCATATAACAACTCACCAAACATCTCACCGATATCACCTACGACCGAACCGCCTGCAGCACCACCCACGGCGCCTCCAATGACAGTACACGCGAGGGCCCCCGGACCGCCTGTCGTCACTCCGAGTAAAAGTACGCATCCAGTTCCCCCTAGAAATCCACCAATCGACCCGCCCGCGATCGAGCCCCCCGTACTGCCGACCAGAGAGACTCCTTCCACATACTTGGCCTTTCTGCAATCTTCAGAGCGTCCAAAGGTACATGCATGATGGATACTTAACCCTGTTGAAGCCACGTCGAGCCCCAAGCCGATATAAGTGCCCTTCTTAATCAGACTTGCCGCTTTCGAGACGCCAGCAATCTTTTCGGCATATCCAGCAATCTCACCTGTATGTAGGTAGCTCTTGGTAGATATCTCGAGCGCTCTTTTCACCGATCCCTTATTTTTCAGGCCCGAACCATACGCAGCCATGTTGTTCAACTGCCCTTCCAACTTCATAAACAATGCCATTCTCTTGGCATAAAATTCGTCACGCGCTTTTAGCGTGCCGTTTTTCAAATACTCCCGATGTAATATCTCGATTTCTTCCAACGTCCTCTTGATCGCATCGAGGTATCTGCTCCAACCATCGCTCACAACGCCTGCCCCCATGGAGGTATGAGAGAGCAAGCCTTTCAACATCTCATAGTTATCCAGAAAGAAGTCATCCACCCCAGCGCCATTGATCTCAAGCTGATGGTGTATCCCCGCCGCCTCTGCCATCAAATATGCTTCATGGCTCGTACACGATGGGGTACTGGGATCTCCAACAATCACCAGCTCCCCTCCGACAACCACGCTATTGACGATATGCGCATTCAACACATCAAACTTGGCCCGCTGATTGGCCGACATCGGCGTGCCGGCCTTCAACGACTCATAGGATTGTGCCTGGGGATTGATGAAGCTACGTGCCTCGGACATGGTCGCACCTCACGCATATTTCTTGTTGCTGATGCGATCCCAGCCGCCGGTCACATTGCCGCCGGCACTGCCGTCGAGGCGCTTCTGCCGTGTGTAAGTGGTCTTGATACGGCCATAGTTCAGTTGCACCACCTCGATCGGCACGCCGGCACTGGCGCTCTGGGTGTAGTCAGCGATGATCACTTCTTCGAGGACGACCTCGTAGTATTTGAGCTTGTCGCCACCCGCACGACACAGCACCAACTTCACTTCTTTCAGGTGCTGGCCGGCACAGCTGGCTTCCAGCAGCTTGCAGCTGGCGCTGTCCAGGTGCTTGGTGAAAGAGAAGTTGGTGAGGGTGGTGCGACCTGATGATGCGCCGCCCGCAGAACTGGCGGTGGCAGAGGTGCTCTGGTTGGCACCAAACTTATAGCCAGCGATCTCGATCCAGTTAGTGAACTGCTCGTCCAGCGCCTCACCAGCGATTTCGTTGATTTGAATATAAGCATCGAAAGCCATGCTTACCTCTCCCTGGTAATGTTTGGGCTGATAACGACAACGCTCTGACATTGTCGTCTTGCGGTTGTGCCTGAAAAGCGCACGGCGGTTTAGCGCTGTCGCCTCAAGGCCCGGTTGACACTAGTTCCCGGCGCCAAGCCACGCAATAGCACGCACCAACCAAAGCAAACTTTGGGAAATTACCTACAACATCAGGTAAAAATTCTGGTTTATCAGGTAAGAATCTGCTGCTTATCGACGCTCGAAACGATGGCCCTGCAAGTTGCTCAGCATCCGCCGCACGATCACGCCATGAACCCATCCAACCGGTACCATGTACAAACGCCCAAAGGTGTTGAAGCACTTCACCGAGGTGGTCACGTTCAACTGCGGGAAGCCGCACTCCCCTGTCGACACATCCATGCAGACCATGACGGCCAAGTGCGTATCGCGCGAGGTCAGCACCAGTTGCTGGTCGCTGATGGCCTCGACAGTGAAGAAGTCCAGACCCTCGCCGACGGCTGGTACATGCTCTGGATCGCGGCGAGTGAAGCCGTGGATATCGGCGACATTGAAACGACGTGAGATGAAGTCGCGAATGTGAAAAGCCAAGGCCAGCCAGCCGGGGACGTCCGAGGTCATGGCGCAGTAGGCTTGCAGGGCGGTCAGCGGTACCGTCAGCTGCACGCTGTCAGTGTGGAGAAAATCCAGGCATGCCTTGGCGGCGACCAGTTGGGCGGACATGAGCAACTCCCTTTGTCATGTGTCGCCGACAGCTTAGCAACATGACTCGCTGTAGGAGCGGCCTTGTGTCGCGAAAGGGCTGCGCAGCGGCCCCGGCAATTTCAGCATTCAAGCAGATATCCCGGGGCTGCTGCGCAGCCCTTTCGCGACACAAGGCCGCTCCTACAGGGACCGCATCAAGCTCTGAATTGGCCCAGGCTGGCACGCAGCTGTGCCGCCAGGTCATCCAGCACCTTGCTACTGGCCGTTGTCTGCATCACCACCTCGGCCGAGCGTTCGGCCTGGGCGTGTATGGTTTCCACCCGTCCACGCACTGCCTGCGCCCCGCTCGCCTGCTGCTCGGCCGCTCGGGTGGCCAGACCGATGGCTGCATGCACCTGCTCCACCGCTGCCTGCACCGACTGCTGGCGGCGCTCGTTGTCACGCAGCACCAGCAAGCCTTCGCTGGCCTTGAGACCCGCCTGGCTGATGGTGGCGACGGCTTCCTTGGCGCCCTTTTGCAGCGCGGCGATATGCGCCTGGATATCTCCCGTGGAACTTTGCGTCTTGCTCGCCAGCGCCCGCACCTCATCGGCCACCACGGCAAACCCGCGCCCGGTTTCGCCAGCACGGGCGGCTTCGATGGCCGCGTTCAAGGCCAGCAGGTTGGTCTGTTCGGCGATGCCGTGGATAACCGTCAGCACCACTTCGATCTGCTCGCTCTGCTTGGCCAGGCGCTCGATCACCTGGGAGCCGGCCTCCACCTGCCCGGCCAGGTTCTCGATCATACCGGCTAGCTGGGTTGATGTGCGGCTGTTCTCGTCAGTTGCCTGGCGGATATCCACCACCTGCTGCAGGGCTGCCTGCATCGCGTGGCTTTCAGCCTGGGCCTCGTCGGCCATGCTCGACAGGTCGCGCAGGCTGGCCGCCACTTCATCGCGTTGCAGCGCAGCGGCAGCATCGGCGCCGGCATTGCGCTGGGCCATTGCGCCAATCTCAACGCCGGTACGCTGCGCCACCTCGCCGGCCTCGCGCACGATGGGCTGCAGCTTGTCGACAAAGCGGTTCACCGCCGAGGCCATGTCGCCGATTTCATCGCGGCTGTCGAGCAGCACGCGCTTGGTCAGGTCGCCTTCACCGGCAGCGAGGTCGTCGAGTGCAGCGATCAGCAGGCGCAGCTTGCTCAACACCCGCCGGCCAAGCACCACGGCTACCACCAGCAGCACCCCCAGGCCGACCAGCACCAGCCCCAGGCCGATGCGCCAACGCAGCTCTGCAGCAGCATCGCGAACCGTCTGTGCTGTATTGGCCTGCATCGCGGCGGCGCTGCCCTGGGCCTTTTCCAAACGCTCGCGCAGGGTGTTGCCACTCTCGGCCGCAGCACCGACCAGGCTGTCACCGACCAGTTGCTCGCCACTGGTGATAAGGGCGGCGAAGCGCTGGTCGAGCGCCTTGAGCTCCTGGTCGATGCCAGCCGTGGAAACACCCATCACCACCTTGCCGATTTCCGCACCATTGGGGCTGATCGAGGCCTCGACGAAGTACACCGCCGGGTCCCGCCGTGCCGCGTCGATCACCTTGTCCAGCGCACGCTCGCCCTGACCTTTTTCCATCAACGCCTGGTTGATCGGGTTCTGCCGGTTCAGGTAGCGGGTAAGGTGCTGGCCCTGAGCGTCGTCGTAAACCACAAACAGCACGTTGGGGTTGCGCTGGGCGCGGCGCGCGAAGTCGGAGAGCACCGGCACGTCGTTGTCCCATATCGCCCGCGGTGCGACCGACGCCAGCAGCTCGGCCATATCGTTGGCGGAATCCTTGAGGTTCTTCTCCAGCGTGCTGCGCAGCTGCTGCTGCTCGCTTTGCAGGCGCGCCGACAAACCTGCGCTCAAGCGCTGGCGGGTGCTGCTGGAGAGGCCGTCGAGGCCTGAGCGCACATCTTGCCCGGCTTGCTCCAACTCACTGGCGAGTTGGCGGCTGTCATTGCCCAGGCGTTCACCCAGGTCGGCTTCCAGGGCGGTGACCGTGCTTCGGGTAAGCGCAACGGCGACCAGCACCTGCACCAAAAGAGCGATACCAAGGGCAACAAACACAGGCCGCAAAAGGCGGCTTCGTAACAGTGAGAGGATGGCAGACACGGTGTAACCCTCGTGTTTTCTGGCGCCACTATTTTGATGGCATCTTCAGAAACTTCTTACAGCAAGGGTTGTGCCGGGGTCAGCAGGGAAATGTGCCAAGGTCTAGCAATGAGGTTGCCCGCACGGGCCTCTTCGCGGGTGAACCCGCTCCCACATGGACCGCGCAGGTCCTGAGGACTTTGCGGTACCTGTGGGAGCGGGTTTACCCGCGAAAGGGCCGGGACAGGCATACCCCACAAATGAAAACGCCGCAGCCCCTTTCAGGGCCACGGCGTCAGATCAGCCTGGAAGGCAGATCAGGCGAACGGATGACGCAGAACGATGGTCTCGTTGCGGTCCGGGCCGGTGGAGATGATGTCGATCGGCGCGCCGATCAGCGCTTCGATGCGCTTGATGTAGGCGCGAGCGTTGGCTGGCAGATCTTCCAGGGTTTTCACGCCCAGGGTCGACTCGCTCCAGCCTGGCATCTCTTCGTACACCGGCTCCAGGCCGATGTAGCTGTCGGCATCGGAAGGCGCGTCGATGACGGCACCGTTCTCGTTCTTGTAGCCAACGCAGATGTTGATGGTTTCCAGGCCATCCAGTACGTCCAGCTTGGTCAGGCAGATGCCCGAAATGCTGTTGACGTCGATGGCGCGACGCAGGATCACGGCATCGAACCAGCCGCAACGGCGCGCACGGCCGGTGGTGGAGCCGAACTCATGGCCACGCTTGGCCAGGGTAGCGCCAGTCTCGTCGAACAGTTCGGTCGGGAACGGACCGGAACCTACGCGAGTGGTGTAGGCCTTGGTGATACCCAGGATGTAGTCCAGGTACATCGGGCCAACGCCAGAACCAGTGGAGATACCGCCAGCGGTGGTGTTGGAGCTGGTGACGTACGGGTAGGTACCGTGGTCGATGTCCAGCAGCGAGCCCTGGGCGCCTTCGAACATGATGTCCTTGCCGGCGCGACGCAGGTTGTGCAGCTCGGCAGTGACGTCGAGCATCATCGGCTTGAGCTGTTCGGCGTAGGCCATGCATTCGTCCAGGGTCTGCTGGAAGTCGATGGCCGGCTCTTTGTAGTAGTTCACCAGCTGGAAGTTGTGGTAGTCCAGCAGCTCACCCAGCTTGGCGGCGAAACGCTCGCGGTGGAACAGGTCGCCCACGCGCAGGCCGCGGCGTGCGACCTTGTCTTCGTAGGCTGGGCCGATACCGCGGCCGGTGGTACCGATCTTGGCTTCGCCGCGGGCTTTTTCGCGGGCCTGGTCCAGGGCAACGTGGTACGACAGGATCAGCGGTGCAGCCGGGCTGATGCGCAGACGCTCACGCACCGGTACGCCCTTCTCTTCCAGCTTGGTGATTTCACGCATCAGGGCATCCGGGGCAACGACCACGCCGTTGCCGATCAGGCACTGTACGCCTTCACGCAGGATGCCGGACGGAATCAGGTGCAGAACGGTCTTTTCACCGTTGATCACCAGGGTGTGACCCGCGTTGTGGCCACCCTGGTAGCGCACTACGGCGGCAGCATGTTCGGTCAGCAGATCGACGATCTTGCCTTTGCCCTCATCACCCCACTGGGTGCCCAGGACGACGACATTCTTACCCATTACATTGGTCCTCATTCACGCAAACTTGGTTGCCGGCCTACTGCCGGCGCAGAAACTCACTGGGCCAGCGGCAGAACCTGCCAGCGCCCGTCTTGCTGAATCAATTGCCGATCACAATCCGCCTCGAGAGCAGCACTCAACGGTTGGCCAGGCAGGGCCTGGACCACACGCTGGCCCTCGTTGCGCAACTGGCAGACTTGCTGCCAGAGGGCCGCGTCGCCACTGTCCGGCATCCAGATGCCGCCAGTTGGCAATACGACCTCCGCTCGCCCCAGTGTGACCAGGGTCTTCAAATCCGTGGAGAAACCGGTGGCCGGGCGGGCCCGGCCGAAATCGGCGCCGATGTCGTCATAGCGCCCGCCCTGGGCGATCGATTGGCCTTCGCCCGGCACGAACACGGCGAACACCACGCCTGTGTGATAGTGGTAACCGCGCAGCTCGCCGAGGTCGAAGTACAGCGGCAGGTCCGGGAAGCGCGACGCCAGGCGATCGGCGATCGCCAGCAGGTCGTCCAGCGCCGCCAGCACGCTGGCCGGGGCTCGGCCCAGGCGCACACGGGCTTCGGCCAGCACTTCGCGACCACCGCACAGTTCCACCAGCGCGCGCAGCATGTTGCCCAGGTCCTTCGGCAGGTCGGCGGTCAGCACCTGAACCTCATCCACGGCCTTGCGCTGCAGGGCGTCGAACAGCTGCTGCTCGACCGCGCCGGACAGGCCGGCAGCACGGGCCAGGCCGCGGTAGATACCGACGTGGCCCAGGTCCATGTGCACATCCGGCACATCGGTCAGCTGCAGCGTGGCGAGCATCAGGCTGATGACTTCGACATCGCTGGTGGGGCTGGCATCGCCGTACAGCTCGGCACCCAGCTGGATCGGGCTGCGCGAGGTGGACAGGGCACGCGGCTGGGCGTGCAGCACGCTGCCGGCATAGCACAGGCGGCTCGGGCCTTCACGGCGCAGGGTGTGGGCGTCAATGCGCGCCACTTGCGGGGTGAAGTCGGCGCGGAAGCCCATCAGGCGACCGGACTGCGGGTCTACTACCTTGAAGGTGCGCTGATCCAGGTCCTGGCCGGCGCCGGTGAGCAGCGACTCCAGGTACTCGATATGCGGGGTGACGACCAGCTCGTAGCCCCAACTCTGGAACAGGTCCAACACCTGGCGGCGCGCGATCTCGATTCGCGCGGCCTCAGGTGGCAGTACTTCCTCGATGCCATCTGGCAGCAGCCAGCGGTCTACCGTTGCCATTACGCCATTTCCCCTCTGGTCCGGGCGGCTTGCCAGCAGGCGAGCCGTCAGTAAAGCCGGTATCGCGCACAGCAGCGGGCAGCACTGATCCCAGCGCAGCCACCGTACCCGACACCCTCGAATTGCCTTGCGACCTGACCAATCCGCCAACTGGCGGTTTGCCAATCAACCTTGCAGACGCAAAAAAGCCGGGAAATTTCCCGGCTGCCTCATCATACACCCCTTTTCATTCAGGATGCACCCCGCCTGGCGTTTTAGCTGCCAGGCGGGGCGCCGCCGCATGAAAATCAGGGCCTGAGCATCACGGCCTGCTCTTGTCCAGGAAGCGGAAGAACTCGTTCTTCGGATCCAGGACCAGCACGTCGCTCTTGCTCGAGAAGCTCTCGCGGTACGCCTGCAGACTACGGTAGAACGCATAGAAATCAGCGTCCTGGGTGTAGGCCTTGGCGTAGATGGCAGCCGCCTGGGCATCGCCGTCACCGCGGGTTTCCTCTGCTTCGCGATAGGCCTCAGCCAGCAGTACGCGGCGCTGACGATCGGCATCGGCACGGATACCTTCAGCCAACTCGTTACCCTTGGCGCGGTGCTCGCGGGCTTCACGTTCACGCTCGGTGCTCATGCGGTCGAACACGCTGCGGTTAACTTCCTTCGGCAGGTCAATGGCCTTGACGCGCACGTCGACCACCTCGATACCCAGCTCCTTGGCGGCCATGCGGTTCAGCGAAGCAGTGATGTCAGCCATCAGCGCGTCACGTTCACCGGAAACCACTTCGTGCAGGGTACGTTTACCGAACTGGTCACGCAGGCCGCTTTCCAGACGACGCGACAGACGCTCGTCGGCGATCTGTTTCATGCCGGATGTGGCGGTGTAGAAACGTTCGGCGTCCTTGACGCGCCACTTGGCGTAGGCGTCGACCATCACCGCTTTCTTCTCCAGGGTCAGGAACCGCTGGGTCGGGGCGTCGAGGGTCATCAGGCGGGCGTCGAACTTGCGCACCTGGTTCACGTACGGAATCTTCACGTGCATGCCCGGCTGTACATCCGCCTGGACCACCTTACCGAAGCGCAGCAGTACCGCACGTTCGGTCTGGGACACGATGTAGAAGCTGTTCCAGGCCACGATGGCCAGGACCACGGCGGCGATCAGGGCGATCAGCGATCTGTTGCTCATCAGCGGCTCTCCCTAGTGCGCAGCGGCTGCTGTTGCTGTTGCAGGTCCTGCGCCGCACGGGCGGCCGCATCGTTGACCGATGGCGACACGCTGGTGGTCGGCGCGGACGGGTTGCGGCTGCCTTCGACCATCTTGTCCAGCGGCAGGTAGAGCAGGTTGTTCTGCCCGTCCTTGGTTGCCACCATGACCTTGCTCGAATTGCTGTAGACCTCTTGCATGGTCTCCAGGTACAGGCGCTGACGGGTCACGTCAGGTGCCTTGCGGTACTCGGCGACCAGCTTGGTGAAGCGATCGGCCTCACCCTTCGCGCGGGCAATGACTTCGTCGCGGTAACCGTTGGCGTCCTCGATGATGCGCTGGGCCTGACCGCGGGCTTCCGGCACCACGCCATTGGCGTAGGACTCGGCCTGGTTGCGGGCACGCTGCTCGTCTTCACGGGCTCGGATCACGTCGTCGAAGGCTTCCTGCACTTCACGCGGGGCAGCCGCGCTCTGTACGTTGACCTGGGTGACAGTGATACCGGTACGGTAGGTGTCGAGGAAACGCTGCAGGCGCTCGCGGATATCCACGGCCATCTGCTCACGACCTTCGGTCAGCACCTGGTCCATCGAGGTGGAGCCCACCACATGGCGCAGGGCACTGTCGGTCGCGTGCTGCAGGCTGACCTCAGGCTGGTCGACGTTGAGCACGAAGTCCTGCAGGTTGCTGATCTTGTACTGGACGGTCAGCGGTACCTCGACGATGTTCTCGTCTTCGGTCAGCATCTGGCCTTGCTTGGTATAGGCACGCTCGCGCGTGACGTTCTCCATGTACTTGCGATCGATCGGCGGGAAGTAGATGTTCAGGCCGGGACCGACCGTCTCATAGTACTTGCCGAAGCGCAGCACCACGGCCTGCTCCTGCTCGTCCACCACGTACACAGCGCTGTACAGCCAGATTGCAGCCAGCACAGCCAGGCCGATGCCCAGCAAGCCCAGGCCACCGCCCTTGCCGATATTGCGGTCGCTGCCGCCACGTTTCTTGCCGCTGCCGAACATGCCGTTCAGGCTGTCCTGCAATTTGCGGAAGGCCTCGTCCAGGTCCGGTGGACCTTTCTTGTCACCACCGCCGCCACCGCCATTCCGGCGACCGCCCCAGGGATCCTGATTGTTCGAGTTGCCACCCGGCTCGTTCCAAGCCATAGCGCTCTCCATCTGATAAAGCAAAGACGCGCCCACGGCGCGCCGTCCAATGCTACAGAATGCCTGTCACTGCTGCCCGGCGACCTCGACGAGCATTTATTGCAAAGTGTGTTGCTCGACAAACACTTGCGGCTCCATGCCTTCGCGGCTGACCAGGCGATTCAGTTCGACCATGGGCAGTCGCACGCTCAGCAGGCTGCGCCCTTCTTCATCATGCTCTTCACTCTGCACGGCACCCAAGGCAAAGAATTGCGCGCGCAAGCGGGCAAAACGCTGCTCCAGACACAGGGTACCGACAAACAGATCATCCCCCAGCAACTCGGCAATCGCCTGGCCGACCAGCTCCAGGCCACGCCCATCGCGTGCCGATACCCAGACCCGTTCCGGCTTGCCATCGGCATTGCGCTGGATCTGCGGCTCGACATCTTCGAGCAAGTCGAGTTTGTTATACACCTCGAGGATCGGCAACCCTTCGGCACCAATCTCGCCCAATACCGCCAGCACCTGCTCGATCTGCTCCATGCGCTCCGGCTCATGGGCGTCGATCACATGCAGCAACAAGTCGGAGTTGCTCGACTCTTCGAGCGTAGCCCGAAATGCCTCGACCAGCTTGTGCGGCAGGTGCCGAATGAAGCCCACGGTGTCGGCCAGCACGATCGGCCCCAGGTCGTTCAGCTCGAGCCGGCGCAGGGTCGGGTCGAGGGTGGCGAACAGCTGGTCCGCAGCATACACCTCGGATTCTGTCAGGGCGTTGAACAGCGTGGACTTGCCGGCGTTGGTATAACCCACCAGCGATACCGACGGAATGTCCGCACGCTTGCGCCCGCGGCGTGCCTGCTCGCGCTGGCTGCGCACCTTCTCCAGGCGTGACTTGATCTGGCGAATGCGCACCCGCAACAGGCGGCGGTCGGTTTCCAGCTGGGTTTCACCCGGGCCGCGCAGGCCGATACCACCCTTCTGTCGCTCAAGGTGGGTCCAGCCGCGCACCAGCCGCGTGCTCATGTGCTCGAGCTGGGCCAGTTCGACCTGCAGCTTGCCTTCATGGGTACGCGCCCGTTGGGCGAAAATATCGAGGATCAGCCCGGTGCGGTCGAGCACACGACACTCGAACACACGTTCGAGGTTGCGCTCCTGACTGGGCGTGAGGGTGTGATTGAAAATCACCAGGTCTACCTGCTCGGCATGGACCAGGTCGTGCAACTCTTCGACCTTGCCACTGCCAATCAGGTATTTGGCGGAAGGCTGATGCCTTGCCACCGTGACCAGCGAGACGATGTCGGCACCGGCCGACAATGCCAGCTCCTGAAACTCCTGCGGGTCTTCGCGCGCCTCAGGGTTCTGACCTTCCAAGTGAACGAGCAACGCCCGCTCACCACCACCGTGGCGCTCAAAGAACAATGCAGGCTCCTATCAGGCGTTGCCTGGCTCGCTGTCGCCGTGTTCGGAATCGGACGGGCTTGGCAGACGAACCGGACGGGCAGGAACCACGGTCGAAATGGCGTGCTTGTAGACCATCTGGCTGACGGTGTTCTTCAGCAGTACCACGAACTGGTCGAAGGACTCGATCGAACCCTGCAGTTTGATGCCGTTGACCAGATAGATGGATACCGGGACCTTTTCTTTTCTCAAGGTGTTCAAGTAAGGGTCTTGTAGCGAATGCCCTTTTGACATATGCCGCACTCCTGTAAGGATAAATAATAGAAAATCAAGAAAATCGATAAATTAGGCCGCCCCTTCGCAAGAATAGACGGCAATCAGCAGGGACTCAGCTCAATATGGAGATGGCCCCAAGGTATTTCAAGGTGCGGGACAGATTGTCGCAGGCCAGGCTGTCAAGCCAGTGTACTTCAGGCCAGCCACGCAACCAGGTGAACTGCCGCTTGGCCAGCTGCCTGGTGGCAATGATACCGCGTTCACGCATCTCATTCTCAGTCAGCTTGCCGTCCAGGTAATCCCAGACCTGCCGATACCCCACTGCCCGTATAGACGGCAGCCCGGCGTGCAAGTCACTTCTGGCTCGCAGCGATCGGACCTCGTCGACGAAGCCCTGTTCCAGCATCTGTGAAAATCGTAACGCAATTCGCTGATGCAAAATGTGACGATCTGTAGGAGCAATCGCCAAACTCGCGACAGTATAGGGCAAATGTCCGCCAGCGCCTGCGTCTGCGCCGCGACTTTCCGCGAATTGACGCTGTCGATGTGCCGTCATGCTCTCGCCACTCACCCGGTACACCTCCAACGCCCTGATCAATCGCTGCGGGTCATTGGGGTGGATGCGCGCCGCCGACTCAGGATCAACCTCGGCCAACTGGCGGTGCAACTCGGCCAGGCCCAGCGCTTCGGCCTGGGCTTCCAGCTCGGAACGCACAGCGGCATCGGCCGCCGGCATGTCGGCCAGGCCATCGATCAACGCCTTGTAATAGAGCATGGTGCCGCCCACCAGCAGCGGGATCTTGCCGCGCGCGGTGATCTCGGCCATGGCCTCCAGGGCATCGGCACGGAACTGCGCAGCCGAATAGCTCTCGGCCGGGTCGCGAATGTCGATCAGCCGGTGCGGGTGAGCGGCGAGGATTTCTTTCGACGGCTTGGCCGAACCGATGTCCATGCCGCGATAGACCAGCGCCGAATCGACGCTGATCAGCTCGCACGGCAGTACTTTGGTCAGCTCGATGGCCAGGTCGGTCTTGCCGGCCGCCGTCGGGCCCATCAGGAATATTGCAGGGGGCTTGCCGCTCATTTCATCGACCGCGCAGGAAGAGTTTGTCCAGGTCGTCCAGGCCCATCTGGGTCCAGGTGGGGCGACCATGGTTGCACTGGCCGCTGCGCTCGGTGTTTTCCATGTCACGCAGCAGGGCGTTCATCTCGGGGATCGCCAGGCGCCGGTTGGCGCGCACGGCACCGTGACAGGCCATGGTACCGAGCAGCTCGTTGAGGTGCGCCTGGATACGGTCGCTGGTGCCGTATTCCATCAGGTCGGCGAGTACATCCTGCACCAGGCGGTTGGCCTCAGCCTGCTTGAGCAAAGCCGGGATCTGGCGGATAGCCAAGGCCTCGGGGCCCAGACGCTGCAGTTCGAAACCCAGCCGTTGGAACCACTGCGCGTGCTCTTCGGCGCAGTCTGCTTCACGCTGGCTCAGGGCCAGGGTCTCGGGCACCAGCAGCGGCTGGCCGCTGAGGCCTTCGCTGGCCATGGCCACCTTGAGGCGCTCGTACATGATGCGCTCGTGAGCGGCGTGCATGTCTACCAGCACCAGGCCAATGGCATTTTCGGCCAGGATGTAGATACCCTTGAGCTGCGCCAACGCGTAGCCCAGCGGTGGAATATCGCCCTGGCTTTCAGGCAGCGTCGTCGGCACCGCGCCTTCATCCAGCGGTTTGTAGAACTCGCGATACACCGCCTGTGCCTCGGCGGCCGGCAGCGGCTGCGAGGGGCGCGGCGTGTACTGGTACTGGTAACCCGCACCACTACCACCGCTGGAGAATGACTGCTGCGGGCCACGTGGCTGCTCGAGCACCGGCGAGGCCAGGCGCATTTCGCCCTGGGGGCCGAACTCACCGGCCTGCGGGCCCGTGGGGCGGACCACTTCGGGTACGGCAACTGGCGCCGCCAACTGGTCTTCCGGGCGCACATCGGCCAGGGCGCGATGCAGGGTGCCATACAAGAAGTCGTGCACCGAGCGCCCCTCGCGGAAACGCACTTCGTGCTTGGTCGGGTGCACGTTGACGTCGACGCCGTTGGGCTCCAGCTCCAGGAACAGCACAAAAGTCGGGTGCCGACCATTGAACAGCACGTCGCGGTAGGCCTGGCGCACGGCGTGGGCGACCAGCTTGTCGCGCACCGCACGGCCGTTGACGAAGAAATACTGCAGGTCCGCCTGGCTGCGCGAGAACGTCGGCAGGCCGACCCAACCCCAAAGGCGCAGGCCGTTGCGTTCCACGTCGATCGGCAGCGCCTGCTCCATGAAGCCCGGACCGCAGATGGCGCCTACCCGCCGCGCACGGGCGGTTTCATCGTGGGCCTCGTGCAGGCTGAGGATGCTCTTGCCGTTGTGGCGCAGGTGGAAGCCGACATCGAAGCGCGCCAGCGCCAGGCGCCGTATCACTTCCTGCAGGTGATCGAATTCGGTTTTCTCGGCTTTGAGGAACTTGCGCCGGGCCGGGGTATTGAAGAACAGGTCGCGCACTTCCACCGAAGTACCCACCGGGTGCGCCGCCGGCTGCACCCGCGGGGTCATGTCCCGGCCTTCGGTTTCTACCTGCCAGGCCTCGGTAGCGCTGGCGGTACGCGAGGTCAGGGTCAGGCGCGCCACCGAGCTGATCGAGGCCAGGGCCTCACCACGAAAGCCCAGGCTCAAGACCCCTTCCAGATCCTCCAACTCACGGATCTTGCTGGTGGCGTGACGGGCCAGGGCCAGCGGCAGGTCGTCGGCGGAGATGCCGCTGCCATCGTCTCGCACTCGCAGCAGCTTGACGCCGCCCTGCTCAACTTCCACGTCGATACGCCGGGCGCCGGAGTCCAGGCTGTTCTCCAGCAACTCTTTGGCGACAGAGGCCGGCCGCTCGACAACCTCGCCGGCGGCAATCTGGTTGGCCAGCCGCGGGCTGAGCAGCTGGATGCGCGAACCGCCACTCATTGGGAGGCCAACGTGGTAGCAGGGATATCGAGGCGCTGGCCGACCTTCAGCTCATCGGTCTTGAGGCTGTTGGTGCTGCGCAGGCTGGTGACGCTGACCTGGTAGCGAACGGCAAGCATCGCCAGGGTCTCGCCAGGGCGCACCGTATGCTCACGCGGGCCAGCGGCGATCTTGCCGGTATCGCGCAGCCAGGCGATGTAGGTGCCTGGCGGCGGGTTCTGCTGGAAGTACTGGCGCACACCGGTATGGATCGAACGGGCCAGGGCCTGCTGATGGCTGGCGGTGGCCAGCTTGGCAGCTTCGTTGTTGTTCGAGATGAACCCGGTTTCAACGAGGATCGACGGAATATCCGGCGACTTCAGCACCATGAAGCCGGCCTGTTCCACCCGCTGCTTGTGCAGGGAGGTAATGCGGCCCATGTTGCCCAGCACCTTCTGCCCGACATTGAGGCTGGAGCTGAGCGTGGCGGTCATCGACAGGTCGAGCAGCACGCCGGCCAGCATGCGGTCCTTGTCGTCGAGGCTGACGTTACCGGCACCACCGATCAGGTCGGAACGGTTTTCCGTGTCGGCCAGCCAGCGCGCGGTCTCGGAGGTAGCGCCGCGGTCGGACAGGGCGAACACCGAGGCGCCAAAGGCGGCGCGGGATGGCGCGGCGTCGGCATGGATCGAGATGAACAGGTCGGCGCCCTTCTTGCGGGCGATTTCCGTGCGCTTGCGCAGTGGGATGAAGTAGTCGCCGGTACGGGTCAGCTCGGCCCGGAAGCCTTTTTCGCTGTTGATCTGGCGCTGCAGTTCCTTGGCGATCTGCAGCACGATGTCTTTTTCATGCTGGCCACGCGAGCCGGATGCGCCCGGGTCTTCGCCGCCGTGACCGGCGTCGATGGCAACCACGATGTCACGCTTGCCGTTGGGAACCGGCGGCAGCTTGATGGCAGGCTGGGCCGGGGTCACCGGTACTGCTGGCGTGGTTGCAGGCGTTGGTGCCGGAGTCGGGGCCGGAGTCGGCGCGCTGGCCGCGATGGCGTCAGCCTCCTGATCGTACAGGTCGACCACCAGGCGGTTGCCGTACTGGGCATTGGGCGCCAGGGTGAAGCTTTTTGGGGTGACCGACTTTTTCAGGTCGACCACCACGCGCAGGTCTGTCGGGGTGCGCTGAGCCGAACGCACGCTGCTGATCGGCGTATTGGAGGTAGCCACGTTCAGTGGCGCGGCCAAGGTCGCGCCATTGATGTCGATAACCAGGCGATCAGGTGCGCTCAGGGTGAAGACGCTGTGCTGCACGGGGCCAGACAGGTCGAAGACCAGCCGCGTGTTGTCCGGCGCGCGCCACAGGCGCATGCTCTTGACTTGAGTGACGGCCAGAGCGTCAACGGTCACCGTTGTCAGCAGCAGCCCAACGATGGCGACCAGTGCGCGTATGCGCATACCTACCCCACTTACTGTTTATAGTGTTCGGCCAGTGCCACGCACCAGGCCTCGCCGCGAGCCCCCTGCGGCGAAAGGTTCAGCGAGCGTCCGCCCGCTTGGGGGCTTATGGTAATGGTCAGGTCGGGCTTTGGCAAAACGCCCGCACCCTTTTGTGGCCACTCGAACAGGCACAGCGGGTCGCCCTCGAAATAGTCACGAATGCCCATGAACTCCAGCTCTTCCGGATCGACCAGGCGATACAGGTCGAAATGGAACGCCCGCACCTCACCGATCTCGTAAGGCTCGACTACGGTGAAGGTCGGACTTTTCACTGCACCAGTATGGCCCAGGCCACGAATCAGGCCACGCGACAGCGTGGTTTTGCCCGCGCCCAGGTCACCTTCCAGAAAAATCACGCCGTGACCGCCGGTCACCTCGGCCAGTTGTGCGCCGAATTTGACCGTGGCCGCTTCATCGGCCAGAAACAGGTTTAAGCCAGACACGCTGAATGCTCCTCCAACAACTCACGAATGACCGGTGCCAGATCGCTGGCAGCCAGGCCTCTACCTTTTACGCCCAGACGCTCGCCGGCACAGGCGTGCAGCCATACCCCCAGCCCCGCGGCGTGCCAGGCATCCAGGCCTTGGGCCAACAGCGCCGCCAGCACGCCGGTCAGCACATCGCCCAGGCCGGCACCGGCCATGGCCGGGTGGCCACGTTCGCACAACAGCAGTTGCCCGGCCGGGTCGGCTACCAGAGTGCCGGCCCCCTTGAGCACGCAGACGCTGTTGTAACGGCGCGCCAGCTTGCGTGCGGCACCCGGGCGGTCCGCCTGCACAGCCTCGGTGGAAATGCCCAGCAGCCGCGCCGCCTCCCCGGGGTGCGGGGTAAGGATGCTGCCACTGGGCAGGGCCAGCGGGGTGCGCGCCAGCAAGTTCAGGGCATCGGCGTCCCACACCTGTGGGCGCTCGGCATTGGCCACCGCCGACAACAGGCTGCGGCCCCAGGCTGCCTGGCCCAGGCCAGGGCCGACCACCAGCACCGAAGCGCGCTCCAGCACGCCCATCAGCTGGTTGGCCGAAGTGGCGCCCAGGCACATGACCTCGGGCAGGCGCGCCAGGCTGGCAGTCACGTGTTCAGGCCGGGTCGCCACGCTGACCAGCCCCGCGCCACAGCGCAGGGCGGCTTCGGCACTGAGCAGCACAGCGCCTCCGGTACCAAGGTCGCCACCGACCACCAGTACATGGCCGAAGTCGCCTTTATGGGCATGCGCATGCCGTGCCGGCAGGTGCGCGACAGTCACGCTGCTGAGCAATTGAGGGGTATGGCTGGGGTGTTTGGTCTGCGGCATGGGGTCAAAGGCTCCAATGTCTGGCAGAATTATACGCACCTGAGCCCGTATTGCCTTGCCCATCCATGTCCGCCTGTACGCCTGACCTCGCCCAACTGGCCCAATCCATCAAGATTTGGGGCCAAGAACTCGGTTTTGCCCATGTTGGCATCGCCGGGGTAGACCTTGGCGAACACGAACACCACTTGCAGCGCTGGCTCGACGCCGGCTACCAGGGCGAGATGGATTACCTGGGTGCCCACGGCAGCAAGCGTGCACACCCAGAGCAACTGATCCCTGGCACGGTACGCGTGGTATCGCTGCGCATGGACTACCTGCCGGGCGACACACAGATGGCGCAGCGCCTGGCACAGCCCGAAAAAGCCTACGTATCGCGCTACGCCCTGGGCCGGGATTACCACAAGCTGGTGCGCAAGCGCGTGCAGTTCCTGGCCGATCGCATTCAGGAAGCCATCGGCCCGTTCGGCTACCGCGCCTTCGTCGACAGCGCTCCGGTGCTGGAAAAGGCCCTGGCCGAGCAGGCCGGGCTGGGCTGGATCGGCAAGAACACCCTGCTGCTCAACCGCAAGGCGGGCAGCTACTTCTTCCTCGCCGAGCTTTTCGTCGACCTGCCGCTGCCGGTGGACGAAGCCACCACGAGCGAACACTGCGGGCGCTGCCAGGCCTGCCTGGACATCTGCCCGACCCAGGCCTTCGTCGGGCCGTATGTGCTGGATGCACGGCGCTGCATCTCCTACCTGACCATCGAATTGCGGGGGCCGATCCCCGTCGAGTTGCGTTCGAAGATGGGCAACCGGGTGTTCGGTTGCGATGACTGCCAGATCGTCTGCCCGTGGAACCGCTTTGCCAGGCACAGCCAGGAGCAGGACTTCCAGCCACGGCACGGGCTGGAGAATGCCGAGCTGGCGGAGATGTTCCTGTGGGATGAAAGGACCTTCCTGCGCAAGACCGAAGGCGGGCCATTGCGCCGGGCCGGGTATGAGCGCTGGTTGCGCAACCTGGCGGTGGGGCTTGGCAATGCGCCATCGACAATCCCGGTGATCGAAGCGCTGAAGGCGCGGCGCGAGGATGCCTCGGAGCTGGTAAGGGAGCATGTGGAGTGGGCGCTGGCGCAGCACGGCGTTCGATAGCGACCCAGCCCCAGAGCTTGCGCCGCTCCCACAGAGGCCATGTTGTGCCGGAACTGCGTTACTGCTGGTCGTTGTAGTGGAACTTGGGCATTTCCCAATGGAACCGAATCGCCAGCAGCCGCACCAGGAACCCGCCAAACAAGGTCAGCAGCATCGCCTGCTCCGCCGGCACCTTGAAATACACGCAGCCCAGGTAGAACCAAGCCGCGGCAAACGACACGCTGGCGTACAGCTCGCGGCGGAACACCAAGGGAATGTCGTTGCAGAAGATATCCCGCAGGATCCCGCCGAATACCCCGGTGATCACCCCGCTGATCGACGCCACCAGCATGCCCTGCCCCATCTCCAGCGCGGTCATGCAGCCGATCAGGGTAAAGGCCACCAGCCCTAGGGCATCGAGCACCAGGAACAGCGAGCGCAGGCGGCGCATCATCGGCGCGATGAAAATGGTCAGCAGCGCCGCACAGCTGGTCAGCACCAGATATTCAGGATGCTTCACCCAGGTCAGCGGGTAATGCCCGAGAAGCACGTCACGCACCGAGCCGCCACCCAGGGCGGTGACGCAGGCAATCAGCACCACGCCGAACCAGTCCATGCCGCGGCGGCCTGCAGACAATGCGCCGGTCATGGCTTCGGCGGTGATGGCGATGAGGTAGAGCATCAACAACATGGTGCGGGGTCCGTGCGGGCGTGCGAGAAAGGCGCGCAGTCTAACCAGTTGCCCATGGCACCAAAAGAGGGCGCAGATACAATATCTGCGCCTTTTCGGCTCACACCTTGATGAAGTGCTCGCGATAGTGGCGCAGTTCGGCGATCGATTCGCGGATGTCGTCCAGCGCCAGGTGGGTGTTGCCCTTCTTGAAGCTGTCGCGCACATCAGGTGCCCAGCGTGCAGCCAGTTCCTTCAGGGTCGAAACATCGAGATTGCGGTAATGGAAGTAGTTTTCCAGGTTGCGCATGTGTCGGTACAGGAAACGGCGGTCCTGGCAGATGCTGTTGCCACAGATCGGGGACTTGCCTTTCGGTACCCACTGCTCGAGGAAGGCAATGGTCTGCGCCTCGGCCTCGGCCATGCCGACCTTGCTCTCGCGAACGCGCTGGGTCAGGCCCGAAGCGCCATGGGTGCGGGTGTTCCACTCGTCCATGCGCGCCAGCACTTCGTCACTGTGGTGGATGGCAATCACCGGCCCTTCGGCCAGGGTGTTCAGTTCGCTATCAGTGACGATGGTGGCCATCTCGATGATGACGTCGCTGTCCGGATCCAGGCCGGTCATTTCCAGGTCGATCCAGATCAGGTTCTGTGGGTTTTGCATGCGGGGGCTCCTCGTATAGGCCGTCATAGTAGCGTAGTGGCCAAGGCACGCCCATTCACGGTGCGAAGGTAAGCCAAATGGTCCGGCGCCTGGCGTGCTAAACTGCCTGCCGTTTTCAACCTGCCCCCACGCACGGAACCTTCATGGCCAAACGCCAGCTCAATCGCCGCCAGAACTGGCGCATCGAAAAAATCCAGAACGAGCGCGCCGCGCGTGCGGCCAAACGCGAACAGCACGTGCTGCAGGAACTGGAGGGTGGCGACCTTGGGCCAGAGCAACTGGGCCTGGTGATTGCGCACTTCGGTGTGCAGGTAGAAGTGGAAGCCCAGGACGGCGAAGCCGCGGGCCAGGTGTTCCGTTGCCACTTGCGCGCCAACCTGCCGGCGCTGGTTACCGGCGACCGCGTGGTATGGCGGGCGGGCAACCAGGGCATTGGTGTGATCGTCGCGCAGATGCCGCGCAGCACCGAGCTGTGCCGGCCTAACAACCACGGCCAGCTGAAGCCGGTGGCGGCCAACGTCGACCTGATCGTGATCGTCTTTGCCCCCGCGCCCGAACCGCACCCCAACCTGATCGACCGTTACCTGGTGGCCGCGGAGCACGCTGGCATTCGCCCGCTGCTGCTGCTGAACAAGGCCGACCTGATCAACGAAGAGAACGGCCCGGGCCTGCATGCGCTGCTGGAGGTTTACCGCGAGCTCGGCTACCCGCTGCTCGAGGTCTCGGCACATCACGGTGACGGCATGCAACGCCTGCAGCAGATGCTCGACGGCCACATCAGCGTGTTCGTCGGCCAGTCGGGGGTGGGCAAGTCGTCGCTGGTCAACAGCCTGCTGCCGGAGGCCGGCACCCGTGTCGGCGACCTGTCGGAATGGTCTGGCCAGGGTACCCACACCACCACCACCGCGCGGCTGTACCACTTCCCCAATGGTGGCGACCTGATCGACTCACCGGGCATCCGCGAGTTCGGCTTGGGTCACGTCAGCCGCAGTGATGTGGAGGATGGTTTCATCGAGTTCCGCGACCTGTTCGGCACCTGCCGCTTCCGCGACTGCAAGCATGATCGCGAACCGGGCTGCGCGCTGCTCAAGGCGCTGGACGAGGGGCGTATAAAGCAGCAACGGATGAACAGCTACCGCTCGATCATTGCCAGTTTGCCGGAAGACGCTTACTGACCGCTTGCACCCCAGGTTCTGCACAAGACTCGAGGGCTACGCCAATCCTGTGGGAGCGGGCGTGCCCGCGAAGCAGGCACCTCGGTGGTTGGCACGGGCTTCGCCCGTGTTAGCGGGCAAGCCCGCTCCCACAGGGTACGCGCTGGCTTCAGCTACAGCGCGATCCTGCAAGGTTTACTGGTCCTTGGCCTCATCCATCTTCAGCGTCCCCTCTTCGAAGATGTTCAGCTTCTGGCGCAATTCACGCGGCTGCATGGGGGCCTGCCCGGCCTCCCCTGGCGCCGCCGGTGCCGCAGCGGCCGGCGGCGCGGGCTCGGCAGCCGGTGCTTCCGGCGCGCCCTGCTCGCCTTCGATATTGCGCTGGGCTTTTTTGGTCAGCACGATGATGTCGATGCGGCGGTTGACCGGGTTGAACGGGTCCTTGCGGTCGAACAGCGACGACGAGGCATAACCCACCACCCGCGCCACCTGGCCATCCGGGTAGCCGCCGGCCACCAGTGCACGGCGCGCGGCGTTGGCGCGGTTGGCCGACAATTCCCAGTTGCCGAACTCGCCACTGCCGGCATAGGGCTTGGCGTCGGTGTGGCCACTGATGCTGATCTTGTTCGGCACCGCCTTGATGGTGTCGGCCATCGCCAGCAGGATGTCCTCGAAGTACGGCTGCAGGCGCGCGCTGCCAATGTCGAACATCGGCCGGTTCTCGGCGTCCATGATCTGGATGCGCAGGCCGTCCTGGGTGATCTCGAACAGGATCTGGTCCTTGAACTTCTGCAGTTGCGGGTTCTCTTCCACCTTGTTCTGCAGTTCCTGCAGCAGCAACTCCAGGCGCTCACGCTCGACCTGCTCGGCCATGGTCTCCACCTGGTCCTTGTCCAGCTGAATGCTGGTATCAGGCGTCGGCTCCGACTTGGCTTCGGGGTTGATGGTCTTTTCCGGCGCCAGCTGAGGCGAGCCGCCCAGGTCGATGACGTAGGGCGTTCCGCTTTCCGAGAAGCCGATCGGGTCCTTGAAGTAGCCGGCAATGGCGATCTTCTGTTCCGGGGTGGCCGTGGACAACAGCCACAGCACCAGGAAGAACGCCATCATCGCCGTGGCGAAGTCGGCGAAGGCGATTTTCCAGGCGCCGCCGTGGTGGCCGCCGCCAAAGCGCTTGACGCGCTTGACGATGATGGGCTGATTGTTCTCCATGACTCAGCGACCGCGAACCGCTTGTTCCAGTTCGGCGAAGCTTGGGCGGTGCTTGGGGTACAGCACCTTGCGCCCGAACTCGACCGCCAGCGAAGGCGGCATGCCCGAGGCCGAGGCCACCAGCGAAGCCTTGATCGATTCGTAGAGGTTCAGCTCTTCCTTGGCATCGTGCTCCAGGCACTTGGCCAACGGGCCGAAGAAGCCGTAGGCCGCCAGAATACCGAAGAAGGTACCCACCAGCGCCGCACCCACATGGAGGCCGATGGAGGCCTGGTCGCCATCGCCGAGCGAGGCCATGGTCACCACGATACCCAGTACCGCCGCAACGATACCGAAGCCGGGCATGCCGTCGGCGATGCCGGTCACCGCATGGGACGGGTGCTCCAGTTCTTCCTTCATGCTCAGCAGTTCCATGTCGAACAGGCCCTCGAGTTCGTGCGGGGCCATGTTGCCGGTGGACATGATGCGCAGATAGTCGCAGACGAACGCGGTCATGCGCTCATCGGCCAGCACCGTCGGGTACTTGGCGAAGATCGGGCTGGCGGCGGCATCCTCGATATCGGCCTCGATGGCCATCATGCCTTCGCGCCGGCTCTTGTTGAGAATTTCGTACACCAGGCCCAGCACTTCCAGGTAGAAGGCGTGAGTGAAGCGCGAGCCGAACATCTTCATCGACTTCTTGATGACGTGCATGGTCATGTGGCCAGGGTTGGCCTGCAGGAATGCACCAAAGGCCGCACCGCCGATGATCAGTACTTCGAACGGCTGGATCAGTGCCGCGATCTTGCCGTGGGAAAGCACGTATCCGCCGAGCACGCTCGCGAATACGACGATGATGCCGATAATTTTAGCCATAGGTTCAAAGCACTTGCTGTCGTGGTCAGGGGAAGAGACGGGAGCTTTAAAACTCTTCTTCTACTTATCGGCAGAACTGCGCCAGACTATAGCCACTCAATGCGAAAAGCCAGTTCGGACTGATGTCAAAATGCCAATTGAAACCAAGGTGCCCGCTCAGGCTCCACTTACGCTAGAGGCCTGGGTAAAGCTGCTCGAGAGTGTTCGCATCCCCGTGCCGAAGCACAGCTACGACCGGGTCATGGCCGCCATCCACGATAGCCGCCGCTCGCTGCGCGATATCGCCGAACTGATGCAGGATAGCCCGGCACTGGTGCTGTCGGTGATGCGCGAAGCCAATCACCCCACCAATGCCAGCCTGGCCGAGCCCGCCGAAAGCCTGGAAGTCGCCCTCAACCGCCTGGGCCTGGAGCGCAGCGAACAGCTGCTCAAGCGCCTGCCAGCAGTGCCCGTCGAAGAGATCCCGCCGGTACTGTGCCAGTTCCAGCTGATCAGCCAGCACGCCTCGCAGCAGGCCAACGGCCTGTTCGCCAGCCGCCTGGCACGGCTGTGGCAGGAAATCCACTGGGGCAGCCTGTTGTTCCTGTCGCCACTCTGGCCGCTGGCGCTGGCCTACCCCAAGCTGCTCGATACCTGGGAGCTGCGGGTTATCCACAAGGGCGAAGACGCCGCCCATGTCGAGGAAGAACTGTTTGGCGTGCGCATCATGGAGCTGTGCCAGACCATGGCGGAGTACTGGCGCCTGCCACAATGGGTGACCCAGGGTTACCGCCTGCTGCTGGAAGAGCGCGAACAACTGGCCCAGGTGCTCAGTATCGCCCGCGACCCGGACCTGCTCAGCCAGCAACACCGCCTGGACGCCGAGCCTGGCCTGCGCCGCTGGTTCAACCAGCCGGCCAACACCGTGCTGCTGGCAAACAACCTGGCCCTGGCGGCACAAGTGGGCTGGGACAACCCGCACCTGTTGCGCTGGCAGCTGCTGACCGCACTGTACCTGCAGACCTCGCTGGACGACGTGCAGCAGCAGGTGCACCAGCAGGCTGCGGCCAGCGCCCGCCGCCATGCCCAGCATGCCTTGTTCCACCCGGCCGAAGCGCTGATCTGGCCCTGGCACCAGCGCCGTCCGCACCCAGACATGCTGGCTCCGCCACCTCCCACAAGCGACGAACTGGCGCGCTGGCGCAAGCTGTGCCAAGACCTTCTGGCCCAGCCCAGCCCGTTCACCAACAGCGTGCACCTGGCCACGCAGGTTATCGAGGCCCTTCTGGCCTCTGGCATGCAGCGGATACTGCTGCTGAGCCTGGACAAGGCCAACGACCAGCTGCGCGTGCAGCAGATGGCCGGCCTGCCCAAGGAAGCCGCAGCGCTGGTACTGCCGGTGGCGCAGAACAAACTGCTGCAAAAGCTGCTGGCCAAGGCCGGGCAATTGCGTATCACCCCGGAAAACCACAGCCAGTTCTCGGCCCTGCTGCCGGCCCCGCTGCGTGCCCTGTTCCGCAGCGAGCACGTGCTGCTACGCTCGCTGGCGGTGACGGACCAGGTGCTGATGCTGATGGTGGCAGACCAAGGCTGCCGGCCGCTGGCCGATATCAGCGTGCAAGCCTTCGGCAAGACCGCACAGTGCACCGAACGGGCGCTATCGGTGTTTGCCAACCGCAAGGCCTGAGCCTTGCGCTACAATCGCCCCTCTTTCCACACTGGAGACCGTGGATGACTGACTTTTCCGGCCTGCCCCTGGTGATCGAAGCCGCGGACCTGCTGCCGCGCCTGGATTCGCCACAGCTGATCCTGGTCGACCTGAGCAGCGCCAACCGCTATGTCAGCGGGCATATCCCCGGCGCACGCTTTGTCGAAGGCAAGCGTACTCAGCTCGGCCAGCCGCCTGCGCCCGGCTTGCTGCCGGCCCAGGCCGATCTGGAGAAGCTGTTCAGTGAACTCGGCCACCGCGAGGATGCGGTGTATGTGGTGTACGACGATGAAGGTGGCGGCTGGGCCGGGCGCTTCATCTGGCTGCTCGATGTGATCGGGCACAAGCGCTATCACTACCTGAACGGCGGCATCCAGGCTTGGCCGGCCGACAAGCTCTCCACCGAAGCGCCCGCCAGAGCTAATTCCCCCGTGCAGCTGCGCATCGACACGGCACCCACAGCCACCCGAGAGTACCTGCAAAGCCGCCTGGGCGCGGAAGATCTGGTCATCTGGGATGCTCGTGGCCCGCAGGAATTCCGCGGCGAGAAAGTACTGGCAGCCAGGGGCGGCCACATTCCCGGCGCGATCAACTTCGAGTGGACGTCCGGCATGGACCTCAATGACCACCTGCGCATACGCACGGACATCGCCGAAGTTCTGCAGAAACTGGGCATCACTCCTGACAAGGAAGTCATTACCCACTGCCAATCCCACCGTCGCTCCGGTTTCACCTACCTGGTGGCCAAGGCCCTCGGCTATCCACGGGTCAAGGCCTACGCCGGCTCGTGGAGCGAATGGGGCAACCACCCGGACACGCCTGTAGAAGTCTAAGGAACCTGCATGAAATCCCGTTTGTTCATCATCAGCCAGTACCTGCTGCCGCACCACTTGCTGTCGCGGCTGGCCGGCTGCATAGCCGAGTGCCGCGTGCGCTGGTTCAAGAATGCCTTCACCGCCTGGTTCGCCAAGCGTTACCAGGTCAACATGAGCGAAGCGCTGGTCGAGGACCTGAGCGCCTACGAGCACTTCAATGCATTCTTCACCCGCGCCCTGAAGCCGGGTGCCCGCCCGCTGGACGAGACTCCGGGCGCCATCCTTTGCCCGGCCGACGGTGCCGTCAGCCAGCTTGGCCCGATCGAGCACGGCCGCATCTTCCAGGCCAAGGGCCACGGTTTCAGCGCGCAGGAGCTGCTGGGCGGTGACCCGGCCATGGCCGCGCCGTTCATGGGCGGCGAGTTCGCCACCATCTACCTGTCGCCCAAGGACTACCACCGCGTGCACATGCCGCTGGCCGGTACCCTGCGTGAAATGGTCTACGTGCCGGGCCGCCTGTTCTCGGTCAACCAGACCACCGCAGAGAACGTCCCCGAGCTGTTCGCCCGCAACGAGCGCGTGGTCTGTCTGTTCGATACCGAGCGCGGGCCGATGGCCGTGGTGCTGGTGGGCGCGATGATCGTCGCTTCGATCGAAACCGTGTGGGCCGGGCTGGTGACGCCACCCAAGCGTGAACTGAAGACCTTCCGCTACGACGAAGCCAGCCGCGCGCCGATCCACTTGGAGAAAGGTGCCGAACTAGGCCGCTTCAAGCTGGGGTCGACTGCTATCGTGCTGTTCGGGCCGGAGCAGGTGAAGTGGGCGGAGAACCTGGGGGCTGGTTCCGCGGTGCGCATGGGCCAGCAGTTGGCGGCGCCTGTGCAGGCTTGATTGCCTGATGGAACCTGGGTCCGCTTTGCGGCCCTTTCGCGACACAAGGCCGCTCCCACAGGAGATATGCGATTCCCTGTAGGAGCGGCCTTGTGTCGCGAAAGGGCTGCGAAGCAGCCCCAAATTTGCAGATCAGCCGCGCGCGTCGCGGTCACGCAGGCCCAGCAGATACAACACCCCATCCAGCCCCAGGGTAGAAATCGCCTGCTTGGCCGACTGGCGCACCAGCGGCTTGGCGCGGAACGCCACGCCCAGGCCGGCCAGCGACAACATCGGCAGGTCGTTGGCACCGTCACCAACGGCAATGGTCTGCTCCAGCTGCAAGCCTTCTTCGCTGGCCAGCTTCTGCAGCAGCTCGGCCTTGCGCTGGGCATCGACGATCGGCTCCACAGCCACGCCGGTCACCTTGCCATCGACCACTTCCAGCTCGTTGGCGAACACATAGTCGATGCCCAGGCGCGCCTGCACCTGGCGGGCAAAGTAAGTGAAGCCACCGGACAGGATCGCGGTCTTGTAACCCAGGCGCTTGAGCTCGGCAAACAGGTTCTCGGCACCTTCAGTCAGACGCAGCGACGCCCCGATCTCATCCAACACGCCCACATCCAGGCCCTTGAGCAGCGCCATGCGCTCCTTGAAGCTGGCGCGGAAGTCCAGCTCGCCGCGCATGGCGCGCTCGGTGATGGCGGCAACCTGCTCACCCACGCCAGCGGCCTTTGCCAGTTCGTCGATGACCTCGGCTTCGATCAGCGTCGAGTCCATGTCGAAGACCGCCAGGCGACGGTTGCGGCGGAACAGGTCGTCCTTCTGGAAGGCAATGTCGATGCTCAGCTCTTCGGCCAGGGCGAAGAAGTCGGCACGCAGAGCCTCGGCATCGCTCGGCACGCCGCGCACAGAGATCTCGATGGCCGCCTTGCCCTTGTCGGTCTCGGCATCCAGCGCCACACGGGCCGACAGGCGCTCGATGCGCTCGATGGTCAGGCCGTACCGGCTGATCACCGCACTCACCCGCTGCAGTTGCTCTGGAGTAATCTTGCGGCTGAGCAAGGTGACGATGTGGCGCGCCTCGCCCTGGCCATCGGCCCAGTGCTGGTAGTCCGCCTCGGAAATCGGCGTGTAGCGGGCCTGCAGGTTCAGCTCGTGGGCCTTGGCCTGCACGCTCTGCAGCAGGGAGGTGGCCACTTCGTTGTCCGGGATATCGACCAGGATGCCGAACGACAAGGTACCGTGCATGACTGCCAGGCCAATGTCGAGGATGCTCACACCGCCCTGCAGCAGGACGCCGGTGATAGCCGCAGTGAGACCGGGACGGTCCTCACCGGTGATGTTGATCAGGACGATTTCGCGCACAACCTGGCTCCGACTTCGATGAAAAATGCGCATTCTACCGATTTTCCGTGACCGTCGGGCGCCAACGATACTTTGCCGACAAAACCCGGCTCGCTATACTGCCCCACACTTTCATGCCATTAAGAGCCGAGCTCAGTGAACCGGCCCACGCCCGTCAAAGCAGACAACTTCTTCCTGATGATCTATCGCGCCCTGAGTCAACGTCGCGTGCCGCTGGCACTACGCATCGCCTGCACCAACATTTTCCTGGTGGCGCTGGCGTTGGTGATCTACGCCTGCGTGATGGGCCTGCAGTTCAAGCAGGCCATGCACGAGCAGGCCGATGCCCTGGGCCAGAGCCTGACCACCCAGACCGCCACCTCGGCGACCGAGTTGCTGGTGGCCAACGACATCCTCAGCCTCAACGTTCTGCTCGGCAACCTGGTGAAAAACCCACTGGTGGCCCATGCGGCGATCTACAGCGTGGACAACCGCATCCTCGCGGAAGCCGGCCAGCGCCCGCGCAACAGCCTGCTGGGCGAGGCCGAAGGCCTGTACCAGACCAAGATCACCTTCCAGGACGTGACCGCCGGGCAACTGCGCATCAGCCTGGACATGAGCCAGTTCCAGCAGCCGATGCTGATCAGTCTGCAGAGCATGGGCATCCTTGCCGCCATCCTGCTGGTGTTGGCGCTGACCCTGAGCCTGCGCCAGGGCCGCTTCATCACCCTGCCGTTGCTGCAGCTGCGGGTGTGGCTGCGCGACCCGCAACCCTATACCCCGGCCACCGACCGCCAGGACGAGATCGGCGACATCGCCCGCCAGCTGCACGCGCGCCTGGCCCCGCCGCCGCCACCTGAGCCGGAGCCCGAAGAAGAAGAAGACGAGCAGTTCGACGACCTGCACGACGCTGCCCCGGCAGCCAAGGTCGCACCGCGCGCCAAGCTTGCCGCCCAGGCGGACGAGGATGACGATGAAGCCTTCGCCGGCCTGCTGGACGACGAAAGCGCGCCCAAGGCCGCCGTGGTCGAATCCGACGAGCCGCAGTACAGCGCCGTGCTTGCCGTGCAACTGGGCTCGCAGGAGCAGCTGCGTCGCCTGCCGCGCACGCGCCTGACCGAACTGACCGAGCGCTACCGCGATTGCCTGGAACATGCCGCCTCACTCTACGACGGTGAAACTCACACGCTCAACGACGGCAGCACCCTGGTGCTGTTCCACAGCCGCGACTGCGGCGAGGACTACCTGACCAACGCCATCTGCTGCGGCGAGCTGTTGCGCGCCTTGGGCCATGCCCTGCAGATCGAGGTAGCGGACAGCGGCATTACCCTGCAGCTGCAGCTGGGCCTTGCCCTGGGTAACGACCTGCAAGGGCTGGAGCTGGTAGACCTGCTGATGGCCGAAAAGGCCCAGGACGCTCTGGCACTGTCGCAGCACAGTCGCAACTTGTTGCTGGTAGAACGGCAGATCAGCGATGACACGCTGATTCGCCAGCGCGCCCGCATTCGCCCGATTGCCAGCCCTGAGGGCGCCTGCTGCGTGGAGCGCCTGATGGAGCCCTACCCGTCGATGCTGGAGCGGCAGTTGGCGCGGATGCACGAACGCCGGGCCTGATACCGGGCTGGCTTCTTCGCGGGTAAACCCGCTCCCACAGGGCCTGCACCAACCTGTGGGAGCGGGCTCACCCGCGAAGAGACCAGCACATACAGTACAAAAACTGCAGATACGAAAAAGCCCGCAATGATGCGGGCTTTTTCGTATCTGGCAGTTAGATCAGAACCGGTAGACTTCCATATCGGTTCGAATCGGCGCAGCCATCGGGATCTTGGATTTCTCAGGCGTCTTCTTCACCTGCACCGGAGCAGCCGATTTTTTAGGCGACTCTTCGGCAATCGCCGGCTGGTTAGCCAGAGGCTTGACCGCTGTGCTCAGCTGTTCGGCCAGTTTCTGAAGCAACTGGCCCTGGGCCTGCACCTGCGACGCCTCGCTGCCCGCGTGTGGCTGTTCGAGGTGAACGATGCGGTTGTCACGCACATGGCCACGGCGGTCCAACAGGCGCCACTGGGCATCCAGGACGGCCGGCTGGTCCTTGCCCGAGTCCAGGCGAGTGATCGACAGCAGCACTTGTACATCCGGGTTGAACCCGGCAGCCGCCGGGGCCAGCACCACGCGCTGGCTGTCCAGGCGCCAGGCGAGCTGGCGCACCAGCAGCTGGTCGATATCCGACGAAAGGCTGCCGGCCCAACGACCGTCGGTCGCCGAACTCAGGCTGCCATCGGCCTGACGCTGCAGGAACGTCTCACGTTGCAGGTAATCGGCAACCGATACCGGGCCGAGCACCACGGCCATGCCCGCACTCTGCGAAGGCTGGCCAGGATCACCACTGTCGAGCTGGTACAGGGCAACCGGCTGGTGCATGGTGCACCCGCCAAGGCCCAGCAGGCCAGTCATCAACAGCGCAAATGGAAGGCGCAGAAATTTCATCATCCCATCCAGGCGGTCGCCAAAAGGCCAACCGCAGTGATACACATAAATTCAAACGGGCACACGGCCACGCCGGCACCGCAAGGGCCATATCATCCGCGAAATAACCGTCCGACTCCAGCATTTCTGCCCGGAACGACGCTGAAATTGCCGTTCCAGACATTTCAACCGGTTACGCCGGCACTTCCACCTGCAACCCATCGACCCGCTGGAACCCGCGTGGCAGCTTGCTGCCGCGCCGTCCGCGCTCGCCCTTGTAATGCTCCAGGTCGTCCGCTTTCAGAGATAGGGTACGCTTGCCGGCTTGCAATACAAGCGTCGCGCCATCTGCAATCACGGCCAGATCGGTAACAAATTCTTCACGGCTCGCCACCCGGTCGCCCGGCACCCCGATAATCTTGTTGCCCTTGCCTTTGCCCAACTGAGGGAGGTCGCTGACCTTGAATACCAGCAGACGGCCTTCGGTGGTAACCGCCGCCAGCCAGTCCTGCTCGCGGTTGGCCACCGGCCGCGGGGTCATGACCTTGGCACCGTTGGGCAGGCTGAGCAAGCCCTTGCCGGCCTTGTTCTTGGCCTGCAGGTCTTCACCCTTGACCACGAAGCCATAGCCGGCGTCCGAAGCCACCACGTACAGCGCATCGTCGTCCGGCAACAGAACGCACTCGAAGGTGGCCCCCGGTGGGGGCGTCAGGCGGCCGGTCAGCGGTTCGCCCTGACCACGCGCCGACGGCAGGCTGTGAGCGGCCAGCGAGTAGCTGCGGCCAGTGGAGTCGATAAGCACGGCAAATTGGTTGGAGCGCCCGGCGGCTGCGGCCTTGAAGCCATCGCCGGCCTTGTACGACAGGCCGGTGGCATCAATGTCGTGGCCCTTGGCGCAGCGCACCCAGCCCTTCTCCGACAGCACAACGGTAACCGGCTCGGTCGGCATCAGCTCGTTTTCCGACAGCGCCTTGGCCTCGGCACGCTCGACGATCGGCGAGCGGCGGTCGTCGCCATAGGTTTCAGCATCCTTGATCAGCTCGCTGCGTACCAGCTTGCGCAGCTTGGCATCGCTGCCCAGCAGGGCGAGCAGCTTGGCCTGCTCCTTCAGCAATTCATCCTGCTCGCCGCGGATCTTCATCTCTTCCAGGCGTGCCAGCTGCCGCAGGCGGGTCTCGAGAATGTAGTCGGCCTGGATTTCGGTCAGGTCGAAACGGGCGATCAGGGCCTGCTTGGGCTGGTCTTCGGTACGGATGATGTGGATAACTTCATCCAGGTTGAGGAACGCGGTCAGCAAGCCTTCCAACAGGTGCAGGCGCTTCTCCACCTTGTCCAGGCGGTGCTGCAGGCGGCGACGGACGGTAGCGGTACGGAACTCCAGCCATTCCAGCAGCAGCGCTCGCAGGTTCTTCAGCTGTGGCCGGCCGTCCAGGCCGATGATGTTGACGTTGACCCGGTAGCTGCTCTCCAGGTCGGTCGTGGCAAACAGGTGCTGCATCAGCTCATCGGTATCCACACGGTTGGAGCGCGGGATGATGACGATGCGGCACGGGTTCTCGTGGTCCGACTCGTCACGCAGGTCGGCGACCATAGGTAGCTTCTTGGCCTGCATCTGCGCAGCGATCTGCTCCAGCACCTTGGCCCCGGAGACCTGGTGCGGCAGCGCGGTGACGACGATGTCGCCATCCTCGACGCGGTAGACGGCGCGCATACGGATGGAGCCGCGACCGCTTTCGTACATCTTGAGGATTTCTGCCCGCGGCGTGACGATCTCGGCCTCGGTCGGGTAGTCCGGCCCCTGGATGTGCTCGCACAGCTGCTCGATGGTGGCCTTGGGCTCGTCGAGCAGGCGCACACAGGCCGTGGCCACTTCACGCAGGTTGTGCGGCGGTACGTCAGTGGCCATGCCAACGGCGATACCAGTGGTGCCGTTGAGCAGGATGTTGGGCAGGCGCGCAGGCAGCACGGCCGGCTCCTGCAGGGTGCCGTCGAAGTTGGGCACCCAGTCCACGGTGCCCTGGCCGACTTCGCTGAGCAGCACTTCGGCGTAGCGCGAAAGACGCGCTTCGGTATAACGCATGGCGGCGAACGACTTCGGATCGTCTGGCGCACCCCAGTTGCCCTGGCCGTCGACCAGGGTATAGCGGTAGCTGAACGGCTGGGCCATCAGCACCATGGCTTCGTAGCAGGCCGAGTCGCCGTGGGGGTGGAACTTGCCGAGTACGTCACCGACGGTACGCGCCGACTTCTTGTGCTTGGCATCGGCATCGAGCCCCAACTCGCTCATGGCGTAGACGATGCGTCGCTGCACCGGCTTCAGGCCATCGCCGATGTGCGGCAAGGCGCGGTCCATGATCACGTACATGGAGTAGTTGAGGTAGGCCTGTTCGGTGAAGTCAGCCAGCGAGCGGCGTTCTACGCCATCCAGGCTGAGTTCCAGTGAGTCGCTCATGCGGGCCTCGTCATTTCAGGTTCTGGCGCAGCAGCATGGTGCCGCCGCGCTGGGTAAATTCAAGTTGTTTCAGGGCACTCATGCCCAGCAATACGGTCTGCCCGTCCAGGCCCGGCACCACGATGGCGCGCACGTCCTGCAGGCGGATATCCCCCAGCTGCAGGCTGGTCAGGCGCGTGCGGTAGCCTTCGGTACGGCCGTTGGCGGTACTGAGCTGCACCGGGCTGCCACGCTCCAGGCCCAGCTCGCGGCCCAGCGCCTCGGGGATGGCCACGTCGGTAGCACCTGTGTCGAGCATGAAATGCACCACCTGGCCGTTGATTGCGCCATCCATCACGAAGTGGCCCTGGCCGTTGCCCAGCAGGCGCACCTCGATAAAGCCTTCGCCATGCGACGACTGCACCTGGGCATTGGGGTTGCGCTGGCTGTCTTCCCATTGGCCGAAAAAACGCGTGGCAAGGAACAGCGCCGCCGCCCAGGCGACGATCATCAATACCTTGCCAGCCCGCTTGCCCGGTGCCTGGCTCATGGCTTGGCGCTCCATCCGCCTTCCGGCGCATCGAAGCGCCAGACGATCGGGCGTGCTTCGCCATCGGCGCGGGCGCCGTTGTTGTTGTCCACGCCTATCCAGGCGCCCTTGGCATCGATCACCAGGGCCTCGGCCAGACCGAACGGCTGCTGGTAGCGACGCGACTCGACCAAGGCATCGGCAGCGAACGACCAGCAGCGCTCGACCATGCCGCTGTCGGTATCCCGACGACAGACGCGGTAGGCATTGCGTTCGAGAGTGAACAGCTTGCCTTCGAACCAGGCCAGGTCGGAGAAGTCGCGCGACAGTGCCTGGGCATTGGGCATCTGTGCCGGTTGCATTTCGACCCCGGCCTCGCTCAGCAACACGCAGCTGCGGCCGCAGGTCCACACCGACTGCTGGCGCTCGATGGCCACCAGGCCACGGCGCTCGCGCTCGGCGGCCAGCCACAGGCGGTCACCCGCCGGGTTGATCGCCAGGCCTTCGAACAAGGCGTTGAAGTTCAGCAGCATGCCGCTGGCCCGGGCCTGACGAACCATGGCCGGGTCGATCTTCAACCAGTCCGCCTCGCCTTCCAGCGGCAGTTGCAGCACAGCGGCATGAGCTTCGCTGACCAGGTACAGGTTGCCCGCCTGGTCACAGCTGATGCCTTCGAAATCCAGCTCGCCACCACGAATATACGACGCCGCCCAGTTGCGCGACTTCAGGCCCCACGGCAGGCCACTTTCCGGCACCGCTGGCGGGATGAAGGTGAGCGGCTGCGCGCGCCAGGTCGGGTTTT
Source organism: Pseudomonas sp. ABFPK (assembly GCF_001586765.1). Lineage (NCBI taxonomy): Bacteria > Pseudomonadati > Pseudomonadota > Gammaproteobacteria > Pseudomonadales > Pseudomonadaceae > Pseudomonas > Pseudomonas sp. ABFPK. The sequence continues at coordinate 3,037 of NZ_LQXW01000005.1, read as the reverse complement.
GCTGGTCGAAGCGGTAGATGCGGTCGTCGTCGCGGTCGGATACGCCCCACAGCCCGCCCCGGCATTCCACCAGGCCAGACAGGTTGCCACCGCGCATGCCTTCGATCGGGTGCTCGGCGCTCAGCTTCAACTCTGGCCAGTTGCCCGCCAGGCTCGGCAGGGCAACCAGCGCCAGGCAGGCAGCCAGAAGCCGCCGAATCAAACCATGACCTCGGCCAGGTTGCCCTTGGTTTCCAGCCAGCTCTTGCGGTCGCCCGCGCGCTTCTTGGCCAGCAGCTTGTCCATCAGCTCGCAGGTGGCCTGCACGTCGTCCAGGGTCAGTTGCACCAGGCGCCGGGTATTCGGGTCCATGGTGGTCTCGCGCAGCTGTGGCGGGTTCATCTCGCCCAGGCCCTTGAAGCGGGTGACCTGTGGCTTGCCGCGCTTCTTCTCGGCAACCAGACGATCGAGGATACCGTCACGCTCGGCCTCGTCGAGGGCGTAGTAGATTTCCTTGCCCAGGTCGATGCGGTACAGCGGCGGCATGGCCACGTACACATGCCCGGCCTCGACCAGGGCGCGGAAGTGCTGGACAAACAGTGCGCACAGCAGCGTGGCGATGTGCAGGCCGTCGGAGTCGGCGTCGGCGAGGATGCAGATCTTGCCGTAGCGCAGCTGCGCAAGGTCGGTGGCCCCCGGGTCGACGCCAATGGCCACGGCGATGTTGTGCACTTCCTGGCTGGCCAGTACTTCGCCACCATCCACTTCCCAAGTGTTGAGGATCTTGCCACGCAGCGGCAGGATCGCCTGGAATTCCTTGTCGCGAGCCTGCTTGGCCGAGCCACCGGCCGAGTCACCCTCGACCAGGAACAGTTCGGCGCGCATCGGGTCCTGGCCGGCGCAATCGGCCAGTTTGCCGGGAAGTGCCGGGCCCTGGGTTATGCGCTTGCGCTCGACCTTCTTGCTGGCCTTCAGGCGGCGCCCGGCGTTGCTGATGGCCAGCTCCGCCAGTTGCATGCCCAGCTCGGGGTGGGCGTTGAGCCACAGGCTGAACGCGTCCTTGACCACGCCGGAAACGAAGGCAGCCGCCTCGCGCGACGACAGGCGCTCCTTGGTCTGCCCGGAGAACTGCGGGTCCTGCATCTTCATCGACAGCACGAAGGTGATGCGCTCCCAGACGTCTTCCGGCGCCAGCTTCACGCCGCGCGGCAGCAGGTTGCGGAACTCGCAGAATTCACGCATGGCATCCAGCAGGCCCTGGCGCAGGCCGTTGACATGGGTGCCGCCCTGGGCGGTAGGGATCAGGTTGACGTAGCTTTCCTGGATGCTGTCGCCGCCTTCGGGCAGCCACAGCAAGGCCCAGTCCACCGCCTCCTTGTTACCGGCCAGGCTGCCGCAGAACGGCTCGTCGGGCAGGCGCTGGAACTCGTTTACCGAGTCGACCAGGTAGGAGCGCAGGCCGTCCTCGTAGTGCCATTCGACTTTCTCGCCGCTGGCCTTGTCCTCGAAGCTGACCAGCAGGCCCGGGCACAGCACGGCCTTGGCCTTGAGCACATGCTTGAGGCGGCTGATGGAGAATTTCGGCGAATCGAAGTACTTGGGGTCGGGGCTGAAGTACACGCTGGTGCCGGTATTGCGCTTGCCAACCGTGCCGACCAATTCCAGCTCGCTGGCCTTGAAGCCATCGGCGAAAGTCATCTGGTATTCGTTGCCGTCACGTTTTACGCGCACGCGCACCTGGGTCGACAGGGCGTTGACCACAGAGATGCCCACGCCGTGAAGGCCACCGGAGAACTGATAGTTCTTGTTGGAGAACTTGCCGCCGGCGTGCAGCTTGGTGAGGATCAGCTCGACCCCGGACACGCCCTCTTCCGGGTGGATGTCCACCGGCATGCCGCGGCCATCATCGCTGACTTCCAGCGAGTGGTCGGCATGGAGAATGACCTGCACCGAACGGGCGTGACCGGCCAGGGCTTCGTCGACACTGTTGTCGATGACTTCCTGGGCCAGGTGGTTGGGGCGGCTGGTATCGGTGTACATGCCCGGCCGCTTGCGGACCGGGTCAAGGCCCGAGAGGACTTCGATGGCGTCTGCGTTATAGGCGCTAGCGCTGGGAGTGGCCATAGGGTCTCGTCGTCAGTCTGGTGAATGCAAAAAAGTCAAAATACAGAAAAATCGAGCGCTGCGTACTGCCCACGGGCAATGCCGGCGAAGGCCAGCAGTGCCGGCAGGCGCTCGGCGAAGCCCTGGAAGCTATGGTCGCCACCGGCCTGGATGCGCAGGGCACAAGCACGGTAATAGCGCTCGGCATGGCGATAGTCCAGGGTTTCATCGGCGGTCTGCAGCCACACTTGATAGCGGCTGGCATCCACCGGGGCTGGTACCTCAAGCTCGGCCAGGGCCTGCACATGATCGTGGGTCAGCTCCCACGCTTCACCGGTGTAGTGATTGTGCTGGGTGCCCAGGTAGCCGTCGAAATGCTTGTGCGGTGTTACCGCCGGGTTCACCAGCAAGGCCTTGAGGCCGTGGCGCTCGGCCAGATAGGTGGCATAGTAGCCGCCGAGCGAACTACCTACCAACAATGGTGCGCCCAGTTCGGCGATGGCCGCTTCGAGCTGGGCGATGGCCTGCCGTGGGTGGTGGTGCAAGGCGGGCACCCGCAGTCGGGCCGACAGGCCCAGTTGCTGCATCACGGCCTCGAGTTGGCGCGCCTTGGTCGAAAGTGGCGAGCTGTTGAAGCCATGGATATAGAGGATGGAACCCGACATGCTGCCCCCGGAATCTGTGGCTTCGCGCCCGGTGATATGGGCGCAGGGACGCGCAGTGTAGCGCGTTCGCCGGGTTTTGGCGCCGCACAGGGGTTTTAGCAACAAATTCTTCAACAGCTTTGAGAGTGCCGGGGGCGCTTTGCGCCCCTATCGCGACACAAGGCCGCTCTCATCAAACAAAATGCAACCCGCTGTTTTTTAAGCACCTTAGGCTGCCACCAATTGATATCCCAGCTTTCGGGCTTTGCGAAGCAAAGCCCGAAGCTGTCGGTCTTGGCTTTTGGCTTCGA
>NZ_LQXW01000004.1:0-179087 GCF_001586765.1 Pseudomonas sp. ABFPK | reverse complement strand
CAGTCGCTGCCAATGTCTTCAGCGAAGTGGTCCCGGTCGGCGTAGAACTTCAAGGCAGCTCGCAGCTGCTCAACCTCAGCGGCGTCGGTAATCGCTCCCAGCCCAACAATCGGCAGCCCAGTCGCCGCCGCATCCCTCTCTGCCTCTTCTTTGGTCCACCAGAAGGCAGTACCAACCATCCAGGCTATTGGCTCGGGGTGGGGCTGTGGGGCTGGCTGGGCCCGGGCATTCCATTTTTCAACGTGCGCTTGCGGGTCTTCACGGAAGCCCCAGCTGATCGGGCCGAGCACCGGGCAGCGGTGCATGAAGCTGTAGATGTCTTCGCGGTGATGCTTCGTGATCTGCGGCTTCTCACCACAGAACGGGCACGGCAGCAGGTCGCTGACCATCTCTGTGTTGCTGGATCGGTTTTCTGTGGGCATGGGTAGCTCCGGCCTATGCGGCTTTCAAAAGGGCTTCAATTACTCGCTGGCCTGCCAGTGGCGGTACCGCATTGCCGGCCATGTGCATGGTCAGCCTGTGGTTGTCCGGCCGCAGGGTGTCAGCCGGGAACGACATCGCGGCCAAGGCCTCGCTGGCGCTCAGCATCCGCATGCGGTCGCCGTCGACCAAGGCCCAGCGGTCCAGGGTAGTGATGGTGCCGATCGGCCGGTTGATGTCGCGTCCGGTGGTGCCGGAGCCCTTGCCGTAATACGGCATGATGAACCGGTCGCCGAAGCGCTGGCGCCCATTGTGTACCCGGTCGAGGGTGGCCTGGGCCCGGCCTGGTTTCTCGATCTGCGACCAGCGCCCGGCGTCGAAGTCGAGGAAGCTGCTGGCCGGCACGTGCTCGCATTGCTGCAGCTGCAGCTGAATCGGGGCCTTGCTCTTGGTGCAGATCAGGAACAGGCGCACCCGGTGTTGCGGAACGCCGAGGTCGGCGCAATCGACAATGTGCGGCGCAACCTGGTAGCCCAGGCGCTGCATGGCATCTACCCAGCTGGGGTAGAGCACCCAGTTCACGAACTCGGGCACGTTCTCTACCACCCAGGCATCCTGGTCCAGCACTTCAGCAGCAGAGGGCACAGCCCAGGCTGTCGAGCGCGACGCGTCGTGCTCCGGGTTTCCGCTCTTCTTGCCCCTGGCGTTGGTGAAGCCTTGGCAGCATGGAGAGGCGATGCCGATGTCCGAGCGCGGCACCTTCGCCCAGTTCGCTTGCTGGAGATCCTGGCATACGTGCTCGGTGTCCTTGTGGTTGGCTGCGTGCCACTTCACGGCCTCAGGCCAGTGGTTTGCAGCCCAGAGGACCTTTACCCCGGCGGCGCGCGCACCAGTGCTCCATCCGCCCATGCCGGCGAACAAGTCGATTGCTGTTGTCACGTTGTGGTCCTTGCGTGCAGGCGCCGCCCTCGCCGGGGAGGCGTTATCGTTGAATAGGGGAAGGCGCCGCAGCTGGCGCGCATTGTTCTGCTGGGCTATCAATTCATGGCTGACTCGACCTGGTGGAGGTCGCCATGACACTGAAAAGCGATACCGAGGCCCTTGCCTCGATCGAGGAAGAAGCCCTGGCAATGCTGAAAAAGATCGGTCTGCCGGATGACCACCTGAAGAAGGAAGTGGTCATCTGCCTGCGCCAGATCATCGCGATTGCCCGCTACCGGAAAGGCCTGGGTGCCGACCCTGTCGTTGAATAGGGGAAGGCGCTGGCGGGCAGCGCCGGAGGGTCAGGCTCGATTCAGGAATTCCTGGCACCTGCAGTTGAGGTTCGAGCAGTGGCTTTGGCCAACCCAGTCAGGCATTCGGTCGCCTTTATGTCTTTCCGTGGTCCATGCAGCCGATTGGGGTCTGGTTATCGCTCATGGTTTTCTCCATGCATGCACCGGCTTGGCCGGTGTTGTACCTGATAGTGGCAATTTAATGGCATTTGGGTTATTCATTGTAATACCAGTCAACGAGATGAATACCCGATGGACCGCGAGCCAACAAACCAGGAAATCGCAGCAGCTCTCGGCATTGATGAGGATCAGGTTGATAAGTACCGTCAGGAGGCTGTGCTGCTGGGCGACGGATCTTGGCTTGTCCACTTTTCCTACGACATGCCGAGAGAGCTTCGGCACAGCTTCACCGGTAGCTTTACGGCGATTGTTGCGTGCGTTGAATCTTGTGTTGACGGGCGCGCAGTCGACTGAGGCTGGCTGGCAGCGAAGGACAGTCAGGAGGCTATCGGGAACTGTTTGGCAAGGGCCTGCTGAACTGCTGCGATGATGCTGCAGAGGTAGTCCCAGTCAGGGTTGCGCTCCATGGCGTCGGCCGGCAGGTTCCACCAGTCGTCACCGAATACGCGGTGCAGGAACTCGCGGTGGGCGCCGCCGCACTCATCGAGCGAGCTGGTGTGTCGAACATCCTCAGCCTCGTCGAGCAGGCTTCGGGCATCTTCTGCGTCCAGATCCCGGTCACGCCGCATTTGCACGATCACCTTCCGCGCTTTGTCGGCCAGCGCTTCAGCGCTGAACCGGCGAGAACTCAGCGACCGGTCGAAGTAGCCGATGATGTAGGCGTCGTGCAGCTTGCAGAAGAACTGGCCGATGGTCAGGCCATCCCACATACCGCCCCAGTAGGCGTGCCATGTCTTGTCGTAGCAGCTGACGGTGATCTTGCCCTTGCAAGGCTCGAAGTCTTCGAGGTAGACGCTGATTGGGTCCAGGCCTTCGGCCCCGGTGATCAGCAGCTTGGTGACGGTCGATGTCTCGATGTTCATGGCTCTGTCCATGCATGCGCCGCCCTCCGTGGCCGGATGCGGCATGGTGGCAATTTGGTTTGGGATGGGGTATTACGGGTGACCGGCATGGGGCCGGATCAAAGGAGTGAAAATGGCGTTTCCAAATAGCTGTTGCCGGACCTCAATGGAGGCTTACGACGATCTGACCCAGCTAGGGAAATTCGTAGTGCTTGAAGGGCGTGATGCAATTGGGCAGGCCTTGAAACTCAAGTGCACCGAATGCGGTGACGAGTGGAGCCGGGATTACCGTAAAGGTGGCGACCTCTTCTGGATCAAGAAGAAAGACAACGGTCAACTGTCATAACCGATTCGTAGCGCATCGCGCGCGCGGAAATTCTCAAGCTTCCGCGCCACAGTCGGCGACACCTTGATTTCGTGGCGCGGAGGTTCCAGTAGCGGCAGTGCGCCGCCCGGGCCCAGTCCGTGCAGATGATGAATCATCAGCGTCATCGCCTCGCCCTGTTCCTCGATCCCGGCCCACTCCATCAGCTCCAGCAGGGCCTGCTTAGTCCCTGGTCGAACCTTCAAGCGCAGGTCTTCTTCCTGCAGGCGCTCGGCCTTGGCGCGACGTTTCTCGTCACGCTGCTGCTGCGTCAGAGCCATCATCTCCTCCATTGCGCACAAAGGTGGCGCCCGGCCCGATGTCGAGCAGGTCGCACACCCGGTTGATGATCTTGAGCGCGGCATCGAACACTTTGGCGTCGTCCGGCTCGCGGGCCAGGCGCTTCATGTTCGGCTGATGCTCGAGGCAGACTTTGTCGACCAGGCGCCGGGCCAGCCTTCGCAGGTGATCCGCGCTGTCGAAAATGCGCAGGCTAAGCGCGAAGGCCAGGGCCACATCATCAGGCCGGTACTGGCCGCCGCTGCGGGTGATGTACAGCTTCTTGACCGGCCGATTCATCCAGGCGGGCAGGGTTACGACTCCAGAAGATGCTTTCTGCATTTCGATGCTCCGATAGGCCGCTTGGCGGCAGGTGGAACTGTTCTTGCCGCCGGCGCTGGCGGACCAGGCTATTAATCCGTCTCATGGATGGCACACCTCAATCGGCGTTTTCTTCGTCGATCCGGAAGGCATGACGACCAGTAGACTCTTGCTGCCTCGGTATACGCCCCAAGGCTGACCAGTGGATCTGGCCATGGCCGCCGCGTACTTCACGGCGGGCACGGGCTGAGACATGGTTGCGATCATGGCCTACCCCCGATTCCGCTGGAGCGGGAAGTCGATGTCGAACGCAGTGAGGATGCGGGCGAATCTGCAGTTTCCAATACCTAGCTCCAGTGTCACGCCCCACCGGGACATGCCGGAATCACGCAGGGCTATGATCTTGTCGGCGAGGTCGCGATCTTCCTGACTCGGCTCGGCCTTCACCTTTTCAGGTCTGGCCGGCTTCGGCGGGCTGAAGAACCTGAATCCTCCCCGCGCCGCTACGCCCCAGAGAGCGGTCTTGGTTTCGCCCAGGAGCTTTGCGACCTCGCCACAGGTCATGGTCTTGGCGAGCTCTTCTACCTGAGCTGTGCGTGCCTTGGCGCGGCTTTTACGCTCGCCGCCGCGCTCCTGCTTGACTGGCTTGACCCGCTTCGGCTTCGGCTCAGGATGATGACGCTGGCGGAAGGGCACGTACTGGAACCCCTCCAGCACAATGATCCGGCCGCCAGACGAGAAGAAGGCCGCTTTGGCGGCCTCTAGGTCGATTGATGGGTTCACCCTTCACTCCTTTGCGCCTCGGTCAGGGCGGCATTGAGGTCTGCGGTTTGGCTTTCGGCCGGCTTGATCGAGAAGAAGTCGCCAACAGCCGCCTGGCCATTCTTGATGCTGTTGAACACACCGCGCAGAGAGGCGATTTCCTCGGGCAAAATCTCGTCCAGGCTCTTGTTGAGGTAGGCGCGCAGGTGCTTCTCGGTCACGCCTTGCTGGGCGAACGCGTCGACCAGGGCGCGGACGCGGTCAGCGAGGGGCAGGCTGGTGTCGCCGGCCAGCGTCTTCCGGCACTGGAAGACGGCTGCTTCGACCAGATCGGGCGGCAGGATGGCCAGCAGTCGTGCACGTAGGCGGCGACCGCCCATGTTCGCGGTGATCTCGTAGATGTCACGCTCTTCGGTCAGGGCTTGTCCACCGCCGCGCTTGTCACGGATGTGGCGAACGGTGAATTTCTGCGACGAGTAAGTGTTCGTCTCCAGGTCCCAGGCATAGGCCTCCATCTCACTGTTGCCTTGCTGGCGGCTCAGCTCGCGGATGCCGTACTCGATGTTGCCCCAGCACCTGGCCAGCTCTTCGGCAAGGCGGATGGAAGGCCCGGATACGGTTTGCCCGCCGCGTGGGTAGGCGTATTCCCCAGAAGCCGCCAGGCTTGGCCGGCTGCACGAATTCATGATCTTGCTGTAGGCAAGGGCCTCGTCGCGCGGGAATCGTTTGGCCAGCAGCAGCTTGCCCTGGGCTTCGGTCACGGCCCGGCTCTGTTCGATGTTCACAGTGCCGTGGTTCACGTGCTCCGCCATGCCGCGCGGGGCGAAAGGGTTGTTCTCGGTCATAGCTTGTCCTTCGCCCAGTAGGGCAGCGTCAGTGTTTCGATGGCCGGCCACTCGTTGTGTCGAAGGCAGTCGGCGTAGACTTCGATATTGCGCTGGTACTCGGTACGGCCAGCGGCCTTGGCCTCGAAGTCCATGGTGAATAGGCGAACCGGGTATTTGCCGCATTCAATGCTGGTACTCACAACCAGGAACACAAACGCGGCAGGCGCCTCGCCAAAGTGGGCTGCGTAGCCGTCGCTGTAGTAGCTGTCCTGAACGTGGTAGCGGTAGTCGTAGAACGAACGGGCAAACTTGCTCATGTCGGCCGTGGTCTTGAGGTCCAGAATCCAGCCAAGGCGCTCGATGGTCTTGTCTGGCCGGCAGCGGCACAGCACGCCTTCGCGCTCATCGTTCCAGTAGATGCTGGCCTCGGCATCCCCCTGAGTTTCGAGCAGGAACCGGGCATGCGGGTGAGCCATGACGCTTTCGCGGATCAGGCCAATCTTCCTGCCGTCCTCTGCCGACAGGACGGTCTGGCCGGTGAGCGTGGATTCGAACTCTTCCCACTTCTCTTTGCCGGCCTTGGTGTTGCGTGGTGCATCGGCTGGGCCGACTGCGTACTCAGCGGCGTACCGATCCGGCTCAAGCAGCAAGGCGTGCACTGCATCGCCAAGGTCCAGCGCCTTCTTTTTTTCTGGATCTTCCGGCGCCGCCTTGCTCCACTGGAACAAGGCTGGAGCCTTGGCGATTAGGTCAAGCTGCGATTTGGACACGCCTTCGCCGCCGTGATAGGCCTCATTGCTGAGGTCGCGGTAGTAGCCAGGTTGCATAGGAAAACCTCGCGCCAGGCCGGCGCCGTCAGTTGGAATAGGGAATCGCCAGGTCACCCAGGCACGGAGGTACGCTCCAGGCCCTGGCTGCGGTGGATGGTTGCGCGCTCTCGCCGCTTACGCTCCCGAAGGGGTACGGTTATCTCCGAAGAGCCCGCCGTGCGCCGGGTGCGTGTGATTCAGGAAGTGATGGAGCCAGCCCGGGCGCTCGCAAGCATCCAGGCGGTGCAGATGAAAAGGGTGGTGAAGCTGCCGCGCCAGAATGCCCAGCGGCGGGCTTGCTGGCGGGTCACGGCCGGACCCTCACAGCGATGCGCCGGCCTTTCATCGTGGCACTCAGCTGGCACTTGAGGCTGGCCACGGGCAATTCGCGAGGAAGGCCGATCACTTCGTTGAAGGGAATCCCGAATCTGATGATGGCCAGGCTGCGCTCGATCTGCTCAAGCTGTTCGTCAATCAGCGATTTGACCGGTGCAGTGCTCATGAGAACCTCCGGGCTTGCTGCTCCCACTGCTGGTGATCGTGGGCGATCATGCGGTCACGGCGCTGAATGAAGTGGTTGCGCAGCGGGAGGTCAATGGCTCCGGTCAGGTGCGCCAAGTCGATGGCAATCTCGATCTCACCCTCAAGCCGAGCACGGCCGCTCAGCGAATCAGAACCCTTAGCCATGGCCTCAAGGCGAGATTCGATCATGCCGATCACATCGTTACGCGTTGAATTGTTCATGTGATTCTCCGAGCGGCGCCTGAGCCGCAAAGTGCTTCCATCTTTCCAAGCGCCGATGCGATTGCTCGACGGCTGCTGGCTTTCTGTTGTTCATCACGGGCTCGCAGGTTTTCCAGCCAGGCCCGGTTGTCTTCTGCGGCTTCTGCAGGTGTCACGTGTCCAGCCCAGTGCACCTGCTCGTCAGCGGAGAGTCGACGATCCAAGGCGCGGGCCTGGGCGCTATCGGCGTACAGATCGGCGTGGTCGGCCATGGTCGCCTCCAGTTATCCGATTTCGTGTTCAGCAGCCCACCAGCCACACTGCCAGTCGCTGGACTTGCTGTGATTCATTGGCTCGCCGTCTTGGCGGGCGTCGTAGCCTTTCTGGTATTCCTTGCTGTGCTCGGCCATGGTCGCCTCCAGTTACGGTTGGGATGCTCGATAGCGCCGCATGAGGCCTTTGGTCAGGCGCTGCATGATTCGCGGGTATCGGTCGGGGTGGTGAAGGCGGCAGTAGAGGTGCTCTCTGCCATAGCCTTCGTGATCGCAGTAGTCGCAATCACAGTGCTTGTTGAGCAGCGCCCGCGCTTCTGCTGCGCATGCGGCGCGCAGCGTGAACCAGCGACGACCGCCGCCACGGAAGACGGCAGCAGTCTCGACTGTGACGGCCATAGTCGCCTCCAGGTGGTGGGTTACTCGGTGGGTGGGGAAGGGAGGGGCTGCCAGTGGGTGGGCTTCCAGCTTGAAGCCCAACTGCTTTGCGGCTCTTCCCACGAGAAGTACGGCGGATATCCGTGTGCGTGCGCAATCGAGCCTTTGCCATGCTCGCGATAAAGCGACTCGCGAGCACCGTATCGTTCGTTCCAAGCAAGAACCCTGGTCCCAACCTCCGGCAGCCTGTCGCTGCACTTGATCCAGGCGCTCATGGCTTCACCCGGGCGGCGAGCATGGCGTCGGCCAGCTTGTAGGCCGTGCTGGCGGTTTCGTTCTCGCAACCACCCACGCCCAGCAGGCATGGAGCTCCTGCGGTTGATATGAGTCCCTGCAGCGCCTTGGCCGCGAAGTAATCGCGGATGGTCAGGCCAAAGCAGGTTCCGTGACCGCCGTAGTCGCTGGCCTGGACTGGAAACGCTGGCTGCTTGCCCTGCGCGGTAGGCTGGCACTCGTAGCAAATGCCGCCGACCTGCTCGGATTCTTCGATGTAGCTTGCGCAGCGCAGGCATCGGCCTACGCCAGATGGTTCTGGTGGCTGGTACATGGATTGTCCTCTGGACCGCATTGGCCAGGAGCCAGGCGCGGGTGACCAAACCCACCGTGAAAGGTGGCCTGGCGCCTGCCAATGCGGTCGTATGTGAAGGGAAGTGGATGTGGGATGCATCGGGGTGCAAGCTCAGCGGAATCGAACCGCTATCTGCGTCGGACTTTCTCGGCCTGGTGATCAGGCAGACCACGGTCAGGTAGGCGCGGGCAGCTACTCCCTCGACTTCTGACCCCGCGCACAGATGCCTCCTGCGAACTTGCACTCCGGTGCAGCCTGCGATGGGGAGCAGGGCATCGGGCAGTTAACGTCAGTGCTGACGGGGCGTTGGTTGTCTAAGGAAGCGGTTTCGCAAGAGCCAAGCGATCGAAGTACTGGGCTCGATATTTGTCCCACTGCGCACGAATGGTCGGGCGATCCGCGTAACCCTTCGAAAGGCCGAACAGCTCGCGCTGCTCTTGAATCCAGCCTTGAATATTCACGCAGACGCCGCGAGCGCGACGGGAGCGGAACTGCTCTGTGGTTTCGCCTGGCTTGCGGAACTGGTTTATGTTGCGCATCTCGTTGCCCTCCAGGGCGGTTGATTTCCCGGATGCCACTCTCTGAATGGCACCTGGTGAAATCCCGGCCTCGCTACTGGCGACAGGCCGGGGTATTGCGTCAGTGGTGGTCGTTCGAGCTCAGCCGCCGACGGCCCTGCTCTCAGTTCGGTTGGCCTTGAGCTTCCCTATCACCTCGCGTCGATCGGCCTCGGCGGGGTGGTCGTTGGGTAAGGTGTTCGCTACACGACTGCCGACTGCAGCTCTGTGGCCCGTTGGGTGGGGCAGTCCGTCGTGGGTTGCCGGTCCGCGTTCCGGCTGGTCTATCTACTTCATGGGCAGGTTCCTCCTCTTGGTTAATCGCTGCTCGCGCTGTGCCAGGTACCGACGCCCGTTCTAAGGGCATCCCGGCAGGGAGCGTTTGCAGCGCAACCCTCCATCCGCTTTCCGTGGCCCGGCCAATGTTCCTGCCGTGCTGACGTTCCGCCTGATATCGAGCTGGCCAGTTCCAGAGCTGGCATGGGGATCGAATTTGTTGCTCGCGCTGTGCCGTTGCCGGGATCGATCCGCGAGGTTCCCATCAATGTGAAAGAGCGGCGGGTCTTTTGAGGCCCTGACCAACTTCGCTTGTGTTTCCCTATGCAAGTCGGCTTGCATTTATAAAAGCATGCTTGCACTTCGAATGCAAGCAAGCTTGTGAAAAATTTATATACTGTACAAATATCCAGTAACAATAAATGAGATGGGCATGACAGGGAAATCGAAGAAATCGGCAAAACCAGAGGTTCGCCAAATGACAGGCGCAGAGCGGCTTGGACTGCGGATATCAGCGATGATCAATTCGCCAAGGGCGCAAGAGCGGTGCTCTGCATTGGTTCACCGACTGGACACCGACACGGATGAGGCTTGGCATGAGGTAATGGAGGCGCTTGGCGAAACAGACGGGGTTTGTCTGACATTCCAGGATGACGGGGATGTATTGATTGAGTGGGAGAAGCCGACTGACGAGGACCTAGTATTGGAAGAGGCGGAGGTTGATCTGGTCGAAGAAGAGGCGCCTTTCTGACGAGCACAAAAAAGCCCGCGCTATGCGGGCCTATATGAGCCTTGAGGAAGGTTACTTTGAGAACTTCACCTCAGTCGCCAAGGCCTGCTTGGCAGCCTGGTAGTCCGCCTTCGCTCGGTGATCAGGCATACGGTAGGGGCTCATCGAGGATAGGTATGCGGACCATTTAGCGTACAGGTCCTTGCTCAGCTCAAGTTGCTTGGCAGGCACCTTGGCGCTTTTCAGTCTGGCCACGGCCTCATTGCCCTGGGCGTGTGCGAACTTAACGCACTCCATGAAGGAGCCGGTGTACTCAGCCTGCAGGTCTCTTAAGCCGTATCGGACGGCATCCCGCCCAAGCATTGCCTCCAGGTCGCACTGAAACGCAGGCATGTCGAGCTGGCTGGCGAAGTTGGTGGCCTCGGGCGAATCCTTGTCGTAGGTGTACGGTCGCGGCTTGAAGACGTGCGGCTCCTTCTTGGTTGGAGCTGTGGCGTATCCAGAGGATGGCGACTGAACAGGTGCGCAGCCGGCTAGAACGGAGGCAGAAACCAGAAAGGCGGCTAGGGTGATGCGCATGACTCTCTCCTTGAGGAAAGCAGCCATCCTACCACTCTGGCAATGAGCCATCACGCAGGCGTGAAAAAGCCCGCCGAGGCGGGCTGATGCCGACCGCAAGAGACGGAGATCCCGGCGCTTGGCAACGTCAGTGTAACTTGATAAACGGACTTGTGTCGCTGGCATGGTTGAACATCCCTATCTCCACCACGGCTGCTTCGACTGCGTCCAAAGCCTGGGCGATTTGCTGCAAAGACTGCTCAGGGTATCGTTGAGCCGTAGGGGTGATCCCTCTCATATTCGTGGCCAGAGCCAGCTGCGCGTCAGCTAGTCGGGAGAGCAACGACAGGGTGAGTTTGTCGGTGACCATGGCTGGATCCTCCAAAGATCACGACAGGATAGCAGGCAACAAAAAGCCCGCCGAGGCGGGCTTCCTATCCTGCCCGCGGAGCAGGATCCTCACTTGTTACCCTGGGCGTTCGTAGGAACAGCCTTCGCCTGGCTATCTAAGGCTTCCTGAAGCTTTCGCTGCTGCTCTTGCACTTGCCTGAGGATTTCCTGGGTGTCCTTAGTTTGCTGTGCGATTTGGGACTGCGCGGTTGCCATGTCCTTGCCCACACCGAAGCCCGAGATGGTGCTCGAGACGAGCGCTGAGTTGCTGCTCTGTACCCCAAAATAGATGGCTATCGCACTACCGATAATGGCTGTGACGATTGCGAGCGAAGAGTTCCTAACAGACGCCTTAACGTCCTTCAGATGGCTAAGGTCTCGTTCAACGGCTTTGAGATCACCGCCGAGGTTGGACATCTCAAGACGAATTTCGCCCATGGCGTCCTTTACGGTCTGCTCAAAGCTCTTGAGTCTGGCGTCAACGCGCAAGTCCTGATTCTCCAGGTGCGCTTTGAGTTCTTCACGATCCACGTCACTCTGCTCCGGAATTGGTTGCTCTGCTGCAATCGCTGGCTTGGCTACGATAGGGCGCATGTCCTCGAATCTGATATTCGAGTATAGGCCTAGCTCTGGCATGACCGCCTTGATCTCGCCGGATGCCGGAGAGGCTATCACAAACCCTGCATGCAGCAGTGCATTGCTCTGGGGCGCATAATGTCGATTGGGTATAGACGATGCTGCTTCAATCGGTTGAATGCTCATCAGGAAAATTGCCCTACTTTCCCTTCATGCTCTCGGCTTGAGCGATACCCTGTTGCAGGGCGACCACCAGACCCTGAGCAGATTCTAGGGTCATGGTGAAATTGGCAAAAACCTTGCGAGTCATCACCAGCGATTCTGGCAGCGTCTGCGTCTGCAGAGTTCCTGGCGCTATTTCCACCAAGGTCTCCTCGGTGATGTTGATCTCGTTACGACCGACTATCAGAATAATCCGTTGCGATCCTGGCTGATCACCACCGGTTCCGGCCACGTTGAACTGATCAACCATCTCCGATATGAAATTCTCGGCTGGAACGTGTAGCAGTTTTGCACCGTTAGTTAGCATTTATTTACTCCCCTAATTTTCGCAGTTGCGTGATTTTCCACATGAGTAGCCCTACAAACTGATACTAAATGTGCATTCCACACCAGCAGCATCCAGTCCTGCGATTACGCTTGCTCTCTGAGGATAAGTCCCGCCTTAACCTCATCCCCATACCCCACCAACCGATCCTCCCCAGCCCGGCGGATCCTCACTCTGGCACCTCGCAAGGTGTCTTTACCCGGACAATTAGCCCCAGGTGGGTTTCCTCTGCATATCCGGCAAGCCGTTCCTCGGCGTCCTGAAAGGACCGGCACATCCTCAGTACGGCTTGAGCATCTGGGTCATTCCCGGACAGGCTGATGCGCTCAGCAATCCGTTTCAGCTCGACGGCTGACCACTTGAGGTCAGATGCAAGGCCTTGAAGGTCGCGGCGGAGTTCTTGGTTGGGCTTGGTTAGGGGCATGGCTAGGCCTTCCTGGCGTTCCAGATCAAAAGAACCTTGGCATGAATGGTTACATCGTCAATGGGGACCACTCGATCCTTGTGCTTTTCGTGATCAGAGATCATGTCGAAGTGCTCTGCGTCATGAATTTGTAGGCGCTTGATGTACAGCATTTCTTGCCACGTTATGACGTAGATTCCGTCACCAACAAATTCATTGACTCCACGATCAACGATAACCGGATCCTTGTCGTTGATCGTCCCCTCCATGGACTGGCCCCAACCGGTAATCATCGCCAGCGAATGAGGAGAGGTGTACGTCACGCCTTTTTCGCGGAGCACATCCTCGCGAATGATCAGGTTGCGGATCACCTCGTTGTAGTCACTTGGCACCTGGCCATGACCCATTGAGGCGCGCACGTCGTATTGACGGATCACGATTTCTTCTGGTTTTGCCTTCAATCCCGAGAAGTCGGCCTGAATCACTTTCCCCTGAGCCTCGCCTGCCGCCGTCAGCGCTGCCGCAGCGATCTTTTCCTGTGCTTCCGCGTCAAGGCTTTTCCCTGCGTGCTTGCGGATCATCTCCATGACCTTTTCAGCGGCGCCGCTGTTTACTTGGGATTTCCCATGTATAGACGCATCACCTCTTCGCGGTGGCTCGCCTTTGCCAGAAAGCAGCCAATCGACGGTCGTGTCGTACTTGTCCGCGAGCTGCACCAGGTTCTCGTTCTTGATGTTGCCTGTATCTCCGGCAAACCACTGGCGTACAGCCTCATAACTGATGCCGCAGGAGGTAGCGATATCACGCTTAAGCCCACGAGCACCTACCGCAGGCTTTCGTGTCAGGACGAGTTTTGAGATTCGGTCAGTGATTTTCATGCGAGCAATCTACAAGGAAGCTTGACAAGCATGCTTGCCTTGGAATCACAAGCATGCTTGAATATCGGGTAAGTAAAGGAGGTCGCCATGACCAAGACACAAGCAATCCAGCATTTCGGCTCCGTTTCGGCGCTGGCGAAAGCCCTCAGCGTCACCTACGAGGCTGTGCGCCAGTGGGATGGAGTGCCTGAGCTTCGCCAGTACCAAATCGAGCGGATCACCCAGGGAGCGCTTAAGGCTGAGCAAAAAACTCAAGCCGCTTAGTCATGCCGCTCCGATCCACACAAACGCCTTCAGAAACTTCAATAGCCGCAAGGAGCAGTGCCCGCATGTACGCCAACCCCAAGCACCTGCACGACCGTGAGATCAAGGTCCGGGTCGATGAGGACACGTTCGAACTGATTCAGGCGCTGGCCAAGTTTCACCGCACCCAGCGCGCTGTGCTCTGCCGTGAGCTGCTCGAAGCTCAATTGGCCGCCCTGGCTTCGGAGAATACCGGCGATCAGAACGTGGCCTGAAGGCCCGTAGGAGGCCCCATGCCGATTGAAGAAATCGGATTGGACCAGGGGCAGATGGAGCAGCTGGAGAAAGAGGCGATGAGAAGGGGCGTAAGCCCTGAGGCGCTGGCAGCTGAGCTGATCCGTCGAGAACTGGCCAACCGAACCAAGCCTCGCAACCCGCGAGGAGTCGTGACCCCGTTTCATCGAAAGGCCTGAACAGGCCCTGATAAGCCCGAATTGCGGGCACAAAAAAGCCGGGATAGCGGCCCGGCTCTCTGCAACACAAAACTCTGAATGGAATTATGCATATGCAGACCCAAAGTGTACAGGCCCTCATCCGGCCCGCGCCACAAAATGAGAACCACGATTTCGTGGCGCGGACCATGACTTCGCGCGAGATCGCCGAGCTTGTGGAGGCTCGCCACAACGATGTGGTCGCCACCATCGAGCGGCTCTTCGCCAAAAACCTTTTACGATCAAGTCGTAAAAGCCGCCGCGAGGCTACTGGCGGCCGTCCAGTCGATGTCTACGACCTGATTGAGCGTGACACCCACCTGGTTGTGGCTGGCTACAGCGACGAACACCGGGCCAAGGTCATCGACCGGTGGCAGGAATTGGAAGGCCAGGTAGCCGTAGCGCTGCCCGACTTCACCAATCCGGCCGCTGCCGCGCGAGCCTGGGCCGACCAGGTCGAGCAGAAGCAGGCTGCCGAACAAGCGCGCTTGCTGCTGACCGTCGAAGTCCAGGACCAGGCCAAGAAGATCGACCACCTGGAGAGCCTGTTCAAGGAAGGCATGAGCCACGTCCAGTTCTGCAAGGGCCTCAATGGGGTCAACGTGATGCAGGTTGGCCATTTCCTTGAGCGTCGTAACTGGCTTTACAACGAGAGCAAGTCCGGTACCCGCTACCGCGTGGCCTCCTACGCCCGCGACAAGTACATGACCGAGCACCAGCAGGAGATCACTCCGCACGGCAAAGAGGCGTTCATCAGCTACACGCCCATCCTTCTGCGCAAGGGCGCCGTGCGCCTGTACGAGCTGTACCTGGCGGGCGAGCTGCCCATGAAGAAGAACTGGGACGGCCTGCACACCCACGACAAGGCCGTGCGGGGTGCAGCATGAGCGAAATAACCCGAGGCGTCATCGGCATGCCGCTAGACCTGGCCATGGCCAGCAGCCTCAGCCGGGCGCAATTCCATGCCAGGGCGCAGGCGCTGCTCGTGGACTTCGACCAGCTCAAGGCCGAGAACGAGTGGCTGCAGAAGGCGCGCATTCCGGCTGGTTTCTACCGAGAGCTTCTGGCTCTGCGCGAGCTTCGCGACAAGGCCAAGGCCTACGTCGAAGGTTATTTACAGGACGAGATCGAGGATGTCGACGCTTGCGTTTCCGAGGCTCATCACGAAGCCGCCTTGGAGCTGAGCGGTCGGCTGAAGGATGCCTTCGAGTCGTACTGGGATGCCGCAATGAACACCAAGGAGGCCCAATGATGGCCCGTTCAAGAAACATCAAGCCAGGGTTCTTCTCGAATGAGCACCTGGCAGAGCTGGACTTTGCCACTCGCCTCCTGTTTATCGGCCTCTGGACCGAAGCTGACAGGGAAGGGCGCCTGGAAGATCGCCCGCGCCGCCTGAAAATGGCCCTGTTCCCGGCTGACAATGTCGACATCGATCGCATGCTCGATGACCTGGATCATTTGGGGTTCATCAAGCGCTACACCGTGGGCGATGTGAAGGCCATTCAGGTAATCAACTGGTCGAAGCACCAGAACCCACACGTCAAGGAAGCCAAGAGCACCATCCCTGAAATGCCCGTAGTAGAGGCCCGCCGGGGAAAGCATGAGGAAAGCACCGTGCAAGCACCAGACTCGCACAGTTCTTTCCCGGCTGATTCCCTCTCTCTTGATTCCGGATTCCTGATTCCTGATTCCCTCAACCCGTCGCCCGCGCCGGTGGATTCCGCCGAGCTGTTCGCGCGGTTCTGGAAGCTGTATCCGCGCAAGGTCGGGAAGGACAAAGCCGAGAAGGCATGGGCAAAGCTCAAGCTGACCGCCGACCTGTTCGAAACCATCGTCACCGCCTTGGCCAGGCATCGCCAGTTGCCAGGCTGGATCAAGGACAACGGCCAGTTCATCCCGCACGCGGCCACCTGGCTCAACGGGAAACGCTGGGAGGATGAGGTCGAGCTTCCTGCTGACAACGTGCACCACCTGCCCACCAGCCGTCACCACGGCTTTGCTGAGCGCGACTACACGGCAGGCCTGAAGAAGCGGGAGGACGGCAGCTATGCGCTCTGAGAAAGTCACCCCGATCAACCAGTCATCCCTTGTTGATCGCATCCAGCCAGCCGAGTGCGAGAAGCACGGCGCCTTCGAGCAGAAGGTCACCATGCTGCTGGGCAAGGCACTGCGAAGCCACTGCCCTGAGTGCGCCCGAATCGCCAAGGAGGAGCGCGAAGCCCGCGCAGAGGCCGAGCAGGCCCTGAACGTGCGCCTGGCGATCTCCCGCAAGCTGGGCGACTCGCTGATCCCGAAGCGGTTCGCTGATCGCTCGCTGGCGAACTACAAGGCCGAGCACAAGGGCCAGGCTGAGGCCCTGCGCTTCTGCCGCTACTATGTGAAGACCTTCGACCAGATCGCCGAGAACGGGCGCTGCATGGTGCTGCTGGGCAAGCCTGGCACCGGCAAGACCCACCTGGGCGCGGGCATGGCCAACGACCTGATGCGCACCACCTCGCATTCGGCCGTGTACCGCACGGTAGGTTCGATCCTGCAGGCCATCCGCGCCACCTACGACCGCTCCAGCGAGGCGACCGAGGCGAGCATTCTGGCCAGCCTGATCGAGCCGTCACTGTTGGTGCTGGACGAGGTGGGTGTGAGCAAGGAGCAGCCGAGCGACTTCGAGCTGACGACCCTGTTCGCGATCATCAACGGCCGGTACGAGCAGGTGAAGCCCACGGTGGTGATCTCGAACCTTGGCCCCGAGCAGCTGCCGGTGGCCATGGGCGAGCGCTGCGTGGACCGGTTGCGCGAGGGCGGAATGATCGTCGTGCCGTTCGAGTGGGAATCGCACCGTGGCAAGGAGGCTATCTGATGCGCGCTCTCAAGGAGTTCATCTGGGCGGCGGCCATGGTCTCGGCTCTTCTGGCTGGCTACTGGTTCGCAACGGATATGGGCCGAACCTTTGCCCTGGTCTGCGTGCGGATCGTTGGCGAGCAGCGCGGACTGGAAGCGGCGCTGGAGGAGTGCAAATGACCCCTGCACAAGAAATCACAGTCGCCCAGCTCAAGAGCCAGGGCTTCGCCCAGGTCGTGGAAGGCCGGGAGATCGTCCGCATGACCAAGGGTGCTGACCGCCGCGTCGTGATGGCTGATGGCAGCCAGAAGCGCGGGTATCACGTTGAGTTTGAGCGCGCCGGGCAGCCGGCCGGGGAGGGGGTGTGATGCGCACCTATCTGAAAGCGGTGCTGATGATCGTCCTGGCTCCGTCGGTGATCGTTCTGGGTTCCGTAATGGCCTATCTGTGGTGCGAGTTCGCCATATCGCTGGACCTGCCAAAGCCTGTGCGCTTCGGGATCTACATCACGCCAGTGGTGCTGCTTGCGGCGATCCCGGTCACCTGGGTGCTGAACCGGATTGAGGGGCGCAAGTGATGACCATGACAGATCGAGAAATGCTGGAACTGGCCGCAAAGGCTGCTGGCTACGTTGTGCGCTGGTATGACGACAGCCTGGCTTACGGTCCGACCTTCGGGATTGAGGTGGAGCCCGGCAACCCATCCGGGTTCGAGCCTTGGAGCCCTCTTGAAAACGACGGCGATGCGCTGCGCCTCGCTGCGGATCTCTGCATAAGCATCGAATGGTTCCCTGGGCAGAAGTTTGTTCAGGCCTGCCGGTTCGGGATTGGCGAGATTATCGGATGGGTTGATGAGCGTGGAAGGTCTGGATCGCTTCGGCGAGCAATCACTGTAGCCGCCGCAAAGATCGGCAAAGCCATGCAGGAGAAGCACTGATGGGCACCAACAAGATGCGCGAGCAGTTCGAGCAGTGGGAGTGTGATGCTCCCCAGGGCCCGCAGACCGACCCAATGTGGCTCATTTACGACGCGGGGTCGAACACCTACGGTCTCGACAAAATCCAGGATCGGTGGGAGGTGTGGCAGGCCTCCCGCGAAACAGTTGTGGTTGAGCTGCCAAAGCCTCACTACGAGTTTGAAGGAGATGAAGCGCCAGAAATGTTCGCTTCGCAGGTTGTCGCCGCAATCAAGGCTCAAGGCCTGAAGGTGGCGCCATGAGCTACCTGATCTCTCATCAAACCCAGCCGACGCACAACACCTGTTTCTCGACCTGCCTGGCGATGATCAAAGCCGAGCCAGCTGGCGTAGTGGTTGCTCAGCTGCACGAGCGCTACTTCGCCGGGGATATGAGCACCCGTGAGGCGCTGGAACAGCAGGCGATTCCATTCGAGTCCTTCGACACTGCTGACTTGCCCGCGTTTGACCGCGATGGCGCTTACTTGGTCGGCGTGCCTTCACTGAACTGGGAGGGTGGCATGCACCAGATCATCGTCGAATGCCTCGACGGAATGATGGTTGTGCACGACCCGGCCATGGGGCGGCCTGGCTGCAAGTACTACGTGGCAGCTGTTCGAGAGGGGGCAGTCAGTGAGGTAAAGCTGAACGGCTTCGTCATTGACGCATTTGTTGACCGCGCATACCTGCTGGAGCGTTACGCATTCAAGCTGGGCAAGGGAGAGGCGGCATGACAGAGAAGATCAGCGTCAACAGCCAGGCCAAGCTGTCCGAGGCCGTGACCATGCTCACCCGCATGTTCCGGGACAAGAAGTTCGTCGTGGTCACCATGCGCCCGGGCAAGGACCGCACTCTGGATCAAAACGCGCTGTGGTTCGCCATGTACGACCGTATCGCCAAAAGCACAGAGATGGGCGACATCGAGGATGTTCGCCGGCACTGCAAGCTGCACTTCGGCGTGCCGATCATGCGGGCCGGCTGCGATGAGTTCCGCTCCGGTTGGGCGGAGTCGTTCATCCACCTGCCGTATGAGGTGAAGCTGCGACTGATGGGGCCGTGCGCCATGTTCGGGCCGGATGGCTTCCCTGTGACCCGGCTGTTCGATCGGGCCCAGGGCTGCCAGTACACGGACCGTATCGTGGCCGAGTTCGCCCCGCAGGGTGTGGTGTTCAGTGATCTGCTGAGCGAGGAGGCGGCATGAGCGACGGACTTGGAATCACAACGCAAACCACAGTGTTCCTCTCGGCCGAGAAGGTCGTGAAAGAGATGGACGCCGAGGATATTGGCTCCTTCTGTTCCGCAGTGGCTCAGCGACTGGATCAAGAGTACGCCGGGCGTGCCGGTGCCGCGGCGGACTTTGCCAGCGGGCTTAGTGAGATGGGCTGCCGGTTCCTGGCCGAGGTAGTCACGAGCTTCTACCAGCGGCAGAAGCGGGAGGATCGCTGATGACTGAGATCAAGGAGATCAAGCCGAAAAAGTGCAAGGCGCCAGGTTGCGGCAAGTACTTCAAACCGTCCATGACCACGCAGAAGGTATGCAGCATCGCCTGCGCCAAGGCCATGGCCAAGGACCCGAAGCTGCAGAAGATCGCGGCGAAGGCCATCACCAGGCAGGCCCGTCAGGACCTGCAGGAGCGCCGGGAGAAGCTGAAGACCCGCCGCGAGCACATGGCCGAGGCGCAGGTCGCGTTCAACGCATACATCCGCGAGCGTGACGCCGGCCTGCCGTGCATCAGCTGCGACTCGCTGCCAAGCGACCACGACCTCATCACTGGCAGTCGCTGGGACGCCGGACATTACCGGTCGGTTGGCGCCTGCCCGGAGCTGCGCTTCGAGCCGCTGAACGTCCACCGCCAGTGCGTTAAGTGCAACCGGAACCTGTCGGGGAACGCGGTCGAGTACCGCATCCGACTGGTGAAGCGCATCGGTGCCGAAGCAGTGGAGTTCCTCGAAGGGCCTCATAAGCCCCAGCGCCTGACCATCGAAGACCTGCAGGCCATCAAGGCCCTGTACAGGCAGAAGCTCAAAGACCTGAGGAGGGCGGCAGCATGACACCAGCACGGGGATTCCTGATTTTGGCCACCCTCATGGTGGTGGGTGGTGTGGCGTTGTCCTGGGCTGGGGCGGTGCGCCGCAAGCGGTACTACGAAGAATTCATTTTGAGCAAGGCCAAGCGGGCAGGGGGCAAGCAATGAAGTATCAGAGCGTTTTGGCAGCGGTAGTGCGTGCCCTCGCGGCAGAGACCATGAGCGGCGTTGGCGGCGGCGACTTCGAGCCGAAGGTCCAGGCCTCGAAGCTGAAGGGGGAGATCACCGGAAAGGATGCGGCGATGCTGGTGGACTGCTGGGTACACGCCCGCCTGCACAGCAAGCTGATCCCACGGCACTGGAATGCGCTGACGGCCAGGTTCTCGACCCACAAGGCCAAGAAGGTGGATGCGATCGGCAAGCTGGTACCGCTGATTGCGACCCAGGCGCCGAACCTGTTCCGGTACAAGGCGGTCACCGCCTGGGCCATTCCGCCGGTGAAGGGCGCGCAAGCCCAGTCGGGGCATGAGGTGGCCAGCCGGGCAGCGCGCGAGCGCGCAGAGTTCGATTCGCTCACCGCTGGCGTGGGCAAGCACCTCGCTGGCGGTGTAATGCCGGAGGACGCCGGCCAGGCTCGCCGCGAGCAGTACGTGAAGCGCTCCACAGACATGATCGTTCTGCCTGCCGAGTTCTACGACATCAACACCTGGGACGGGCAGGGCCTGAACCGGACCACGTACTGGCGCTGGAAGAAGGGAATCGAGAAGGTGCTGGACGATATGGTGGCAGAGGCTCTGGTCGCGTCTGGCAAGATACTTCAGGAAGAAGGCGTTTTGATGGCAGATGCCGCTTGACATCCGTGCAACGGTGCAACAAAATTCTTGCATCCTGTCATTCCTGCGCGTGTTGAGGAGTGACGAAAAGAAACCCGGCCAAAGAGCCGGGTTTTTTATTGCCCGAAGAGGGCCTCAAGAGTCCCGGCCAAGCGCCGGGTTTTTTGTTCCAGCAAGAAACGCAACTGCAGCCAGGGCAGGCCCTAACGGGACAGCCTGGACACTGCTAGCCGGTAGTGTGGTGTACGGAAAAACACCGGCAGCCCGCGCACCCATCCCTCACTGTGCTGTGGGTGGCGCGTGACCGGATCGGCGAGACTGGTGCATTGGGGTGCCAGCGCTGCGATGGTCTTCGGCGGGCGGCGTGGGAAGACACGCAAATCATTCTAGGGCCCAGGCATGGGCCTGGGCTTTGTTGTCTTCGGAGATCAGCATGAAAAGCTTGTACCGCCAAGCCGTTGAATCGGTTATCGCCCAAGAGGCCAAGCTGGCTGAGGTGGCTAAGCTCCACTCTGAAGCTGCTGCACGCGAGAAGCAGCTTGCAGATGCGCTTCGGCTCAATCAGGAAACGCTGGCTCGATATGAAGGCCGGGTTTCTGAGATTGAGTCGCAGATGGCTACAGGCCACCTCACAAAATCAGAAGCCTAGGTATTTATCCAGCAGGCCAGGGTACTCTAGCGGCCCCTTCACCGCTTTCACCCTATTGCTTACATCTATCACCACCATCTTGTCTTTGTTGGCATTGAACTCGCTGCCGTAGTACAGAGATGAGCACAGATCATCTGCTGTTGTGTCCAGTTGGACGCAGTAGAAGGATGTGGTCTCGTCCCAGTGCCTGTACTCAGTTAGCTCGTTTATTTTCTTCACGAATGAGTCATATCGAGCCTTTCGGGTTTCGTCGGACTTGAACTCAAAGGTGATGATGAAATTTGACATGGTTCCATCCTGTGTCGCGGTTGTAGGGATTGCGACGATAGCACGGAGCCATCTTTTTCTTCTCCTCGCGCTTGCCCGGTCCCTCAATAGGGGCTCACCGGGCCTTTTCTTCTAGGAACCACTCATGGCCGAACCAGCAAGCACGACTGCCGGCGTCCTGCTGGTGAAGTACGGCGTGATCATTGGCGGCTTCGCGGGGGCGATCCTCTCGCTGACCTTCCTGCGCGGCCTCACCCGGGGCCAGGCGGTCGCCGCCTTCTTCACCGGCTTCGCATCGGCAGTCTTCTGCACCCCGCTCGCCATCAGCTACTTCAGCCTTGGCACAAGCGGAGAAACCCAATACGGCGTGGCCTTTCTGATAGGCCTTCTGGCAATGAACATCATCCCGGTGCTGAAGTCGCTCTTGGGTCAGTTCGGAGCCAAGGGAGCTACCTGATGAGCTCGACCCTGATTTCAGTCCTGATCGGCGCCAATGCCTTCCTGAGCGTGCTGGTGGTGATCGCCGCGTGCGACTACCTGCGCCGGATCAGGCCAATGGATGCGCCACTGCTGGCCGTCGCGTTCTACCTGGTGGCCATCGGCGCGTTCGGCGCCTTTGTTTTGGCCATGAACGGCCATGTGCCCACCCTGTATGGCGTGATCCTCAAGCTGGGGATCGTCCTGTATGCGGTCGCCCGGCGCGGCCATGTGTTCCAGCCGGGGTAGGGCGCCACAAATTCGAGATGCGCCGGTTCGTGGCGCGAGGACAGGCAAATGGCATCGGTAACCGTGCGCATCGCTTGCCGCCATAAGTGGTGGCTCAAGTACTACCTGGCCGGCGTCCTCGTCATGGCCAGGCTGACTGGCCGAGAGCCATGCCCTGAGCGTTTCAGCTACTGGGTGGGGCGCGGCATCGAGATCGAGGTTCACCCTGAATGACCACCATCGCCTACAAGGACGGCGTAATCGCCTACGACTCCCGAGTCACCCGAGGCGACCTCATCACCGACGATGATTGCGACAAGTGCATTGAGCGCGATGGCGTGAAGTTCTTCCTGACAGGCGCCGTCTGTGACTATGACGCTCTGGTGGGGGCCTATTTCGGCACATCCCCATCGGGGAAGGTCGACGCTTCTGCAATCGTCCTTCACGACGGCAATCTGATGATGGTTGCCGTAGACGACGATACCGGCCTGTGGAAGTCGCCACTCAAGGCAGACCGGCCGTACGCCATTGGCAGCGGAACGCCATACGCATTCGCTGCGATGGACATGGGCGCATCTGCCGAGAAGGCCGTCGAGATGGCGGCAAGGCGCGATACAAGCACTGGTGGCAAGGTCCGCACGCTTCGTATCGACCGAGATCAATAAGGATTCGACATGAGTACCAAGCAACCCGACTGGGAGGCGATCGAACGAGCCTACCGGGCCGGCGTGCTTTCCGTGCGAGAGATCGCAGCCGCCCACGAGGTTTCCCATACCGCCATCAACAAGCGCGCCAAGCGCGATGGCTGGGACCGAGACCTGAAGGCGAAGATCAAGGCCAAGGCCGATGCACTGGTTTCCAGGCGAGAGGTTTCCACAGAGGTTTCCAGCAAACAGGCGGAAACCGAAAGGGAGATCATCGAGCTCAATGCTGAGGTCATCGCCAACATCAGGATGGCGCACCGGGGTGATATTTCCCGGAGCCGCCGGCTGACAAACAAGCTGCTGGATGAGCTGGAATCGCTGACGGATGAGCAGGGCACCATCAAGGAACTGATCGATCAGCTGAAGGATGGCGACCACGAAGACGGCGAGGCGATGGCCGATGTGCTTGCTCTGGCCAAGAAGATGAGCGCGCTGCCTGCCCGGACCAAGACCATGAAGGAATTGGCCGAGACGCTGAAGACGCTTGTTGCCCTGGAGCGCCAGGCTTATGACCTCGACGTCAAACAGGGTGGTAGCGAGGAAGACACTCTATCCAAGCTGATGGATGAACTATCGAAGGACGCCTGACCATGAAGCCCGAGCACCTGAAACTGCTCCGGGACCGGTTCTGGCGGCTGAACAACCTGTATTTCATCACGGACAAGCAGGGCAAGAAGGTCCGCTTCCGCATGACGCAGGAGCAGATCGATTACTTCCAGGGGATGCACACCCGTAACATCATCCTCAAGGCCAGGCAGCTGGGCTTCACGACCCTGGTCTGCATCGTCCAGCTGGATGCCGCGCTGTTTGAGGCTGCCAAGTGCGCCCTGATCGCCCACACACTGAACGACGCCAAGCGGCTATTCCGAGAGAAGGTCAAGTATGCGTATGACAACCTTCCCAAGGAGATACGCGCTGCTAACCCTGCTCGCAACGATGCTGCTGGCGAGCTTGTGTTCAGCAAAGGCGGATCGCTCTACGTGTCCACATCCTTTCGGGGCGGGACTCTACGGTATCTGCACGTATCCGAGTTCGGGAAGATCTGTGCCAAGTTTCCGCACAAAGCCCGAGAGATCGTCACCGGCGCCTTTGAGGCTGTCGCCGCAGAGTGTTTCGTTACGATCGAGTCGACGGCGGAGGGGCGGGCTGGCTATTTCTTCGATTACTCGCAGAGCGCAGAGAAGCAGCAGCTGGCTGGTGTGCCCCTGGGCCTGCTGGACTGGAAGTTCTTCTTCTTCAGCTGGTGGCGGAACCCGCTCTACTGGCTTGACCCGACCGACGTCCTGATCTCGGACCGCTTGACCAAGTACTTCGACGACCTGGCCGCCAAGCACGGCATCGTCACCAACCCCGGCCAACGCGCCTGGTACACCGCCAAGGAAAAGACCCTCGGCGACGACATGAAGCGGGAATACCCGTCGATCCCTGCCGAGGCATTCCAGCAGACGATCGAGGGCGCTTACTACGCCAAGCAGTTCACCAAGCTCTACGCCGCCCAGCGCATCGGCAAGCTGCCCGATAACAGCCACCTGCCGGTGCACACCTTCTGGGACATCGGCGTGGGCGACTCCACGGCCATCTGGTTCGTACGGATCGTGGGCGAGGAATTCCACGTCATCGACTTCTACCAGAACAGCGGCGAAGGCCTGAGGCACTACATGAAGTTGCTCAAGGATCGCGGCTACGAGTACGGCGAGCACTGGGGGCCACACGACATCGACAACCGGGAATTTGGTAGCGACGGCAAGACTCGGCGCGAACTCGCGCGAGAGGGCTACGAGATCGACGGCCAGTGTTATTCGCTGACATTCCAGGTGGTGCCAAAGCTCGGCGTGGACGAAGGCATTGAGCAGGCCCGGGAAATCCTCCCGAACTGCGCCTTCGACGAGGCTAAGTGCGAGGAGGGCATCACCGCCCTGGAGAGCTACCGCAAGGAGTGGGACGACAAGCGCGGCTGCTGGAAGGACAAGCCGCTCCATGACTGGTCATCCCACCCGGCCGATGCCTTCCGCTACTTCGCCGTGGCCAAGACCAAGCGCTCCGTGGTCAAGCACGTTCCAATATCGTTCACTTTCTGAGGCCTCACATGCCGAACTTCCAACCCCGGGCAGAGTACTCGGAGGCCTTGCCCGGCTGGCAGCTGGTCAAGCGCTGCGTGGCGGGCGCCCGCGAGGTGCGCAAGCACGATATCTACCTGCCGATGCCGGACCCGGAGAACAAGTCTCCCGAGAACCAGGCGCGGTACAAGCAGTACAAGAAGCGGGCGATGTTCCTGAACATCACTGGGCGCACGCGCACCGGCCTGCTGGGCGCCGTGTTCCGCAAGACTGCGGAGCTGGAGTTGCCCGCCGGGGTCGAGTACCTCAAGGAGAACGCCAGCGGCGACGGTACGAGCCTGGAGCAGCTGTCCAAGGACGGCGTGGGCGAATGCCTGGACGCTGGCCGGGGCGGCTTCCTCGTGGACTTCCCTGCGGTTGAGGGTGTGTCCTCGATGGCGGACATGCAGGGTCGGCGTGCCCTGATCCATCACTACGGCGCCGAGTCGATCATCGACTGGGACGAGCAGGTGGTCGATGGCGTGAAGCGCCTGGTCTATGTCTGCCTGCTGGAGTGCGTCTCCGTGTTCAGCCCGGACAGCCTGGAGCGCACAACGAGCACCCAATACCGTGTGTTGCTGCTGGTGAATGGCCGATACGTCCAGCGCGTCTACGCCGAAGACGGCAACACCTACACCGAGGTCGCGCCGGTCGACAAGAATGGCCGCCCGTTCGATCACATCCTGTTCAGCTTTTACGGCGCCCAGAACAACGACGCCAGCGTCGACAAGTCGCCTCTGGAAGACCTGGCCGACGTGAACATCCTGCACTACGGCAACAGCGCTACGGTGGAGGAGAGCGGCTTCATCAGCAGCCAGCCCACGCTTTTCATCACGACCGACATCAGTGCCGACGAATTCGCCAAGGTGAACCCGAACGGCATGCACATCGGCTCGACCCGCGGCTACAACCTCGGCAAGAGCGGTACCGCGACACTCGTCCAGGCAGCCGAAAGCCAGCTGGCTCGCACGCTGCTGAAGGACAAGGAAGAGCAGATGCTGATGATCGGCGCCCGCATCGTGCAGAAAGCGGGCGGCGCCGAGACGGCCGAGGCGGTGCGCATCCGCTACAGCTCGGACAACAGCGTGCTGGGCACCATCGCCGGCAACGTGTCAGAGGCCTTGAAGCGGGCCATCCTCGACGCCGAGCGCTTCATGATGGGCGAGCCGGACGAGGACGGTACGGTCTTCTGGCTCAACCAGTCATTCTTCGACGAGACGATGACCGCCCAGGACATCCTGGCCCAGGTCCAGCTTTGGCAGCAAGGCATCATCGCCAAGTCCGACCTGCGCACCAATCTGCGCCAGGGCGGCGTGCTTGAGGCTGACCGCACCGACGAGTTGATTGACGATGAACTGGCCCAGCAGCCGCCGGTGACCGGCAACGACACCGGAGGCGGCGAGGATGAGCAGTGACGGCTACCTTTCGGACGCAGCTACTCGCCACCAGGTGCACGTGCAGCGCTACGCCGGCGGAAGCCTAAAGCGCCTGGCCAAGTTCATCACCAAGGCCATCAGCACCGCGAAATCCCGCGTATCAGAGGGATTGAGCCGTTATGGCACCCAACGGTACGAGAAGCAGATTCAGGAGCTACAGGGCGAGTTGGCGGGCGTATACGGCGAGATGAAGCAGCAGGCCGTGCTCGACCTGACGGAGTTCGCCGGGTACGAGGCTGAGTTCAACATGACCCTGTTTGGCAAGGTCGTGAAGACGGTCGTGCAGCTGAACAAGCCGAGCATTGAGCAGGTCGCCGCCGCAGCGCTGGCCGATCCGCTCGACCTGGAGGTCGGCAAGGGCCGGCAGCGCATAAGCATCGCAGGTGCGCTCGACCAATACGGCACCAAGAAAAGCGCCGAGATCATCAGCGAGATTCGCATGGGCTCGGCGCTTGGCGAGACGACCGACCAGATCAGCCGCAGGCTCACCTCGCTCGGCGTGCAGCAGCGCGACCAGGCCGGAGCACTGGTGCGGACCATGACCAACCACATCGCCAGTTCGGCGAGGTCGCAGGTCATGGCCGACAACGACGACATCCTGAAGGGTAAGCGCCGGGTCGCCACGCTGGACGGCAGGACCACGCCGCTCTGCCGTGCGCTGGATGGCACGGTGGTGCGCATGACAGCGCCGTCGCCGCCGTTCCACTGGAACTGCCGGACCACCGAGATCCCAGTCCTCAAGGATGAGTTTGCCCGAGATATCCCTGGCTCAACTCGCCCAGCGGTAGGCCCGGACGGTGCCGAGCAGGTCAGCAGCAAGACCACCTACGGCGAATGGCTTGCACGCCAGTCGGCAGCGTTCCAAGAGGATGTGCTCGGCCCAGCTCGCTACAAGCTGTTCAGCAAGGGCGAGCTCACCATCGACCGGTTTGTCGACGATGACGGCCGCACCCTGACCCTCAAGCAGCTGCGCGAGCGTGAGCCGATGGCATTCGAGCGGGCCGGCCTGAACTGATCCGCGCCACAAAACACATCATCGCGCTTTCGTGGCGCGCCATTATTGGAGAGCACCATGAGCGACAAAGATATCGAGCAAGAAATCCTTGCGAAGGGCAAGACCGCTGCGAGGGTCACACCTGCTGACGTACAGGCGAACATCGTCGGCGAGTACTACTTCACCGCATCTGAAGGCGTGCAGGCTGCTCTGCATAAGCAGGATGAACTGACGCGCCTCACCGGTGCGCACGGCGAGTTGGCTCTGCTCACCTTCTGCGTTCTGGTGCTCAAGAACGGGTTCACCGTCACTGGCGAGTCGGCATGTGCCAGCCCTGAGAATTTCGACGAAGAGATCGGTCGCAAGATTGCTCGGCAGAACGCTGAGCAGAAGATCTGGCCCTTGATGGGCTACGAACTGAAGCAGCGCCTGCGCGACGCCAACTGACAGCAGCACGATTTCCAAGCCCTGGCTGAGCCGGGGCTTTTTTGTACCCGCAGGCAGGGCCTGCTCAACGTCTCTGGGAGACAGCAATGACCTTGAAATTCCAACTGGACAGCCTCGAAGGCGTCGAAGAATCGGTAGCAGCCCTGTACGTCGAGAAGGACGGCAAGTTCGTCCTTGGCATCGATGGTCTGCCGCAGCAGGAGGATGTCACCGGCCTGAAGGCCAAGGTGGAGGAGCTCCTGGGCGAGAAGAAGGCCGCAGAGAAAGCCCGCCGCGAGGCCGAAGAAAAGGCGCGCGCCGAGGCCGAGGAGGCCGCCCGCAAGTCTGGCAACGTCGAGGAGCTCGAAAAGTCCTGGTCCGAGAAGTACAACCGCCGCGAAGCTGAGCTGACCGGCACCCTCGAAAGCGAGCGCGCCACCCTGCAAGGCCAGATTCGGGATCTGACCGTAGGCCGCACCGCCACTGAGATCGCGACTGCTCTGGCCGTGCCAGGCAGCGCCAAGGCATTGCTTCCCCACATCGAACGCCGGCTGAGCGTCGAGCAGCGCGACGGTAAACCAACCGTTGTCGTGCTGGACGCTGCCGGCAAGCTCTCGGCGGCAACGCTGGATGAGCTGAAAGCAGAATTCACCAACGATCCGGCCTTCGGCCCGCTGATCGCTGGTAGCAAGGCATCTGGCGGCGGGGCCGGGGGTGCTGGAAAGGGCGGCGGGGCCGCAAAAGGCAATTTCGGCGGTAACAAAGCGGAACGCACGGCGGCAATCGCCAGCCGGTTCCCAGACCTCCCTCAATCGTAAGGAAAAACACCTATGTCCCTGTCGCAAATGCAGGTTTTCAACGAGTACATCATGCCGGCGACCATCGAGACGCTGGATCAGATGCTCGTTGCGTTCAACGCCGCCAGCCGCGGCGCCATCGTGCTGTCCCCGGACGGCTTCACCGGGGACTTCCTCCAAGAGTCGTTCTTCCAGACCCTGGCTGCTGCCCAGCGCCGCGTCGATCGCTACGCCGCCAACGGCGCCGCCCCGATCACCGACCTGACCGAGCTGAAAAACACCTCGGTGAAGGTCGCCGGCGGCTTCGGCCCTGTTCGCTACGAGCCGTCGCAGATGACCTGGCTGGAGCGCCCCACCGCCCAAGGCGTCGAGGTGGCATCCCGGGCGTTCGCTGAGATCCTGCTGAAGGACCAGCTGAACACCGCAATCGCCGCGTTGGTTGCAGCGATCACTGCCCAGGCCGCCGCTGTCAACGATGTCTCGGCAACCGCCGGCATCACTCAGGTCGGTCTGAACAACGCCCACGCCAAGTTCGGTGACGCCAGCCAGAACCTGGTGACCCAGGTGATGCAGGGCACCACCTACCACAAGCTGATCGGCCAGGCTCTGACCAACTCCGAGCAGCTGTTCCAGGCTGGCAACGTCCGCGTTGTCGACATCCTGGGCAAGGTCTCGGTGGTCACCGATGCCCCGGCGCTGATGCAGGCCGGAACCCCGAACAAGGAAATCATCCTGTCCCTGGTTCAGGGCGCTGCACTGGTGCACGACGGTCGGGACATGATCAGCAACGTCCAGACCAACAACGGCGGCCTGCGCATCGAGACCACCATTCAGGTTGACTACAGCTTCGGCCTGGGCCTCAAGGGCTACACCTGGGATCAAGCCAACGGCGGCAAATCCCCGACCGATGCCGAGATCGCCACCGGCACCAACTGGGACAAGACCGCCACCAGCATCAAGCACACCGCCGGTGTTGCTTTGATCGGTGATGCTTCCAAGTAAACCTGATGGCGGGCTGGGCCGATGGCCTGGCCTGCTGAGGACAAGCGCATGAGCAAAAACAACATCTGGTATCTGGCTGGGCCGTTCCACCAGTACCAGGAGAACGTCAAGGAACTCGCCCGGGAACACGGGCTGGTCATTGTCGACGCCAACGTGGCGGAGGGTCGCAAAGGCGCTGCCAAGGACGTTCCCGACGTAACCATTCGCCCCGAGCTGCAGGCCCTGGCAGTGGTCGTCGAGGCCGGCAGCTTGAGCCAGGACGTTGTCGATCGCTTGACTGCTGAGCTCAGCTCCATCGGGGTGATCGTCGATTCGTTCGCGGCACAGAGTCTGGAGCGCCCGGCGGGTAACCTGGGCGAAACCGCATCGCGCCTGTTCGAAGTGCTGGAAGCAGTGAATGCCGGCATTTCCAGCCTGCAGCGTGAGCGCGACGGCGAAGTGCAGAAGGTAGTAGGCCTGGAGCAGGAGAAGGCAGAGCTTCTGAAGCAGAACGCCGAACTGCTCAAACAGGTCGAGGCCCTCAAGGCAGCGAACGCTGACCCTGAGATCGAAGCGCTCAAGGCCAAGCTCGACGCCGCGAACGTCTCCTACCGCTCCAACGCCTCGAAAGAGTCGCTGCAGAAGCAGGTCGCCGAGCTCAACCAGCAGTAACACCGGGGCTGCGGCCCCAATCATTCAAACGGAGGCCGGATGGCTACCTACATCACTGTGGCCGACGTAGATGCCATTCTTGGGCCTGAGTGGGCAGCTCCAGAGCTGAAGGACGAGGCGGTCTTCGAGGCGAATGCCTACCTGACTGCGCTCAACCTGGTCGGCATCGACATGGACAACATTCCTGACGATGTGAAGCAGGCAGGCGCGCGGCTGGCCAAGTGCGCCTCCCAAGGAAAGCTTTACCAGCAGCAGACCGAGGGCTCGCTCGAGGCGAAGACGGTCAAGGCCGGATCGGTATCCACCAGCAAGACCTTCGGCTCGATAGACAAGACCAGCTCTGTCGCCCAGCCAGCCTGTGTGCAGCTGGCACTGGCCCTGCTGACGCCCTGGCGCAGCAATCCGTTCGCCTTTGCTGTGAAAAGAGGATAGCCATGGGGCTCCGCGACGAAATCCAGGCAGGCCTGGCCGAGGCCTTCGACGAAGACCTGGCCGACGCGGTATCGACGTTCACCGGTACCTACATGGGGCCCGGCGTCTGGGACCCGGTAAACGAGACCACCACGGCGCAGCCAGTGACCTACACCGGGCGCGGGGTGCTCGACAGCTACGACAGCCGGCGCATCGACGGCCTGAACATCCTGGTGGGCGATGTGCTGCTGATCTGCTTGGCCAGCGAGGTCACCGACAAGCCCGCAGTTGGGCACCAGATCACGGCCGCCGACCTGATTACCGGCCTGCCGGTGACATACCGCATCGTCAGCCCGGGTATCGATCCAGCCCAGGCGCACTACGAAATCCAGCTGAGGAAGTGACCATGGCCAAGAACAGAGGCTGGAGCACGCCGCCCAGCATGTTCACTGGGGTGGTGGAGGAGCAGTTGAGCCAGCGCGTTAGGGTTATCGCCATGGCCATGCTCAACGAGATCGTTCTGCGGTCGCCGGTTGATACCGGGCGCTTCCGTGGCAACAACATCGTCAGCGTCGGGGCGCCGGTGTACACCAGCACCGTGAACGTCGATCCAACTGGCGCTGAAACCATCCAGGCCGGTGTTCGAGCAGTCACCGGCCTGGAGCCCTACACGCAGGTCTTCATCCAGAACAATTTGCCGTATGCAGGACCGCTTGAGGATGGCCATTCCAAGCAGGCGCCCGCCGGCATCTACGCGGTGTCATTCAACGGTGTCGCCGAGGCCTACAGGACATGACCTTCGAACAGATCCGGGCCATCGTCACTGGCCGCATGACGCAGTGGGCGGGCATCCCCGCATCAGCTGTCGACTACCCGAACAACCCGCAGGGGCCGTTCGACCCGTCCGGCAAACCCATCTGGGCCAGGCTGGCGGACGTTCCAGGCCTGTCCAGCGCGCCAGAGGTCGGCATCGGCCCATGCGTTCGGCGGACCGGCATCATCATGGTTCAGCTGTTCGTGCTCAGTAACAAGGGCACCCTGGCCATCACCAAGGCCGCCGACACGCTGGTCCAGCACTTCGAGTTCTACAGCGACCCGACTGGGCCGTTTGAGTGCTACGCGGCCTCGGCCAGCACGATCGGCGATGACGGCCACGGCTGGTACCAGGTAAACGTCAGCGTGCCATACCGGGCCTACTGAGCCCCCCCTACTTGCACCGCCACATGGCGGTTTTTTTACGCCTATTGATAGGAGAAACACGCCATGTCGAGTGGTGCCAAGGTTGCAACAGCGTATATCCGAGAGGTCACGCCTGGCGTGACACCGCCGGGCCCATGGAGCGTGCTGACGCGGACCAGCTTCGGGGTCGGGCCCACCTACAACACCGCCGAGAACAACGAGATCGGCGAAGACCGCATGTCGCAGGGCACCTCCCAGACGACCGTGGATGTGGCCGGCGATATCGGTACCAAGATGCGCTTCGGCGCGCTGGACGAGTTCATGGCCTCCTGCTTCGGTAAGGACTGGGACAACAACGTCCTGACCATGGGTAACGACCGGATCAGCTTTAGCCTGGGCTACTATGCCGCGGACGTCGGCATCGCCGGCAAGGCCACCGGCGCCCAGGTCGCCACAATGAACATCCAAGTGCCGAATGACGGCGAGATCGAGGTGACCACCAGCTTTGCTGCGACCGGCTGGCAGGACAAGGGCGACAACACCAACTTCATCCTCACGCCGGTGGCCGAAGCATTCCAGCGCCGCTATGGCTTCAAGGACGTCTCCGGCCTCAAGCTCAACGGGGTCCAGGTCGGCGACAACAACGTTTGCGTCGACACCTTCAACCTGCAGTTCGACAATGCCGTCCAGACCCAGCGCTGTATCGGCAACGGAAACCCCTTTGCCGGCAATATCATCCCGACCACCTTCACGCCGTCGGGCAGCATCACGCTGAGCTGGTCGAAGACGGCCTACGAGCTGTGGAAGAAGCAGCAGACCGGCGATGCGATCAGCTTCGAATTCACTCTGGGCAATGCCGACGGCGCCTACGACATCCTAATCCCGGAGATGGAAATCAGCGGCTCCTGGCCGGACGGCGGAGCCACCGACATTGTCCAGGTGGAACTGAACTACACCGCCCGCCGCGTGCCGCCGACCATCACCCGCCTGCCGGCTCCAGTTGTCGTTGCTGCGGTGGAAGTAACCCCGGCTACCCTGAGCCTGGCGGTGGACGAAACCGCAGACCTCGAAGCCGTGGTAACTCCGGTAGGTGCCAGCCAGCTGGTCACCTGGACCTCGTCGGCACCATCGATCGCCAGTGTAACCGCCACCGGCCTGGTAACCGGCCTGGCTGCTGGTACCGCCACCATCACCGCGACCAGCGCCGCAGACGGCACCAAGACCGACACCTGCGCTGTCACCGTCACCGCTTAACCCTTTGCCCGGCGCGCCCTGCGGTGCGCGTCGGGCCTTTTACCGCAGAGGAATACCATGGGCATCACCATTGCAAAGAAGCCTGAGTTGGACATCAGCGGCGAGCGCTGGGTTGAGTTCGCCCCGGGCGCCCAGATTCTGGTCGGCTCGATCGCCAACCCGCTCTACAAGTCGCACCAGGCGCTGATCAACCGGCACTTGGCCGCAATCAACCAGCAGGTTCGAGTCGGCACCGCCGAGTTCAGCCTTTCGGATATCCCTGACGTTGAGCTTGAGACCGACGATGATCTGTTCGTCGAACTGGCAGCCAAGCACCTGATCAAGGACTGGAAGGGCGTCGATGTCGAAGAAAAGCCAGGCGAGCCGGCCACCTACAGCGCTGAACTGTGCATCGCGCTGATCAACCAGATGCCAAGCGTTTACTTCCTGGCCCTGCGCACCGCTACCGATATCGCCCGTCGCGTCGAGGAGAAGGCCGCAGCCACTGCGGAAAAGCAGTAGCGGCATACCTATGGGGGCGCGATTGGGCTGGAGAAGCCAACGAGAAGAAGCGCTGGAAGCATGAGCGGTTGGGTTCTGGAGTGCCCGATGCGCCCGAGATTGACGGCGTAACTGCCGAGATCCTTGAGGCCTACGCCTACATCAGCAGGTCACGGCAGTACGTCGGCATGGTTGGCGCGCCGGCGCCAATTCCGCCTTCGGCCATCGCCGAATACCTCGACCGCTACCCATCTGCGATATGCCGCGAAGAGTTCGACGCAGCCGTATTTGCCCTCGATGACCAGTTCCGCAAGCACTGGGAGGAGCAGAACGAGAAAGCCCAGGCCGCAGCTGAGGCCAAAAACAAACCCAATAGGCGTTGACGCCGGAGGATCACATGGCGCAGGAATCACGCCTTGCGGTAACGATCGACTCGCGCGGAGCAAAGCGAAACGCCGATGACCTGGCAGAATCCCTGAAGGATGTTGAGCGAGCAGGCGAGGGCGCCACTACCAGCACTGAGGGCCTGTCCTCGAGTCTTGATGAGCAGAGAAGAGAGCTATCTCAACTGCTAGGCCAGATCAATCCGACGGTGGCAGCACTTGGCCGATTGGATGATATGCAGGAGAAGCTGGCCAAGTTCAAAGGGAACAATTTCCTCGATAGCGATACCTTCGACGAATACAGCCATCGCATCAACACCATGCGCGATGCCCTTGGCGAATCCGCCACGAGTATGAACAAGGCAGGGATGTCGGCCAAAGCCTACCAGGCGTCCCTGCGAGGCATCCCAGCGCAGTTTACCGACATCGTAGTCAGCCTACAGGCCGGGCAGCCACCTCTGCAGGTGCTGCTTCAGCAGGGCGGCCAGCTGAAAGATATGTTCGGTGGCGTAGGTCCGGCGGCCAGGGCCTTAGGTGGCTACGTCGCTGGCCTGGTCAACCCGTTCACCGCCGCGGCAGCCGCCGCTGGCGTGCTGGCGGTGGCCTACTACCAGGGTTCTGAAGAGACCGAGCGCTTCGCTAATGCGCTGATCGAGAACGGCAACGCTGCTGGGCTCTCAGCCAATCAGCTCGCTGATATGGCCAACCAGGTGGCGGCATCGAGCGGTACCGTTGGTGCGGCTGCTGGCGTCCTGACCCAACTGGCCGCCGCCGGCAATCCGCTGCGCACCATGTATGTGGAGATCACCCAGGCCTCGCTGGCCTGGTCGAAGCAGACCGGCCGGGATATCACAGAGGTCGTCCAGACCTTCAACGAGATCGGCAAGAACCCTGTCGAGGCCATCAAAAAGCTCGACGGCGAGCTGAATATCCTCACGGCGTCACAGTACGCCAACATCCAGTCCCTGCAGGAGCAGGGCAAGACGATGGATGCTGCGGCTATGGCGGCCGGCCTGTACGCCGAGGCCATTAACAGCCGGGCAGGGGAGATCGAGCGCAACCTGGGCACGCTGGAGTCCGCGTGGCAGTCCATCACCGGGGCGGCCAAGAAGGCCTGGGATGCGATGCTCGACGTTGGCCGCGATCAGACGATCGAGGACCAAATCGCCAACACCGAGAAACTGATCGCCCAGCGCAAAGGGGGCATCATCGGGTTCTTCGCGGGCGATGACGACCAGACCCTGCGCGGGCTCGAAACAAGACTCAAGCAGCTGCAAACGGCCCTGGCAAACAATGCCGCCAAGGCTGCGCAGGATGCCAGCAACAAGGCCACACAGGATGCCGGCAAGAAAGGCATCGACCTGATCAACTCGACCTACAAGTCGTCTTTGACCCAGACCCAGAAGCTTCAAAAGGAGCTGACGGACCTGGACAAGGCGCGCAAGGATGCCATTGCCGCTGGCGGCTTTAGTGCTGCTGAGGAAGAGAAGTACGCGAAGTCCCGCAAGAACATCGAGCAGGAAATCGCGGACATCAAAGCTCGCGAAGCGAAGAAGAACGCGCCGAAGGGAGTCAACAAGGGTGTATCGGAGGCGGAGACCACTTTCTCCCGACTGTACAACCAATACGACCCTGCAGCCCAGGCTGCACGCACTCTCACCAAGGAGCAAACCCAACTCCAGCTGGCTCTGGACAAGGGCAAGATCAGCCAAGACGAGTACGGTAAGGCGCTGGCCCAGGCCTCGCTGAACTACGCAGCAGCCATCAAGGGCGCGCAGGGGCTGACCCAGGCCGAGCAATACCGCGCCCAACTGGAGAAGCAGCTGTCCACGCAGCGCAGAGAGTACAGCATTGCGGCCGCCGGCGTGGGCATGGGTGATCAGCAAGCCCAGCGCATGCAGCAGCGCGTGCAGCTTGAGCAGCAGGCCAACGACCGAATTCTGCAGCTGCGCACCGAACTGGCCAACGCCACGACGGAGAAGCAGCGGCAGGAACTGCAGGCCCAGATCGACCTCGAGCAGGAGTATCTGCCCAAGCGGCTGGAGGCGCTGCAGTCTGGGTTCGCTCAGTACGATGCGGCCATCTCCAGCCCTATCAACGGCTGGAACGCGGCGCTGGCCAACTTCCAGACAACCGCGGCTAACGTCGCCGGACAGAGCCAGGCCCTTTTCAGCGGTGCCTTCAGCAGCATCCAGTCCAGTGTCGGCGGCGCGTTCCAGGCCATGACGCTGGAAGGTCAAACTTTCGGCGAATCCGTCACGAATGTTACTCGCAGCCTGGTCGGCAGCGTGGTCAACTCGCTCGGGCAGATGGCTGCGCAATGGGCGGTCAATCAAGCTATGCAGGTGGCATTCGGGCAGACCTCGGCGGCAGTCGCCGCGCAGCAGATCGCCCAGGTTGGCGCCGTAACAGCCGCAGAGACATCAGGTGCTGCGGCAGTGGCCACTGCCAAGGTCGCTGCGGATGGCGTGGCCACTGCATCCAGCATTGCCGCGACAACCGCAACTACCACTGCTCAGACGGCGGCGGCGGCCACAACTGCTAGCGCCTGGTTGCCAGCGGCACTCGTTGCCTCCATCGGCTCCTTCGGTGCTGCAGCTGTCGTTGGTGGTACCGCGCTCCTGGCTGCGTTCGCGCTCATCAAGGGCTTCGCCACGGGTGGCTATGTCTCAGGTCCAGGCTCAGGCACCTCCGACAGCATCCCGGCGCGTCTGAGTAACGGCGAGTTCGTAGTGAACGCCAAGGCAACCGCGCGCAATCGCGAGCTGCTGGAGGCGATCAACTCGAACGAGAGGGTCTCCTTCGCCGGCGAAAACATCTCGCTCAACAAGGTGCAGGCAAACGGCCAGATCCAGCAGCAGGCAGCCCAGCCAAGCGTCACCGTGAACCTGATCGAAGACCGGTCCCGTGCCGGCACTGTTGATCAGCGCACCGGTGACGACGGCCAACTGCAGATCGACGCCTTCGTGGCTGACATCTGGGGTGGGGGCGAGCGGGCCCAGGCCATCGAAGCGGCCTACGGGCTTTCGCGCAACCCAACGTAGGTAGATCCCATGATTACCGAAACTGACGAGGCCGACAGCGGGGCGGGCGCAGCCGTGCCCGAGCCCGTTGTCCCGGCTGATGAGAAAGAACTCCTGCTGCAAAGGCGGCTCGCCCGCATCGAGGAAGCGCTGGGCCTCAGCCCGCTCACCTAAAACGCAAACCTCAGCTGAGGAATGGCAATGATTCAATACCCGGCAGAATTGCCACTTCCGCTGCAGGATGGCTATGGCTACACGACAGTTGACCCAATGCGCGCTACGCCGATGGTCACCGGCCGCCGCCGGTACCGGAAGGTGCGCAGCTATGTTCCGTCTGAACTGACGTTCAACTTCGTGTTTGAAGAGGATGAGGCGGCATTCTTCGAGGCGTGGTATTCGCGAACGCTGAATGATGGGCTGGAGTGGTTCGAAATGCCGCTCCAGCTGCCGGC
This sequence comes from Pseudomonas sp. ABFPK, assembly GCF_001586765.1. Classification (NCBI taxonomy): domain Bacteria; kingdom Pseudomonadati; phylum Pseudomonadota; class Gammaproteobacteria; order Pseudomonadales; family Pseudomonadaceae; genus Pseudomonas; species Pseudomonas sp. ABFPK. Next base: position 141,803 of record NZ_LQXW01000004.1, on the reverse strand, counting down.
CGGCTTCACCACCTACCAGGTCCACTTCATCGGCATCTACGGGAAAGTTGAACTGACCCAGGTGAAGCGCTGGCGGTACTCCATCAACGCCGAATTGAAGCAGCGTCCGCTGATTCCCGAAGGCTGGGAGCAGTTCCCAGAGTACTGGTTCAACAAGAACGTCATCGACGTTTCGGCGAACAGGGAGTGGCCTGAAGCATGAGCCTTATCGAGGAGTGTTACGCCTCGGGCAGGGGCGAGCTGGTCGACACCATTGAAGCCAGGAAGGAGGGAGGCGCCGTCTCCCACCTGTACTGCTCGGGCTGGGAAGACCGGGTGTGCACCACCGAGGACGGCCGCACGCTGACCTTCATCGCGATGGCCATGGACCTTGCCCTTCCCAAGAATGACAACAGCGCGTTCCAGAACCTGGTGCTCGGCCTGGACAACGTGACCGGCGAGGTGCAGGAAGTCGTAGAGGAGGCCAAGGCGGCCGGCGACCGCTTCATCATCACCTTCCGCCGCTACCTGGCCGAAGACCTGTCGTTCCCGCAAGAGCGGTACCGCATGACGCTGCTCAGCCGGGAGTATGAGGACAACGTGGCGAAGCTCACCGCCGGCTTCTTCGACCTGCTCAACACCAACGGCCTCCGCACCATCCTGACAGCATCCCTGGCACCCGGCCTGAAGTACATCTGACCATGATCGAAAAATTCAAACGCGCCCCGTATCGCGAGGGTGCGCGGGGGCCTTTTGCCTTCGATTGCTGGGGGCTGTGTATCGCCGTGCGCCACGAGGTTTTTGGCCTGCCGTTGCTGCCCAGCCTGGGCGCCGTGGGCAAGGACAAGCTCAGGGCCAATACCGCCGCTTATCACGACCTTCGCCAAGGCATGGAGGAGTGCCCCCCGGAGCCGGGGGCCATTGCCGCCGTGTTCCGCGGCGCGCTGTGCCTGCATGTCGGCGTGGTGGTGGAAAGCGAAGGGCGCCTGAAGGTGCTGGATACAAACCCCGGCGGCGCCTGCCTCCGGACAACTGGCGAGTTCGAAGCCGCGCATCCAAGGGTGGTGTATTACCGTGATCGAGTTCTACCCGAACAAGCTGAGTGATACTGCGCCGCTCGGCACCTGGAATACAGACCGCCGCATGTCCATCGAGTCGTGGTTGAAAAGCCAGGCTCCATCGTATGAGCGCCGGGAGAGCCCACCAATCAGCGTTGTCCTCAATGATGAGGTGATCGAGCAGCACCTGTGGCACAAGGTGAAGTTCAAGCCGTCCGATCTGCTCCAGATCTACCGAGAGCCAAAGGGCACTGACCCGTTTTCCATCACGTTCGCGCTGTTCAAGGGCGCCAAGGCGGTGCTGAAGGCGATCATGCCCAAGATGCCGGGCATGCCGTCCAGTGCAGGTACGCAGCAGGGCGACCCCCTGATGGACGCCAGCGCCAAGGGCAACAAGGTCAAACTCGGTGACCCTGTTCGGCAGATTGCCGGCCACCAGCGGGTCTATCCGTCGTACCTGGCCCAGCCGCGCCGGGCATTCCTGGCGCCGCGGGACCAGCGCGTGGAGATGCTGCTGTACATCGGCGAAGGCGAGTACGACGTGCCGCTGGCCAAGGTCAAGGTGGGGGAGACCCCGCTGATCTCGCTGGGCGCGGATGCTACGTTCACCATCTACCCGCCTGGCGCCGACCTGTCCGGCGATCCGGCCCACATCAACTGGTTTAACGCTCCAGAGGTTGGAGCCAGTTCCAGCGGTTCGGCCGGCCTTGAACTGACCATGGCTACCGAACTGACCAGGTCGGCCACCGCTTCGGCGTACCAGTTTGATGGCGACACGATCAGCGTGCCTGCAGGCTCCGGCCAGTTCCCGGCCGACTGGTCGAACGGGATCATCATCCGCGTGCTCGCCCCGTACACCTACACCGTCATTGACGGCGGGGCCGGGCGCGACATCGTGCGCGGGCCGCTGGAGATGCTGAACCCGACCCCTGGCATGCTCATCGAGGTTGCCGGGGCGAATGCTGGCCTGTACGTCGTGCACAGCTACACGCCATACAGCCCAGCCGTGCCGGCCAACCCTGGCACGGCTTCGACGCTCACCGGGTCGGCGGCGCCAACCCGGTACGACTTCAACGTCACCCCGCTGAGCTTCACCCTTTTCCGTGGCGCGACCAGCTACCCGATCACGCTGAACACTGCGACCACCAACCTGTCCGGCCTGGTATCGGCGCTCAATACGCAGTTCAGCGGCAAGCCGTTCCAGGCGCAAGTGAGCGGCAGTGTGCTGCGTATCGTCGAGCTGACGCCGTTCGCCGGCCAGGCCATCACCGCTACCGGTGCCTCCACCATCCTGGGGGCGTCGCCGGTAGGTGTCACCGGCACCGCCACCACCAGCGCTATCCCCGAGCAGCCGGCCGAGATGACCCTGGACTATGACGGCGGCTCGCCGGTGGTCGGCCTGGCACTGGGTCAGGGCCTGGCAACCATCGGCCCGCGCGGCCTGCGGTACCGGATCACGGCCTTCAGTACGAGCCTGCTCGAGGTGGAGCGCCTGACTGCATCCGGCTCTACCGACACCGACTGGCCAGGCTTCAACGCCATGCAGACGGTCAACGGACTGATCACCCTGGACGCATCGAACCTGCAGGGCGGCTACCGCGGCCCGTTCGCCTGCTGTCCGGAGAGCGAGAAGGTCACCATGATCGAGTGGTCGGTCACCTACGCCAATGGCCTGTGCGGCATCGGACGGGAAGGGCAGATCTACGAGATCCCGACCTACTACGCCTTCGAGTATAGGGACATGGATGTGGCTGGCGCCTGGACCGTCATTGAGCTGATGAAGACGGGTGGCTCGCTGGATGCCCAGGGCTTCACCGACCGGGTGATACTGCCATACCCAATGCGGGCAGAGGCCAGGGTCCGCAAGCTGTACAAGGACCGCCCGGGGCGAATCAACGACGAGGCCCGGGACGACGCAACCTGGACGGACCTGCGCGGGAAGATGCAGAACTCGCCAACGAGCTATCCGATGACGGTCATCACCTGCAGCATCCGCGGCGGCGACCGGTTGTCAGCGCAATCGGAGAGCCAGGTAAGCGTCGAGGCTACCCGTATTCTGCCGCTGATGGAGGGCGGTACCGGGCCAACACGTGACATCGTTCCGTACTGCATCCACCAGCTGAAGCAGCGCGGATACACTGACGATGACCTGGACCTGCCTGAGTGGCAGGCTTTCCACGAGATCTGCGTGGCCCGGGGCGATACCTACGACGAGACGCTGGACGCGACGATCACTGTGAAGGACATGGTGAACAACGCCCTGGCGTGCGGGTTCGGCGAACTGGTGACGTTCCGGGGCCTGCTACGTCCGGTACGGGACAGCGCCCGGGCAGCGTTCGATGTCACCTACGGTCCGAAGACGCAGACCTACTCACCACAGAACATGACCAAGATGTTGAAGATCAGCGGCGCCATGCCATCGATCAACGACTTCGACGGCGTGGATGTAGAGTTCTTCTCCCGCACCACCTGGGCGTGGGAAACGGTCGAGTGCCGCTGGCCTGGAGACCTGGGCAACAAGGTCGAGAAGATCAAGATGCCCGGCATTAGCGACAGGACCAGGGCCTGGCGCATCGGCATGCGCCGGCGCGGCCACCAGAAGTTCCGGACCGACGTTTACACCTGGGAAACGGAGATGGACGGAAGCAACAGCGGCTATCTGAGCTTCGCCGCGGTTGCCGACGACAGGCCGAGGGGGTGCCAGAGCGCGATTCTGCTGGCGTTCGAGGTGACGGGGGCGGGCACGCTGCTGATCTCGTCAGAGCCATTGGATTTCAGCGCCGGTGGCGAGCACCTGATCGGGTTGCGCAGGTTGGGCGGCACGCTTTCAGGCCCATGGACCGCCGTGCGGGTGGATCCGTACACGGTGCGTGTCGATGCCCTCGACTTCACGCCGGAGGTCGACGGCCCACTGGAGCCGCCACACATCCTGTTCGGCCCGGCCTCGCGCTGGGCATACCCAACCCTGATCACCAGTTCCGACCCAGCCAACGGCAACGTCGCCATGAAGGGCATGCCCTACGACGCCCGCGTTTACACCTACGACGACCAATTCCAGCCGGCCTGACCGGAACCCTTAATCGAGCATGCCCGCCACCGAGCGGGCTTTTTTATGCCCGGAGAATCTATGCGATACAACACTGGCAACCCGGTTGGAACCGATGGGTCGAGCAGTCCGTTCGACCTCCACGACAACTCTGCCAATATTGACCTCTTTGCCAACGGTGACGAGCCAGCTTATCCAGATCGACTCGGTCAACTCCGTAAGTCGATTTCTGGAATGGAGAGTGAGTTCGACAGCGCCCAGGCCGAGCGAGCGGCAGAGTTCGATGCCTCTCAACAAGACAAGGAAGATCGGTTCAATGACTTTCTCGTGTCTTCTGCCTACCAGTTCATCGGCGAGTACGCATCGGGACTGGTGGTTAGTGAATATAACCAGATTTTCCAGAAAGATGGGCAATTCTACCGTGCCAGCCCAAGCACGGCATTGCCGTACACGACCACCGGTACCTGGGCCTCGGAATCTTCCAAGTTCATTCCCGTTGGGGATGCTGCCTTGCGCCAAGAGTTGGCCTCGGGCAACACCGGATCCGGTGCGGAGATGGTGGAGTTCGCCGGTCGGACAGTAGAAGCAAAGCTAAGAGACAATCCTAGCCCTAGGGACCAGCCGTATTCTGCAGTCGGTGATGGCGTAGCAAACGACTCGGCTGCTTTTACAGCATTCGAGGCTGTTGTCACCGGGCGAGTCGTTGATCTTTCTGGAAGGACCCACCTGGTCAATTCTGCGCCGAAAAAGAACGCATACATCAACGGCAGATTCAAAATTGCTGGATTCACCCGTAATTCGTCGAACATATCTGCGTTTTCGTATCAGCCCCCGTTCGTTCACCGGTTCGGCGGGCAGCTGTCTAAGCTAAAGGTCTCGCTTTCCAACCCGCTGGAGCAGATTACCAGCGTTGCATTCATCGGGGATTCGATTACCTGGGGGGTTGGTACCGGTGAGGAGTCGACGTCTTCGCCGAATACTGCGCTGCTCACTGCCGCGCGAGATGATGCAGGGTCGTACAGCTGGGTCAACATCCTAAAAAAGTACATCGGCGAGCGATATGCCTTCGGCGCCGTGCAGGTAAACAGCAATTGGGCTGGGTCCCCGAGCGGGCAGGCCATTGCCCAGTTCTCCTATAATCGATTTGTTTTTCCCCGCCGTGGAGATTTCACCGTAACGCAGGCAGCTGGTGGCAGCATGTCGATAACCGAGCAGTACTCGACGAGCATCGAGGGTACGCGTGCAGTAATGATCCTCGGCAACGGAAACGCAGGGGTTGAGTCATCGCACTCTATCAAGTTCAAGTTCACTGGGTTCTCGTTCGTTCTTGGGTTCACCTGTCAAGAATCTACAGCAAGCTACTATGAACTCCTGATCAACGGCGTTTCGCAAGGTGTATTCAGCACTCACGCCGGAGTCGATGGGTTTGTAAACAACACGCGTAACAACTACCGCACCCACACCTTCGCAAAAGTAGTAAATGCGGACATCGAGATCAAAACGCGCAGGAACGGCGAGACAGGTCTGCGAGAGATTTATCTGCAGAGCATCAAATTTAACAAGGTCATCAACCTGATCAATCAGGGGATCATCGGCGTGGCTACGCGCTGGTATATCAACTTCAACATGGGCGCGTTCACGGATCAGTACGGTAGCACTTGTGACTATGCGATCTGCCAGCTCGGTACCAACGATCGGATATTCCAGAGCAATGCGCCTGGGGGGATGAATCAGTTTGTTTATGACCTGAAAGAATTCCTGGATACGGCGCCAGCCGCAACAACCAAGATTCTGATGTGCGCAAACCCAGCGGTCAACGAGGACCCTACCGTCTACTCGTTCAACATGCAGGATGTTCGCGGGGTGATTACCAGGGTTGCAAAGGAGCGTGGGCTGGACATGATCGATAACTACGCTGCAATGTCGGCTCTCGACCCGTCAATCGTAGCCAGTGATGGGCTTCATCCAAACATACTCGGACACTCACTGATAGCAAGGAACATCATAAACGCGCTGGAGTCCGCCTGAGCTGATCATGATTGAAATTGCGGCGATATGGTGGCAGGATTGCAGGCTTTCTCCTGGCGAGTATCGATCATGAAAGGAATCAAAGCATTCGCAGTGCCATTCATCTACGCGGCAACCGCGGTGGTGGTAGTGGTGGCGCTTTTGGCGGGAGAGCCAGAGGCTCGTTTTGCGTCGTCTCAAGAGTTCGCGACGTGCGTTGAGTCGCAGGTCCCGTGCTCTGCCATCTGGTAAAGCAGATTGACAGATACAAAAAAACCGCTTATAGCGGTTTTTTTGTTACATATTGACCGTCTACGATTTGCATCACCACCGCTCCACTCGCGGGAAAATCAGATCCCCTTCGTATCTGAACGGTATGGCTTGCTCGATGGCTATTGGTCATTTTTTCCAGGAGCTGAAAAGTTTCTGGTAGCGAACAGCAATGGGGCAAATCTCATCGCGTAGTTCGCATGCCGCAACAGCAAAGTTGACTGCGCGCTGTTGCCCGTAGTCTTTTATGTGTGGGAAGCCATCAGCGTATGAGAAATACCCGTTCTGAATAAACTTGGGAAGCTCGTCACGCATAGTGTCAAGCCCTTGTGATATAGGCTTGTCATACTTGTTTGTTTTGCTGATGCCTTTCCATTCGTACATTGTCGCTACAACGAAGAAGTGACCATTTATTACGCTAACATGCCCGTCAGGAAGGTCTTTAGACACATATTCTGCGAACCAGGTATTCCCTTCTTTGGTCTTGAAAGAATAATTATTTACAATCGTGTCGAGGTAGTCGTTGATCAACCAATCGTTAGATGTATCACCAGTCACATTCCTGATGTGCATCAGGCCGACTGCGATGGCCGCGTTTCCGAATGCAGAGTACCACGGCGCAGAAATCGGATACTTGTCGAAGATGTATTGGTATCGATAGATGACACGATAATTCCCTTCGTCATCGACGATCGAGTTTGCATGCATCTCGTCCATCAATGCTTTTATGGTTGCCTGAAGCCTCGGCTTATCGCTGGCAATGCTCTGGAGCGCCCCAGCGTTCGACGCCCACACATAGGGCGACCACCGTGATGGGTTTTGCGCCTGCTCGTACAGATTGGCAGATGCTGCCCACGTAGGGTTGCTGTGAGCCTGCAATGAAAGGGGCTTTAGCATCTCGCCAGGAGGGAGGGTATTGAAATTGTCCTGCTTCTCACACGCCCCTAACGCCAAAAGTGCAGCTAGCACAAGGGCTCTTGCCTTAAACATGTCCATTCCTTTGCTGGTATCTAAAGCTCGAATTCTACATGAGCTGGCACTTTGCATGCACTGTGATTGAATTTCAGATCAGGCAAGTAGGCCAATTTTAAACGAGAATCAAATGCGCATCATCAAGCAGTAGTTGCATCAAATCCTGCCCAAGGCCCGCCCAGTAGCGGGCATTTTTTTGCCTGGAGAAAACCCATGACCCAATCCCAACCCCGGGGCGTGCGCAACCGCAACCCCGGCAACATCGACTTCAACCCGCGCAACGACTGGCAGGGCCAGATCGGCAAGGAACCTGGTGGCCGCTTCGCCATCTTCGACACGCCCGAGAACGGTATCCGCGCCCTGGGCAAGTTGCTGATCAACTACCGGGGCAAGGACGGCATGCCCGGTGTGGGCGGGAAGGGCATCGACACGGTGCTTGAAACCATCAACCGCTGGGCGCCGAGCAACGAGAACGACACCCAGGCCTATGCCGGCGCCGTGGCCAAGCGCCTAGGCGTGCGCACCACTGATCCGATCAACATCAAGGACCCGGCCACGCTGCGCGGCATGGTGCTCGGCATCATCGTGCACGAGAACGGTGGCAACCCGTACAAGGACCAAGTGATCGACGAAGGCGTGCGGAGGGCCCTGGCATGACTTGGCTCGGCGCGGTGCCGGCCTGGTGCTGGTGGCTGATCGCCCTGGTGCTGGTGGCCGGCGGTCAGCAGTATCGGGTTGTGATTGCCGATGGCGCTGCGGCTGATGCCAGGGCTGAAACTGCCAAGTCCGACAAGGCCCTCTCCGACTACCGCCTGGAGGTTGCGGAGCGTGACCGGCGGGCCGCGGCCAAGGCCAGGACCGAAGAACAGCGCCGCCAGGCCGTGGCGGACGAGGAGGGTGAGAGTGCAAGACAACAACTGGAGCTGGCCCAAGGCCGTGCCGCTGGCGCTGAGTCTGCTGCTGACGGGCTGCGCGGGGAAATCGCCCGATTGCGGAATGGCCACCGAGCCACCTGCGATACCATCGCTGCCCAGCAGCGCCAGGCAGGAGCCTCTGCCATCGTGGTGCTCGGGGGATTGCTTGAAGAGTCTGACCGAATGGCGGGAGACCTCGCAGCAGCGCTTGAGAGAAGCCGAATAGCTGGGCTGGCCTGTGAGGCGGTGGTCGACAGGATGAAGTTGACCCGCTGACCGGCAGTTGCCCATGAGCCGCTATGGTGGATACGATACTGTATCGATATACAGTATTGGTGCAGCATGTACTTCCTCCTCGTTCGCCGCCGCGTGAATGGCGTGGCCATCCCTTCCGATCAGCTCAGGAAGATCCAGCCCATGCGGGCCGACATCCACATCGGTGACCACCACAGTGAGCCGCTGGGCCGGGTTTCGACCCAGGCATGGGTGTTCAACCCGTCCCCCGGGCCCGACATCATCCCCCGGCTGCACGACGCCAAGCTCAATGGCATGGCCCAGCTCGGGATCAACATCAACGGTGTCGAGGAAATCGATGGCGTTCTGTATGCCCAGTCGTGGTGGTGCCGGGCGGTGGGCGATTATGGCAACTGACCTGCCGCAGGCCTGGCTTGATGAGCTGAACGACCAATTCGCGCTGATTACCGATCCCGAGGGGCGCGCCGCCGTGCTTGATGAGATGGCCTATGCCGCGCGCCGGCGGCGAGAGGTCGATGACGGCGACCTGGTCGACATGCTGGAGATCGTCGAGTCGGCAAGGCTATGGGCGCTCCAAGGGAATGAGTGATAGACCACCAATCAATCCTTTGGTGGCAGCACCATATCGGCCCAGGTCTGCATCATGTCGCGGCGCTGCTCTATATATGTGGCGTGGTTGTACACATCACGGATGGCGCTGCTGTCGGCGTGGGCAAGTTGACGCTCGATCCAGTCCTTGTTGTAGCCACGGCTGTTCATCTCCGTGGAAAATAAGTGCCTGAACCCGTGGGGCGACTGCCGGCCGGTATAGCCGCAACGATCCAGCAGGTTTACCGCGTAGTTGATGCCGATCGGCCGTACCGCGTCAGACCGGTTTGGGAACACATACTTCATCCCGCCGGAGATCGGCAGCATGGAGCGTAGGATTTCCAGGGCCTGGCGCGACAGCGGTACCACATGGTCGCGGCGCATCTTCATCTTGGCGGCCGGTATCGACCAGGTCGCTGTGTCCAGGTCGATCTCCGCCCATTCAGCTTTGCGAACCTCAGCCGGCCGGCAGGCTGTGAGGATCAGCAGTTTGGTGGCCCACTGCAGTTGCAGCCCTGACTGGCTTTCCTCGATGGCCTTGATGATGGTCGGCATTTCCGAGAAGGCGAGGAACGGCCTGTTTTTGTGCGGGGCCATCCTCTCGGTGACAGTGTGCATTTCCGCCGTGGGGTTGTTCTCGATCATTCCGGTGGCGATCGCATACCGAAAAATCTGGCCAATCCACTGCCTGGTCTTTACGGCCGTGGTCACCGAACCTCGGCGCTCAATGCGGCGAATCAGCGTGATCACATCGGACCGCTTGATCGAATCGATCTGACGCAGGCCGAACGCCGGCAGCACATCCAGCTCCATCGCATTCGAAATGATCTTGACCGTCGATTCGGTCAGGCTTCCCTTCCTGAATTCCAGCCACTCGTCGTAGACGCGGCGGAATGTCCTCTCCTGGGCGCCAAGGCGCTCTGTCTTCTTCATCCTCCTTGATTCGCGTGGGTCTATTCCCTGCGCAACCTCTTCGCGCGCCTCGTCCCTTCGCGCACGTGCCTCCTTCAAACCGATCTCTGGGTACGTCCCAAGGGAAATCCTGGCCTGCTTGCCGAGCCAGGTGAACCTGAAATGCCAGCTCTTTACGCCGGTTTCGGCGATGTACAGCGTGAGCCCTAGCGAGTCCGCAAGGGTGTAGCCCTTTTCCCGGGGCTTGGCCTGCCTGGCCGCGGTGTCCGTGAGCGCCACTAGTACATTGCCTCTCGCTGTGTGTTGGATGTACTGGATGATGTACTACGTTTTTGGGATTGGGAAGGTACAGCGTGGTACGAGGCGATACGCCAATGACGCCGCATTCAGGGCGCCATGGCTGTCTATGGTATCGCTCGGTTTTCGGCGGGAATCCACTGTGGAATCCTTGAAGATTTCCACGCTGTCATAACTCTATGTGAATCAAGAATGCGCGCAGTCTACCAGCATGGCCGCTACAAGGCTTGCAGGCGTTCATGCAACCGCCCGGTGGCAATCAGCTCCAGCAGCTCGTCGCCCAGCCGCTGGCTCTCGGCAATGGCCTTGTACCAGTAGCGCTTGCGGCCAGGCGCATCGCCCATGAAACGCTTGAAGTCATTGCGGTCGGGCAGCTTGCCGTAGGGCAGGGCAGCCAGGTACTGCGGCGAGGGCGTCATCAGCAGCACGTTCTGCAGGCGGGTGGCATCGCCCTTGCGCCAGGGCAGGGCCTTGTCGAACCAGCCGGGTACGACCTTGTCGGTGAAGTGCGGGTACAGCACCAGGTCGTCGCCGCGGTAGGGCAGGTCGAGGTGGTAGTCGAGCAGGCCGCCGTCGCGGTAGGTGCCTGCACCTGCACCAGGGATGTCTTTCACGCCTTCCATGACCATGGGGATGGAGCCCGAGGCAAGCAGGGCATGGCGCAGGTTGGCCAGGTCCAGCGGCAGGCAGCGCGAGGGGAAGTCGGTCAGTGCGTCGAGCGGCGGCGTGGCGCGGCCGTCGTGCAGGATGACGCGCTCGAAGTGCCGTGCCAGGCGCGAGCGGCCGAGCAGGTTGCTGGCAATCACCGAACCCAGGCCGAGGCCCAGGCGGCCCCGATGGTCGTGGGCGAGCTGGCCATGGCTCTTCACCACCAGGATGTTCAGGCGATAGTGCGGGTTGGCCAGCAGCTGGCTGTCGCGGCCTTGCAGCAGGTCATCGAGCATGTGTTGGCAGCTGCGGCTGATTTCGGCCGGGGTGACGCCCTTGGCGAAATCCTGCTCGGTGTACAGTTCGCCCAGGCGACGGATGCCTGCGACCGGGTCGTCGAGGCAGGCACTGGCAAAGCGCCAGGCGCCGATCGAGGCGCCGATCAGCGCACGTTGGCGTGGCGCCGACGGCAGCCACTCACCGAACAGCGCCAGGTCCAGGCCCTGGATGCCCAGCGGCTTCGGCCCGCCAGCCGCACCCGGTAGCACACCGACATCGGCCGCCTGCAAGCCGCGCTCGCGGACCTGCCGCAGGGCACGTTGGCCGGCCTTGAAGGTGAGGGCGGGGTATTTGATGTGAATGGCGCTCATGGCGGATCTCTTGGGCAGCAGGCGGTCATTATAAGGCTTCATGCGAATACCCTGTGGAGCGGGTTCACCCGCGAAGCATGCAACGTGGTGTATGGCACCGGCTGCACCGGTGTTCGCGGGCCAGCCCGCTCCCACAGTGACCGCGCAGGATTCAGTGATGGCGAGACAGCAGCCTGACCTGCGCTATCATGGCGCCAGTTGTTTTCAGGTTGAATTAAGGACCGGTGGTTAATCTTAACCCCGTAGACAACTTGCACAGTTCTCAGGAGAGAAGAACGATGAAACGCATGACTGCCCTGTTCACCGTAGCCGCCGCCCTTGCCCTGGGCGCCCATTCCGCCATCGCCAAGGATGTGCAGCCCGACGAAGTGGTCAAGCTGGTAAATGCCAAGACCGTCAAGTCGCTGGATGAACTCAAGGCCGCCGCCGTGGCCAAGCACCCAGGAGCCACCGTCACCGACTCCGAACTTGAAGATGAGTACGGTCGCTACGTCTACAAGGTCGAGCTGCGCGACACGCAGAACGTCGAATGGGACGTGGCGCTGGACGCCAAGACCGGTGAAGTGCTGAAGGACGAGCGGGACAACTGATGTTCCACCTACTGCGGCCGGCGCGCTACTTCGCGCTGGCGCTGCTGGCCGTCTGTTCCCTGGCCGTTGCCCGTGACCTTGACCAGGACGAAGCCCTGGAACTGCGCCAGAAGGGGATCATCCTGCCGCTCGAGCATCTGTTGGAGACCGCCCTGGGGCGTCACCCCGGGGCGCGCCTGCTGGAGGCCGAGCTGGAAGAAGACGACAATCGCTACGAATACGAAGTCGAGTTGCTGACAGCTGAAGGCGTGGTGCGCGAGATCAAACTCGATGCCAGCAGCGGTGCCCTGCTAAAAGACGAGGAAGACGACTGAATGCGCCTGTTGCTTGTCGAGGACAATGTACCGTTGGCCGATGAACTTACCGCAGGCCTGCAGCGCCAGGGCTACGCCGTGGATTGGCTGGCCGATGGCCGCGACGCGGTGTACCAGGGCCAGAGCGAACCCTACGACCTGATCATCCTGGACCTTGGCCTGCCGGGCCTGCCGGGCCTGGAAGTGCTGGCCCAGTGGCGTGCCGCCGGCCTGGCCACGCCGGTGTTGATCCTTACTGCCCGTGGCTCGTGGGCCGAGCGTATCGAAGGGCTGAAGGCCGGGGCCGATGACTACCTGAGCAAACCCTTCCACCCCGAAGAACTGCAGCTGCGCATCCAGGCGTTGTTGCGCCGTGCCCGTGGCTTGGCCAACCAGCCAACGCTGGAAGCGGCCGGCCTGCACCTGGACGAAAGCCGGCAGTGCGTGAACCGTGACGGCGTGGATATCCAGCTGACCGCCGCCGAGTTCCGCCTGCTGCGCTACTTCATGCTGCATCCGCAGCAGATCCTGTCCAAGAGCCACCTGGCCGAGCACCTCTACGACGGTGAAACCGAGCGCGACTCCAACGTGCTGGAAGTGCACGTCAACCACTTGCGACGCAAGCTGGGCCGCAGCGTCATCGAGACCCGCCGCGGGCAGGGCTACATCTACGCCGGGAGCGCCGCGTGAAGTCGATCCAGGCGCGCCTGAGCCTGGGCCTGGTGGCGGTGCTGGTGGTGGTCGGCCTGGTGCTGGCGCAGCTGACCCTTTGGTTGTTCGAGGTCGGCCTGCAGCGCTACCTGGAGAATGGCCTGCGCAAGGAAAGCGAAAACCTGCTGGTGGCCCTGGTGCGCGGGCCTTCGGGTCTGCAGCTGGATGAGCGGCGTATCTCGGCCGCCTACCAGCGGCCGTTTTCCGGCTATTACTTCCGCATCGATTTCGATAAAGGCACCTGGCGTTCCCGGTCGCTGTGGGATCTGGACATGCCCAAACCCGCCGCGCCGGGCCTTTCCGACAGCCACGAACTCGGCCCGGAAGGCCAGCAACTGCTTGCCCTGCGTGCCGACTACCGGCGCCTGGGCCAGGACATCTCGATCAGCGTGGCACAGGATTATTCACCGGTACGCGAAGGTTTCCGGCGCCTGCAGCAGATCGGCCTGGGCATGGGCCTGGTGGCGCTGATCCTGGTGCTGGTGTTGCAGCGCATCACCGTGACCCGCTCGCTGCGGCCGCTGGAGCGGGCACGCCAGCAGATCGCCCAGTTGCAGCAGGGCCAGCGCTCGCAGCTGGATGCCGAAGTGCCCAGCGAACTGGCGCCGCTGGTGGGGCAGATCAACCACCTGCTGAGCCATACCGAAGACAGCCTGCGCCGCTCGCGCAATGCCTTGGGCAACCTGGGCCATGCATTGAAGACGCCGCTGGCGGTTTTGCTGAGCCTGGCCTCCAGCGAGCGCCTGAAAGACCTGCCGGATGTTCGCGCGCAGATGCGCGAGCAACTGGAGCAGATTCAGCAGCGCCTGGCGCGTGAGCTGAACCGTGCGCGGCTGGCGGGGGATGCGCTGCCTGGTGCGCAGTTCGACTGCGACGTCGAGCTGCCGGGGCTGCTGGGGACACTGGGCATGATCCATGGCGAGGGCCTGCTGCTGGCCAGGGATGTGCCGCCCGGGCTGCTGCTGCCGTGGGACCGCGAGGACTTCCTGGAACTGCTCGGCAACCTGCTGGACAACGCCTGCAAGTGGGCCGACAGCGAGGTGCGGCTGGGTATCGCGCCGAGTGCCGATGGCTACCAGGTGTGGGTCGATGATGATGGCCCCGGTATCCCCGAGGGCCAGCGGCAGCAGGTGCTGGAGCGCGGCTCGCGGCTGGACGAGCAGGTAGACGGGCACGGGCTGGGGTTGGGCATCGTGCGCGATATCGTCGAGGCCTGGGGCGGGCGCCTGGCGCTGCTGGATAGCCCGTTGGGCGGGCTGCGGGTGAGCATAGACTTGCCGCGCAAGGCTCGGTAATACCGGGGTCGCTTTGCAGCCCATCGCCGGCAAGCCAGCTCTCATAGAACAACACATGACTCATTGGTTCGGCGAGGTTCTGTAGGAGCAGCCTTGTGCTGCGAAGAGGCCGGTACTGACAAAGCCTGTCTTTTGCTTGTACCGGCCTCTTCGCAGCACAAGGCTGCTCCTACAAAGGACGCGTCAGACGAGCGATACTTGTTCTCTGCGCGACAGCGCAGCCCAAAAGGGCTGGGTAATCTCCCACAGGGATCGCGCCAACTTTTAGAATTTGAGCAAGACAGTTGCTCCCGCGCCACCCGCATCGACCTCAAGCCATGTGCAGGACCCTGTGGGAGCTGGCTTGCCGGCGATGGGCTGCAAAGCAGCCCCATTGTGGGAGCCGACAAGCATGACCCCATGGGCCATATCACCACTGCAAAAAAATTGCAGTACAGCCGCATTTTTTTGAATTAGCCCAATCTCACCCCACCCGGCAAAATTCCCCCACGAAACCTTGCGGTTTCCATCTCTCCACGGACGGAGCCCCTTGTGCTATTGCGACCGCAATACGAGGCCCAGGCCACCTCGGCTGGGCTTTCTTTTTAACCAGAAAAAACTACAGATTCCGATTACCTACATGCCTGCCTCGCGTTTCGAAAGTCGTTTGCAGCGGCTGTTGCCAGCGCCCCTGAATATTCCCCCCAAAGAATGGTTGCGTGCCGGTATCGGCGCGTTGTTCGGCCTGTTCCTCGCCGGCTGGCTGACCAGCATGGCCTACGGCCCCAGCATTGCCTTGCACCTGCTCGGCCCGCTGGCGGCTTCGGCCGTGCTGGTGTTCGCCGTGCACTCCGGCCCGTTGGCCCAGCCCTGGCCTGTGCTGGGCAGCTACGCCCTGGCCGGTGCGGTCGGCCTGGCCATGCGCCAGGGCTTCGGCCCGCAGCTGTGGGTTGCCGCTGCAGCCCTGGGTATCTCGATTCTGGTGATGTGCCTGCTGCGCTGCCTGCACCCGCCAGGCGGCGGGGTGGCGGTGAGCGCGGTGCTGGCCGACCCCGGGCTTACCGCCATGGGCGACCACCTGCTGGAGCCGGTGCTGCTCAACGCGTTGATCCTGGTAGCGGTGGCGATCCTCTACAACCGCCTTACCGGCGTGCGCTACCCGAAAGGCGCGGTGCCGCGCAAGGACCTGCACCACACCCATGACCCGCTGCCCAGCGAGCGGGTTGGCATCCGTGGAGAGGATCTGGACCAGGCCCTGGAAGAACTGGGCGAGTTCGTCGACGTCACCCGTGACGAACTGGAACGCATCATCCTGGCCACCGAGCAACACGCCCTGCAGCGCAGCCTCGGCGGCATCACCGCGGCCTCGGTGATGTCCCGCGACGTGCAGTTCGCCACGCCCGACACCACCCTGGAGCAGGCCTGGAAACTGCTGGCCAGCCACCACCTGAAAACCCTGCCGGTGCTGCAGCAGGGCAAGCTGGTGGGAGTAGTCAGCCTCAGCGATCTGGTCGGCCCGGCCATGCAGCGTGGCCGCTTCAGCTGGCGTGGGTTGTTCGGCCGCAAGACGGTGCGCATGGAGCAGGTGATGAGCCGCCGGGTAATCAGCGTCAGCAGCCAGCACCCGCTGGAGCGCTTGCTGCCACTGCTGTGCGAACAGGGCCTGCATTGCCTGCCGGTGCTCGATGCCGACCAGTTGGTGGGGGTGATCACCCAGACCGACCTGATCGCCGGCCTCAAGCGCCAGTTGCTTAGCGAGGCCGAGGCTTCAGATAAGCGGGTCCCAGCGTTGTGACCAGTCGCTGGCGCCGGCGGCCACCAGCCGGCGCAGGATGGCGAAGGCCTGTTGCAGGGCTTCGCTGTCGCGTTTGCGCGGGTACACCAGGAAGGTCGGGTAGGTGAATTCCGGCGCCTGCGGTACCCGCTCGAACACCCCGCTGTCCAGATAGGCCTGCACTACCCGCGTGCGGAAGTAACCACTGCCGCCCTGGTCGAGTATGAACTGCAAGGCCAGCGGGCCCAGGTTGAAGCTCAGCGCCGGGCGCGCGCAGTCGGGCAGGGCGGCATCGTGCTGGCGACGGAAGGCTTCTCCCCAGTCGATATAGATGTACGGGTCTGGCTGGTCGACCCGGCGCACACGTATCAGCTTTTCCTCCATCAGTTGCTCCACCTGCAGGCCCGGGCCGTAGGTCGGCTGGTAGACCAGCGCGGCATCCAGCAGGCCCATCTCGACCTTGCGCAGCAGCGATTCGCCGTCGCTCACCTCGCTGCGGATGGCATGGCTGGGCAGTTCGCGGTGCAGGGCACTGACCCAGTCGAGCAGCATCGGGTTGCCCAGGCTCACCTCAGCGCCCACGTGCAGCACTTGCTGGCAGCCTTGGGGCAGCGGGAGGTCGCGGCGCGCCGCTTCCCAGGTTTGCACCATCTGGTTGGCATAACTGACGAATGCCTCGCCGTCGCTGGTCAGGCTGGCGCCGTTGCGGCTGCGCACGAACAGCTGGCAGCCCAGTTGCTGCTCCAGGCGCTGCACCCGCGCGGTGATCGCCGTCTGTGACACGAACAGGCGTTCGGCGGCGGCGACCAGGCTGCCGCAACGCACGATTTCCAGAAAGGTACGGGCCTGATCGATGTCCATGAGCTGCTCGGTGGCTGAAAGGGTGGCCTATTCTAGAGGCTTTGCACCGTTATGGGGCGTTTCTGCGTTATCTGCAAATTTGCAGGTCGGTTGTGACTTTAGTCCCATGGCGGCGCGGGTGTAGCGGTCCATACTCAAGTTTCGCCCTTCAATAACAACAAGTACCGGGTTTCTTTCGATATGAGCTACCAGCACAGCTACGCCCATTCCATTTCCGACCCTGCCGCTTTCTGGGCGGAGCAGGCCGCGCACCTGGCCTGGCACC
Organism: Pseudomonas sp. ABFPK; assembly: GCF_001586765.1. Classification (NCBI taxonomy): domain Bacteria; kingdom Pseudomonadati; phylum Pseudomonadota; class Gammaproteobacteria; order Pseudomonadales; family Pseudomonadaceae; genus Pseudomonas; species Pseudomonas sp. ABFPK. The sequence continues at coordinate 124,439 of NZ_LQXW01000004.1, read as the reverse complement.
GCAAGCCGGCCCTCACGCTGCAAGAAAATGCCGACGGTACCCACCGCTGGTTTGCCGATGGCCGCCTGAACAGCTGCTACCTGGCCCTCGATCACCAGATCGAGCAGGGCCGTGGCGAGCAGCTGGCGCTGATTTACGACTCGCCGGTGACCGGTGTGCAACAGGCCTACACCTACCACCAACTGCGTGACGAGGTGGCGCGCCTGGCCGGTTTGTTACGCCAGTTGGGGGTGAACAAGGGCGATGGCGTGATCATCTACATGCCCATGGTGCCGCAGGCGGCCATGGCCATGCTGGCCTGCGCGCGGATTGGCGCAGTGCACTCGGTGGTGTTCGGTGGCTTTGCCGCCAACGAGCTGGCCTTGCGCATCGACGATGCCCGGCCCACGCTGCTGCTGACGGCCTCCTGCGGGCTGGAGTTCGACCGGGTAATCGAATACAAGCCGCTGGTCGATCGTGCCCTGCAACTGGCCCGCCACCAGCCGCGCAACGTGCTGGTGCTGCAGCGCCCGCAGGCGCGTGCCCAGCTGCAGCCAGGCCGCGACCTGGACTGGCAGGCGGCATTGGCCAAAGCCGAGCCGGTGCCACCGGTAGAACTGGATGCGGGTGATCCGCTGTACATCATGTACACCTCTGGCACCACCGGCAAACCCAAGGGCATCGTGCGTGAAAACGGCGGCAATGCCGTCGCGCTGTGTTACGCCATGCCCCATATCTACGGCATGCAGGCCGGCGATGTGTGGTGGGGCATATCCGACGTGGGCTGGGTGGTTGGCCATTCGCTGATCGTCTATGGGCCGCTGATGAGCGGCTGCACCACGGTGTTCTACGAAGGCAAGCCGATCCGCACCCCGGATGCCTCGGCCTACTGGCGGGTGGTGGAGCAATACAAGGTTAACGCATTGTTCTGCGCCCCTACGGCCATGCGCGCCATCCGCAAGGAAGACCCTGAGGGCGAGCTGATCCGCAAGCACGACCTGAGCTCGCTGCGCCAGTTGTTCCTGGCTGGCGAGAAGCTGGATTCCAGCACCCACGAATGGCTGGAACGGGTCAGTGGCAAGCCGGTGCATGACCATTGGTGGCAGACCGAGACCGGCTGGCCGGTCACCGCGCCCTGCGTAGGGCTGGAGGGCAGCGCAGCGAAGCCGGGATCGAGCAACCGGGCGGTGCCGGGCTACCACGTGCGCGTGCTGGATGACGAGGGCCACCTGCTGGGGCCCAACCACCAGGGTTCGATCGTCATCGCCCTGCCATTGCCGCCCGGGTGCAGCCAGACGCTTTGGGGCGACCACGAGCGTTACCTGCAGGCTTACCTGCGGACTTACCCGGGGTATTACCACACGGGTGACGGTGGCTACCTGGACGATGACGGCTTCGTCTACATCATGGGGCGCACCGATGACGTGATCAACGTGTCCGGGCACCGGCTGTCCACCGGCGAGATGGAAGACCTGGTGGCACGCCACCCGGCAGTGGCCGAGTGCGCGGTGATTGGCGTGCATGACGAGATCAAGGGGCAGGTGCCGTTGGCGCTGGTGGTGCTCAAGGACGGCGAGGGCATTGCCGAGGCGCAGTTGCTGGTGGACCTGGTGGGCAGCGTGCGCGAGGAGATTGGCGCGTTGGCATGTTTCAACCGGGTGCGGTTGGTGAAGCGACTGCCCAAGACCCGCTCCGGGAAGATTCTGCGGGCGGTGCTGCGCAAGATTGCCGACGGGCAGGACTATGTGCCGCCTTCGACCCTGGATGACCCGGCGGTGCTGGGGGAGATCGAGGCGGTGCTGGCGGATTTGCCCAGGGCTGGCTGAGGGTTTGACCTTGCTGGCCTCTTCGCGGGTAAATCCGCTCCTACAGGGATGTCACAGGCCTTGAGAACTGTGCAATACCTGTGGGAGAGAGGCCGGCCTGGTCAATACAGTTCTAGGGTCCTACCTGATGCAGCTGTCCCAGCCGGCTGCGCGTACGCATCAGGTCGGCAAGCGGCCCGCCCAGGCTTTCTTCCAGTGGCCGCTTGCCGATCACCAGCACCTGCCGGTCCTGGTCATACAGCACATCCACCAGGTTGACGAAGCGCTGCTGCGCCGCCAGGGAACATTCCGACAAGTCATCCAGCCCATCGATTATCCACTCATCGTATTGCCCGGCCAGCACCAGGTAGTCGATCACTGCCGTGGCCTTTTCGCACAGGTCGTCAAAGCCCAGCACCACCCGCCGGCCATCCACCGCCAGTGCGCGCAGCGGGCGTTTGTTCACTTCCAGCATCACCGGCTGCGGCTCGGGCACATTCAGCGCCTGGCGCTGCGCTGCATTGCCCGGCCAGACATAGTGGCCCCGGGTAAAGCGCTGATGTTCGCGGTTGGCCGGCAGGCTGCGGAAATCGGTATCGCCCCCCACTTCCAGCACTTCCATCGCGCTGTTGATCAGGCGGATCACCGGCAGGAAGCGCTCGTGGTACAGCGGGTTGGGCAGCAGCCCTTCGGGTGCATAATTGGACGTCACCAGCAGGAATACGCCACGACTGAACAACGCATTGAACAGCCGCGTGAGCAGCATGGCATCGCCAATGTCGTGCACATGGAATTCGTCGAAGCACAGCACCTGGCAATCACCCACCAGCTCGTCGAGGGTCGCGGCCAGTGCATCATCCAGCGCCCGGTGGCGGTGCATGCCTTGGTGCAGGCGGGCAAAGAAGTCATGGAAGTGCAGGCGCAGCTTGGCCTGCACCGGCACGGCCTGGAAAAAACCGTCGAGCAGCCAACTCTTGCCACGGCCCACCGAACCGTACAGGTACAGGCTGCGTGGCTGGCCCTGTTCGAGCTGCGCCAGCTGTTCGGCCATGCAGTGGATTACCCGGCGTTGGCCGTCGCTGAGTTGGTAACCGCGGCTGTGCGCCTTGTCCTCGAACCAGCCGAGCAGTTCGCTCTGGTTGGCGGCGGCGCCGCGCAGGCGTTGGCCAAGCTGGCGTAGCGGGGTAGGGATCCAGGCAGGCAAAAGCAAAGCTCCTTGGGCGATGGCAGGGCAGGGTGCAGCTTGCCCGAGGGCAGCCATTTTGACTAATACAGAAAGTGCGCGGCAATCATCGCCTGACGAGATAGGTTCGCCATGCAGGCGTACAGTAAAGGCTGGAACCGGTGCGAGGAGGGGCGAGCATGCACGCCGACTTTGATCTGCAGCGCTTCGTAGAGGCGCAGAACCCTGTGTATGACCAGGTGATGCAGGAGCTGCAGGCCGGGCGCAAGCGCAGCCACTGGATGTGGTACGTGTTTCCCCAGCTCGATGGCCTGGGCCACAGCGCCATGGCCGAACGCTATGCGCTGGCCGGTATCGACGAAGCCCGTGCCTACCTGGCTCATCCGCTGCTCGGCCCGCGCCTGCAAGCGTGCGTGACTGCGCTGCTGCAGCACCATGACAAGAGTGCCCGTGAAATGCTCGGCAGCCCTGACTACCTCAAGCTGCGCTCGTGCCTGACCCTGTTCGCCCAGGCCGCGCCCGGCAACCCGTTGTTCCAGCTGGCGCTGGTGCAGTTCTACGACGGTGAGCCGGACGCCCTGACGCTGGCCATGTTGCAGGGTTAGTTCAGGCCTTTTGCTCCAGTTGGCGCTCGATCATGTACTTCACTGCCAGCCGACGTTCTTTCAGGCGGCGCAGGTCTTCATCCTCGAAGTTGCCCGCCGAAATCGACTCGGCGGCCAGTACCTGGTTGTCGATGTCCATGTATTCGTCCAGCAGACGGTCCAGTGCCTTGTCCTGCTGTCGGCGCTGCTGGACGATTTCGCGCGGGTAGTGCAAGTCCTGGTAAAGATCGTGGGAGACAGGCATGGGGTCCTCCTTGGTCAATGCAGATGGCTCATCTGATTGGAAGGGAGGAATGCGATTGTGTTGAAGCCAAGCGGGCGGAAAGCGACGGATGGTCGCCTCGCCAACCACGAAAATGACTAACTCGCTGTTTTTTGGTAATTTTTTTTCATCAGGGGGTTCACAGACCGAAAGTTTGTTGTTAAAGTGCCGCGCATTCCAAGACAACAACCCAGTTGTCACTCAGTTGGAATTGTCAGAGCAGCAGATGCTGCATCCGATACAGGGGCGTCGCCAAGCGGTAAGGCAGCAGGTTTTGATCCTGCCATGCGTTGGTTCGAATCCAGCCGCCCCTGCCATTTTCTTGCTTCAAACGTATCTCGGTCCGGTGCTTGGAAAGACAAGCGCTGGGCTTTGTCGTTTCCGCAGGTTTTGCCGAAGGCTCTGTTCGGTCACCTGGCCGTTCCAAGCATCTCGTTCAGCAAGCGGGCCAGTTCATCGGCCTGTACCGGCTTCTGGATCACCAGGCTGCCCGGCAACTCCAGTCCCTGCAACTCTGCATAACCGGTAAGAAGCACCACCGGCAGGTGCGGGTAGCGCTCGCGCGCCGCCAGGGCCAGTTGCGCACCGTTGAACTCGGGCATGGCGAAATCGCTCAGTAGCAGGTCGATCTGCTCATCCAGCAAGGCCAAAGCCTGTTCGCCACTGTGCGCCTGGCGTACCTGGTAGCCGTACTGGCGCAACACATCACCAAGCATGTCGCGTACCAGATGGTCGTCATCCACCAGCAGCACGGTGCGATTACAACCGCTTTCGCTAGTCGAGTGGCTGAGCAGCGACGGCATCGGTTCGTTGACGGCTTCACCCTTGACTGCCGGCAGATACACGGCCACCTGCGTACCACGCCCCGGCGTGGTGTCGATGCGCACGCCACCCCCGGACTGTTTGGCGAAGCCGAATACCTGGGCCAGGCCCAGGCCCGAACCCTTGCCGATATCCTTGGTGGTGAAGAACGGTTCGAACACCTTGGCCAACACCTCTTCGCTCATGCCGCAGCCGGTATCGCGGATACTCAGCATCACGTACTCGCCAGGGTCCGGGTCTTCCGGGCGCTGTGGACGTGCGTCGATCCGGGTGTTGCGGGTCGACAGCGTCAGCTGGCCACCGTCGGGCATGGCATCGCGGGCATTGATCGCCAGGTTGAGAATGATCATTTCGGTCTGGGTCGGGTCGGTCAGGGCCTGCCACAAGGTTGGTTCCAGGTCCAGGCGCACCGAGACATTGCCGCCCAAGGTGCGGCGCAGCAACTCTTCCAGCCCCGCCAGGGTGCGGTTGAGGTTCAGCGCTACCGGCTCCAGGCGCTGGCGGCGGGAGAAAGCCAGCAACTGCGAGGTCAGCTTGGCGCCGCGCTCGCCGGCTTCGCGGATGTGCTTGAGCCGCGCACTGGCCTTTTCCAGGTCGGCTTTGGCCAGGTCGCGCTCAAGGAAGCTGGCGCCGGTGAGGATTACCGTCAGCAGGTTGTTGAAGTCGTGAGCCACACCGGCGGTCAACTGGCCGACCGCTTCCAGGCGCTGCATCTGCTGCAGCGCGGCCTCGATGCGTTCGCGTTCGGCGATCTGCTCGCGCAGGCGGGCGTTGGCTTCGGCCAGGCCCAGGGCGGCTTCGCGCTCGCTGGTGATGTCGCGTGCCACCACGTACAGCAGGGTGTCTTCCGGCACCACCACCCACGATAACCAGCGCTGCTGACCACCGGCATCCAGGATACGCCCGACAAAGCGGGCGCTGGTGCGACCATGGGCGAGGGCAGCCAGTTCGGTGAGCAGCAGTTCCTGGTCGGGCTCGGGCAGCAGGTGCAGCAAGGACGACTGGCTCAGGCGTTCGCGGGACAAGCCCAGGCTGGCTTCCCAGGCGGGGTTCAGCGCGACTGGGGTCAGGTCCTTGTTGAGCACGGCCAGCAAGTCTTGCGACAGCTCCCAGGCACGGTCGCGTTCGCGGGTGCGGCGCTCGACCCTTTCCCCCAGCATTTCGTTGAGCTGGCGCAGTGCCTGGGTGGCCAGGCGTTGGGTGTGGATGTCCTGCAACACCCCGGAAAAGCGCACGCACTGGTTGTTGACGAACCGGCTCTGGCCGCTGCTGAGCAACCAGCGCGGTTCCAGGCCGTCGGGTTGGGCGATGCGGAATTCGACCCGATACAGGCCGCCACCTTCCGGGCACATGGCCTGTTCCACCGCCTCGCGCACCTGCGGCAGGTCGTCGGGGTAGATGCCGGCGTAAAACACCTCGAGGCTCATTTCAGTATCGGTGGGTAGACCGAACAGGGTTTTGCAGCGGTCATCCCACAACAACAGGCCTTCCTGCGGGCGCATGTCCCATGTGCCCATGCCGGCAGCGTCGATGGCAATGCGTGCACGTGCCTCGACGTCTGCCAGGGCCTCTTCGGCGCGGCGCCGGCGCTGGCGCTCCTGCACTTCGGTCAGGGCCCGGCGCACGGCCTTGGGCAGTAGCGGCAGGTTCTTCTTCAGCACATAGTCGGTGGCGCCCAGGCGGATCATTTCCACCGCATGTTCTTCGCCATAGATACCAGACAGGAAAATGAACGGAATGTCGGGTGCCAGGCGCTGGGCGATGGCCAGCACATCGGTGCCGGACGAGCCCGGCAGCACGCAGTCGCACAAGATCAGGTCGTAGTGGGCCTCGCTCAGGGCTTGCTCGACACCGGCATGGTCGAACACCAGCTGCGCCTGCACCTGCAACCCGCTACGTTCCAGGCGCATCAGGGTCAGCTCGGCGTCCATCGAGTTGTCTTCGACCATCAGCAGTTTCAGCGGCGTTGGCTGCATCGTCGCGGCCACCTCAGATGCTGCCACGCCGGTTCAGGCGCAGCGAGCCGGGTGGCGGTTCGTTGAGTACCGCCCAGAACACCCCCAGGTCGGAAATGGCGGCGACGAATTCCTTGAACTCCACCGGCTTGACCACGTACGCGTTCACCCCCAGCTCGTACGCGCGCAGCAGGTCGGGCTCCTCGCGCGAGGACGTCAGCATCACCGTCGGGATACTGCGCAGCTCGGCGGTGGCGCGCACTTCCTTCAGCACCTCCAGGCCGTCGACCTTTGGCAGTTTCAGGTCCAGCAGCAGCACGGCGGGGTTGCCATCGTCACGTTCGGCATAGGCATTGCGCCGTAGCAGGTAGTCAAGTGCCTCGGCACCGTCACGCAGCACGATGACCTCGTTGGCCAACTGGCTGCGCTCCAGCGCCAGGAGCGTCAGCTCCAGGTCCCGTGGGTTGTCTTCGACCAGCAGGATGGGTTTGAGCATGATGGTAGCGGTGCCTCAGGTAGTCGCGGGGTGGCGCGGGAGGGTGAAGTGGAAGGTTGCACCCTGGCCAACCTTGCCATGGGCCCAGACCCGACCGTCATGGCGTTCGATGATGCGACGAACACTGGCCAGGCCGATCCCTGTGCCTTCGAAGTCTTCCATGCGGTGCAGGCGCTGAAATACGCCGAACAGTTTGCTGGCGTAGGCCATGTCGAAGCCCACGCCGTTGTCGCGAATGCAGATCTCGGTTTCGCCCGGGTGTTGCACGGCGCTGATGCCGATGCGCGCCGGGGTGCGCCCACGTGTGTATTTGATGGCGTTGGCCAGCAGGTTGTGCAAGGCCATGTTGATGAACGCCGGGTCACCGACCACCTTGGGCAACTGGGCGATGTCCCAGACAATTTCGCGGTTTTGGTAGTCGGGCGCCAGTTCGCTGCGAATGGCCTCGACCAGGGCGTTGAGGTCGACCTCGGACAGGCGCAGGGCAGAGCGGCCCATTTGCGAGAAGTTGAGCAGGTTGTCGACCAGGCTTCCGGCAAAATGCGCGGCTTCCTCGATGTGCTGCAGAAAGCGCCTGCCGCGCTCGCTGAGGCCCTGGCCTTCGATTTCGCCGAGCAGTTCGGAGTAGCCGGCAATATGGCGCAGGGGTGCGCGCAGGTCATGGGACACGCTGTAGGAAAACGCTTCGAGCTCCTTGTTCGAGCGACGCAGTTCGCCAGCCAGCTGCGCCAGTTCCTCGGCCTTGCGCAGGACAATCCCCAGCACTGCCGTGCGCAGCTCCTGCACGCCTTCGATGACCAGCGGGTGCCAGGGTTCGCAGTAGCCGCGCAGTTTTTCCTGCCAGCTTTCGAAACTGTGCCGCGGGTCGAGGTTGCCCTGCGGCCCGACCTGTTTGTTCGGCTGCCCGGCCCAGTTCACCGTGCGCACCTGCTCGGGACGGAACCACAGCAGGTAGTGCGAGTGGATCTGCGAAATGGCCACTGCCAGCACACCGCCTGCATGGGCCGCGAGCTCGGGCAGTTCATCGATGTCGCGGCACAGGTTGTCGCTGTGGAACACGCTGTCTTCGCCACGCTGGGAGAGCCAGTGCACCAGGGCGTTTACCTGCGCGGCCGGAGGGGTCTTGCCGATCAGGTCGCAACGTTCGGCGGATATGACCGCGGCACCTTGGGCGCCGGCGAAGGCCAGCAGTACTTCGGGCAAGTCGCGCAGGCCGTCGCCGACACTGTCATGGTCGGCCATGGACGAGATCATGCGCACGATGTGCTGGCGCAGCTCCAGCAACTGGCGAGTGTTGGCGTGGGACTCGCGCGACTCGATCTGCAGCGACAGCACACTGGCCAGCAGTTCGCAGGCGGTACGGGTGCGCAGGTCCACCGGGCGTGGCTGTTCGTGGTGACAGGACACCAGCCCCCAGAGTTGCCCGTCGACCACGATCGACAGCGACATCGATGCCAGGGTACCCATGTTGCGCATGTACTGCAGGTGCACTGGCGACACGCTGCGCAGCGCGGCAAAGCTCAGGTCCAGCGGCTTGCCGGTGCGTGGGTTGGCAGCGGGCAGCAACGGCGAGGCCTGGTAGTTGGCATCCTCGATCACGCGGATGCGGTTGATTCGGTACAGCTCGCGCGCCTGGCGCGGTATGTCCGAAGCGGGGAAACACAGGCCCAGGTAGCTCGGGTAGCCCGGGTCGGCCACCTCGGCCAGCACCTGGCCGTTGCCTTCGGCATCGAAGCGATAGGCCTTGACCCGGCCAAAGCCGGTGATGCGCTTGAGCTGCAGCACTGCTTGCTGCAGCAGTTCCTCGAGGCTGCCGGCCTGGTGCAGGCGGCCTACGAAGCTGCGCACCAGCGGGTAGTAGTCGCCTTGCCCGACAAGATCGGCCGGCAGGCGAGGGGGTTCGAATTCGGCGATCAGCACTTGGTCGTGACGATGGACCAGCAGGTGCAGGTTGCCACGATATGGAGCGTCCTGGCGCAGGTGCACATCGCTGATGTGGAACGGAAAGACCTCGTCCTGCGGCAGGCGGGCCAGGTGCAGGCGCAAGTCGAAGGCACCGCTGACCAGTTCGGCGAACTCGCGACCTATCAGTTCACTGGCCGGTATGCCCAGCCAATGCTCGACATTTTCACTGGCCTGGAGTACCCGCATGTCGGTTTCGTCCAGCACTAGAAGGAAGCCGTGGGGCTGGATGCTGCCAGGCAGCTGGATCGGCTCCTGGGCGCAGCGCTCGAGGGCTTGGGTGAGCGTGCTGTCTGCAATCATCTATGAAAACGCTCCTGTCGTGTCCGTCCATGCATGCCGCATGAGTCTAGGCAGGATGAAGGGAATACACCTTAACAGAATACCCGCCGGGATAACGGCCCTTGGCCATTTGAGGAGAATGCCGGCGATGCGTTCTGTGTCGTGTGGTTTTTTTTTCAGGTGGTAGCGCTTTTTGGCTAATACAAAAAAATGGCTCGATGCCAGTACCGTGATGTCACGTCGCTGCTACGCTCAGCTCAGCAGACATCGACAAGGATAATAAGGTGACGGACCGCTACCTGGCCGCCCTGTTGGGCCTTATGTTGAGCAGCAGCGCAATGGCGGCGGACTTCCTGGTGGAAGTGCGGGTGCTGGTGCAGCGTGGCTGCATGCTGGTCAACCAGCCCCGCGATGCTGGGGCGCAGGCGCTGGGGCGCATCGATCTGGGCGCTGCTGCACGGCTGGATGGCCCAGGTGCGCCGCTCACCGGCGCGCTGCTGAGCCAGCGCCCGCCACGCCTGGAATGCAATCCCCACACCCCCTATCAGGTCCGCGTCGATGGTGGGCAGCATGGCGGCGTCGGCGAGTTGCGCTTTCTGGCCAGTGACGATGACATGGCCCGGCTCATACCTTATCGCCTCTACCGCGACGCTGCCTGGCGCGAGCCGCTGGCGGTGAATGTGGCGCATTCGGCGCGGGTGCCGGACAGCGGTTCGGTCGAGCTGCCGTTGTATGCACGGATCGACAAGCTGGCCTGGATACCGCCTGCAGGCCTGTACGCCGACCTGCTCAAAGTCACCGTCACCTGGTAGGGATGCCACCATGCTCAAGGACGCGACGCCATGAACCGCACCTCGATCCTGCTGCTTTCCCTGGGCCCGCTGCTGGTGCCCGGTGGTGCCGCGCATGGCACCAGCACCGGTTTCATCCAGGCGCGGCTGGTGATCAGCAGTGCTTGCCAGATCAGCAGCAACGAGACGCAACCGGCAACGGTGGGTAACCCCGGCGTGATGGACTTCGGCGAGCGCGGACCGAACTGGGACCAGCCGCTGCGCAGCCGGGTTGACGATGTAAGCGGCGAAGGCAGCCTGCAGATCAGTTGCACGCCCGAGGTGCGGGCGTTCAACGTGCGCATCAACGGCGGCCTGAATGGCAGTGACGGCATACGGCGGCTGAGCAACGGTCGCGAGCTGATCCCCTACCAACTGGCAATCGACCCAGGTGGTAACAGCCGCTACGGCATCGGCCAGGCGCGTGCCTTCACCATCAGCAGTACCCGGCAGATACCGATCCCCATCTACGGTGTGGTAGTGGCGCAACCGCGTGCGCTGCCAGCCGGCCTGTACCGTGACACCCTGAGGGTGACCCTGGACTGGTAACGACACAAGGAGACTTCGATGCGAACGAACCTTTCACGCTGCATCCTCGCCGGTCTGGGGCTGATGCTGAGTTACCAGGCGCAGGCCGCCACCACCGGGACTATCGAGTCGACGCTGACCTTGACCGCAGCGTGTCAGGTCAACGGCACCTCAGCCTCCTCGGGGGCAGACTTCGGTACCTTGGACTTCGGTACTCACGATGCCTTGTTCAACACCGCCGACGGCCAGGTAATCGGCGGCGGCGGTGGGGCGATCAGCATTCTCTGTTCGGCTGGCACGGTACCAGTCATCCGCGTGGGCGCAGGTTCCCACGATGGCCAGTCGGCCGGGGGCAGCCGTGCGCTGGCGGATGGCGTCGGCAACTTCGTGCCGTACGACTTCTACACCGATGCCGGGCGTACGCAGGTGTTGGCCATCAACGGCACCATCACCTTGCCGCTCAGCAGCGGTGTGGCCCAGACCGTCAAACCTGTATGGCCAGGCGCGCGGCAAGGTCGGCCTGCCGGCGGGGGAGTACACCGACACAGTGTCCGTCGAGCTGTCGTTCTGAACCATGCGCAGCTGGCTGGCGGGCGGCATGAGCGTCCTTGGCGTGCTGCTGGCCGCGCCTCTGGATGCGGCGACCACCAGCAGCTTCCTGGTGACGGCGCAGATCGTCGCCGGGTGCCTGGTGGTGGGCGGCGTGACCAGCTACGGGACGCTCGACTACGGCTCGCAGTCGGCACTGGCCACCGGAACTCTCGGCACCTCGTTGGGCGGTACCACAGTGACCTTCCAGTGCACCCCGGGCGTGGCCTTGAGCATGAGCGTGGATGGCGGGCAGAACAGTGCCAGTGGCACACGCAACCTCAAACGCACGGGCGGCACGCAGGTGCTGGCCTACCAGTTGTACCGGGACGCGGCGTACAGCCAGAGCCTGGGGATCGGCCAGAGCGTGGCCGTGGGCTATACCGACCCGACGGCGATCAAGCTGCCGGTGTACGGGCGGGTTCAGCTGACCGGCACGATGCCGGCGGGGACTTACACCGATGTGGTGCAAGTGACGGTGACCTGGTGAATGCATCGGCACTAATGACCAGTATCCAAGGAGAGCTTCATGGGGGCAGGCGCGAAGTGGGCGCGAGGATTGATCGGAGTATCGTGGCTGGCGAGCCTGCCAGCCTGGGCGGCCACCTCGGTGCTGATCTGGCCGATCGACCCGGTGTTGGAGGCTGACCAGAAGGCTGGCGCACTGTGGCTGGAAAACCGCGGAACCGCACCGGCCAACCTGCAGGTGCGGGTGTTCGCCTGGCGCCAAGGTGACTACCAGGAACAGTACCAGGCACAGCGCGAGATCATTGGCAGCCCGCCGGTGGCCAACGTCGCCCCCGGGCAGAAGCAATTGATCCGCCTGACCCGCACCGGCCCCTCGCCAGTCGGCCAGGAGCAGGCCTACCGCATCATCATCGACGAAATCCCGCCTGCCATCCCGGTCGACAAGGCCGAGCCCGGCACCACCGCGGCGATCCGCCTGCAGATGCGCTACTCGGTACCCCTGTTCGTCTACGGCGAAGGCCTGTGGGGCAAGGCAGGCCCTGAGAGCAAGGGCAATGCCGAGGGCGTCGGCAAGCCGCAACTCAGCTGGCGTGCAGTGACCGTGCAGGGCAAGCCGTACGTGGAACTGCGCAACACCGGCCCGGTGCATGCACGCCTGACTGATGTGGTGGTGCAGCAGGGCAGCCAGAGCAAACCACTGGCCGATGGCTTGCTGGGTTATGTGCTGCCGGGGGCCAGCATGCGCTGGCCGGCACCGCTAACACCGAGTGCCGGCAGTGTGCTCAAGGGGAGGGTAAACGGCCAGAGCAGCGCGGACGCCATCCGCCAAAGCCAATGAGCCTGCGCCTGAATGCCGCGCACAGGCCGTGGAGAATCCGGCAATGGTTGGACACCGTGTGTGAGGTGGCTGACCCACCGTTGTTGCCTGGGGCTTGCCCTGGTCGGCCCTGGCCTGGTGCTGGCCGACGACCTGCCGCCACCACCCACGGAGATGTCTGCCATCGCCGATGCCACGTTGTACCTCGAGTTGCTGGTGAACCAGGTGCCCAGGTCTGAGCTGGTGCCGGTGCAGCAGCGTGCCGGGCAGTTGTACCTGGATAGCGAGGTGTTGCGGGCGGCCGGAGTTTCGCTGCCGGGCACCCCCCAGGGCGAGGTGGCGCTTGAGACCATCGTGGGGATGCATGCCGACTACGACAGCCAGAACCAGCGGCTGCTGCTGCAAGTGCCGCCGGCCTGGCTGCCCGACCAGCAACTGGGCGACCGCAACCTGTACCCGGCCAGCGATGCACGCAGCAGTTTCGGCGCCTTGTTCAACTACGACCTGTACCTGAACGACACCGATGACGGCGGCAGCTACCTGGCGGCCTGGAACGAACTGCGCCTGTTCGACAGCTGGGGAACGTTCTCCAGCAGCGGGCAGTGGCGCCAGTCGTTCAATGGTGCGCCGACCGACGATATGCGCCAAGGCTTCTTGCGCTACGACACCACCTGGCGTTTCACCGACGAGCAGCGCCTGCTGACCTACGAAGCCGGTGACCTGGTGACCGGGGCCTTGCCCTGGACCAGCTCGGTGCGGGTCGGTGGCCTGCAGTTGTCGCGCGATTTCGCTGTACGCCCCGACCTGGTCACCTATCCGCTGCCGGCGTTCTCCGGTGAAGCGGCGGTGCCGACCTCGCTGGACCTGTTCATCAATGGCTACAAGTCCAGCACCAGCGAATTGCAGCCGGGTCCCTACACCTTGACCAACGTGCCCTTCATCAACGGCGCCGGGGAGGCGGTGGTGGTCACCACCGATGCCCTTGGCCGGCAGGTGTCGACCACCTTGCCGTTCTACGTCACCAGCAGCCTGCTGCAGCAGGGCCTGACCGACTATTCGGTGGCAGCCGGCAGCCTGCGCCGTGACTACGGGGTACGCGATTTTGCCTACGGCCCCGGGGTTGCTTCGGCCAGCCTGCGCTACGGGGTTAGCGACATCTTCACCCTGGAGACCCATGCCGAAAGCGCCGAATCGCTGATGCTGGGCGGCCTGGGCGGCAACATGCGGCTGGGCAACCTTGGTGTGCTCAACGCGGCCCTGGCGCAGAGCCGGTTCGACGGCGAAAAGGGCCACCAGGTCGCCCTCGGCTACCAGTACAACAGCCAGCGCATCGGCTTCAGCTACCAGCGCCTGCAACGCCATGGCGACTATGCCGACCTGACCCGGGTCGACAGCCGGGACATACAGCTGAGCCAGCGCAGCGAGCAGGTCACGCTGAGCCTGAACCTGAACGAATACGGCAACATCGGCGCCGGCTATTTCGATGTGCGCGCCGGCGACGGCACACGTACCCGGCTGATCAACCTGAGCTACAGCAGGCCGCTGTGGGGCAACAGCAGCGTTTATCTGTCGGCCAACCGTGAAGTGGGGGACAGCCAGTGGGCAGTGCAGGCGCAACTGGTGATCCCGTTCGACCTGCACGGCACCCTGGCCCTGGGCATGGAGCGCAGCCAGCAAGGCGAAACCCTGCAGCGGGTCAACTACAGCCGCGCGACGCCGGTGGGGGGTGGTGTCGGTTACAACCTGGGCTACGCCGCCGGTAGCGAGCGCGATGCCTACCGCCAGGCCGATGTCACATGGCGCCTTCAGTCGGTGCAGTTGCAGGCCGGTTTGTATGGCAGCAGTGGAGAGATGACCCGCTGGGCCGACGCCAGTGGCTCGCTGGTTTGGATGGATGCCGGGCTGTTCGCTGCCAACCGTATCGACGATGCCTTCGTGTTAGTCAGCACCAGTGGTTACGCCGACGTGCCGGTGCGCTATGAAAACCAGGAGGTCGGCCGTACCGATGCCGATGGTCACCTGCTGGTGCCGTACAGCAGCGGTTATTACCGCGGCAAGTACGAGATCGACCCCATGGGCTTGCCGCCGGACATCCTCGCGCCGGAAGTGGAACAGCGGGTGGCGGTGCGCCGGGGCAGCGGCTACTTGCTGGAGTTCCCGCTCAGGCGCGTGCTGGCGGCCAGCCTCGAACTGGTGGACGCCGAACAGCAGGTACTCAAGCTGGGCAGCCGTGTCACCCATGCAGAAAGTGGCAGCCAGGCGGTGGTCGGTTGGGATGGCCTGGTTTATCTGGAGAACCTGACGCCGCATAACCGACTGCTGGTTGAGTTGGAGGGGGGCGGGCATTGCCAGGTGGCGTTCGACCTGCCTGAGTCGCAAGGTTTGATCCCGTTGATTGGCCCGTTGGTGTGCAAGTGAAGGCCTGCTGGCGTGGTTTGTGGGCATGCGCCTTGTTGTTGTGGGCGGGCTCGGCCTGGGCCAAGTGCACGTCAGTGTTGACTGCTCCGGCGGCGTTTGGTTCGCTCAACTCGACTCAGGTACGTGGCACGGTCCAGACAGCTTCCAGCACCAACTCGGGCCTGCAATGCAACGGTTCGGTGATCAGCGTGCTCAGTAGCACCGACTCCTTCAAGATCAAGATCACATCCACCACCAGCGGCCTGGTAGGGCCTACCGGGGATGTGATCCCCTACACCCTCTATGCCGACGCCACAACCAACTATCCGATCACCCGTGGCACCCCCTTCGAATTCAGGACCACCGGCATCCTCGACTTGCTCGGGTTGCTCAACGGTACACCGAAGAATGTGCCTATCTACATGCGCACGCAGGTGGGCAGCAACGTATCGGCGGGGCTATATCAGGAAATCCTCGATGTCGAATGGACCTGGGACTATTGCGACGGGATTGGTGTTGGCGGGCTTTGCATAGGGCGAGACCAGGGCTCCGGTACCAGAACCCTGCTGGTAAGCATGACGGTGACCAACGACTGCCAGATCACTACGCCCAGCATCAACTTCGCCAGCGCGCCGGTGGTGGCGGGGTTCGGCACGGTGAGCCAGAGCCTGAGCGTGTCGTGCACCAAGGGCAGCAACTACACGGTGGGCCTGGATGACGGGCAGAACGTGGCCAATGGTCGACGGCGGATGAAGTCTGCGGCCAACAACTACCTGGCCTATGACATTTTCAAGAGCGCCGGGGCGGTGCGCTGGGGGTCGACAGGGGCTGCGCGGCGGGCCAGTGCCGATGCCGATGTGAACCCCGGCACGGGGACCGGCACCGGTAGCCAGGTGTTCAACTACAACGCCAAGGTCTACACCGACCAGGCTACACCCCCGGCTGCGACCTATACCGACAGCGTGATTCTGGATGTGCAGTTCTGAGCGCAGGGACCTTGTGGGAGCGGCGGTCCGCGTAACCTGTGGGAGCGGCTTTAGCCGCGAAGAATCCAACGCGGTGCATGGCACCGGCTACGCCGGTGTTCGCGGCTAAAGCCGCTCCCACAGGGTCCCTGCTAATTCAATGAGTCATGTGCAGTCCTGTGAGAGCCGGCTTGCCGGCGATGGGCCGTTTCAGTCAGCGCAAATCGCCAACCATCTTCGCCAAGGTCTCAAGCACCGCCCCGGCCAACGCCTTCGAACGTGCCCCCGACCACCCGGTGACGGCATCCGGCGCGTCGTCATGGTCCTTGAACGGCATTTCCAGGGTCAGTGACAGGCAGTCATGCGCCATCCCCACCGCATTGCAGGCCAGCGTCGTGTTGGCTTGCCCCGGTTCGTCGCGGGTATAGCCATGCACGGTCTGGAAGTCGCGGGTCAGGCTGCACAGGGTGCTGCGGAACTGCTCCTCCAGTTTGGCCAGACGCGGCGTGTAGCCCGGGTTGCCCTCGCAGGCCGCGGTGAACACATGGGGAATTTCTTCGTCGCCATGCACGTCGATGAACGCATCCACGCCGTGTTGCTTCATCTGTGCCTGGGCGAAGAAGACCTCGGGGCTGAGCTCGACGCTGGCGTCTTGCCAGGCACGGTTGAGGTCCTTGCCCTTGAAGTTGGTGCGCAGGTGGCCGAGGAAGGCACCGTCGGGGTTCATGTTGGGGATCAGGTACAGGTCGGCCTTGGCCAGCAACTGCCGGATCACCTCGTCGTTGGCCTGCAGGCGGTCGATCACGCCCTCCATGAACCATTCGGCCATGTGTTCGCCCGGGTGTTGCTGGGCAATCAGCCACAGCCTGCGCTTGCCTGCGGCACCATCACCGGCACGCAGCAGGGGAATGTCGCGACCCTGTACGCTGCGGCCACTGGCGAGCAATTCCACCCCCGGCAGTTGCCGTGCACGTTCGATCAGCTGGTTGTGACGAGCGCGCGGGTAGGGCTCGAAGTAGGCGAACCAGATGTGCGGCTGTTCGGCCTTTACCTCGAACGACAGCGCCGTGCCGTCGAACTGGCTGGGGACGCGGAACCAGGTTTGCTGGTCGTAGGAGGCCACGGCGTTGTAGCCGCTCCAGGCGTTCTTGTAGGAGGAACCGGAGGCGTTGTCGAGGCTGAAGCGATGGACCTGGCCTGGCGTCAGCCCGCTGACCTTGAAGTGGAACCACTGGTAGTGGCCGCTGTGGGTGTCCGGGCGGATGGCCAGGTGCACCCGGGCCGGGTTGCTGGCATCCAGCACCTGGATGTTGCCGGAGTCGAAATCGCAGTCGATCTGCAGGGGGGACAGCGTCACGGTCATGTGCCGGGCTCCTTCTGGGGGCTTTGTTGTGAGGGTACTGTACACGGCTTGACAGGGTTGCTGTGCGAGATCAGGCGACGCGGGGGCGATCTCATATGTTTCCTACAGGCTATTTGAAGAACTGACTCGGCGTGATACCGAACTGGCGCTTGAACATGCTGGCGAAGGCACTGGGGCTGTCATACCCCAGCGTCCCCGCCACATCGATGATCCGCTCGCCCAGGGCGATCCGCTCCAGTGCCTGCATCAACCGCGCCTGCTGGCGCCACTGGCCGAAGGTCATGCCGGTTTCCTTGCGGAACAGGCGCTGGATGGTCTTTTCGTCCACTCCCAGCTGCTGGCCCCAGTCGGCCACGGTGGCGTTATCGTCAGGCCGCTCGTGCAGCGCGGAGCAGATCGCCTGCAGGCGCTTGTCGCCGGGCTGCGACAGCTTCAGCGGCAAGGTCGGCAGCACGCAGATCTCGTCGAGGATCAGGCGCATCACCCGGGCTTCACGGGAGTCTTCGGCAAACGGCGCGGTAAAGCCTACGGAAGCCTTGATCAGCTCGCTGAGCAATGGCGAGATGCTGATCGCCTTGCTCTGCAGGGGCAACTGCACTGCCGCGTCGGCGCGCACGAACACACTGCGCATCTTCACCTCGCCCACGCAGCGTATCGCGTGCACCTGGCCGCAAGGCATCCATACGCCGCGGCTGGGAGGCACGGTCCAGCGTTCGTTACCGGACTCGACGATCATCAGGCCTTTGGTGGCATAGATCAGTTGGTGCTTGGCATGGCTGTGGGGCTCGATGAACCAGTCGGTCGGGTAGTCCGTCGCACGGCTGCCCACCTCCCAGCTCCACTCATCCACCTCCACCAGCAATTCGTGCTGCGGCTTCAGCATTTCGACCTCTTGTACGGGCAGCCTGGCACGCCCACTTTAACAGCAGCGGCTGGGGCGGGCTTGCGAGCGGGTTGCCGGCAGCAGCGCGGTGGCCAACCCCAGCAGCGGCAGGAACGAGATGATCTGGTACACCCACTCGATGCCATGCCGGTCGGCCAGTTCGCCAAGCCCGGCGGCGCCGATGCCGCTGATACCGAACATCAACCCGAACATCACCCCCGACACCATGCCGACCCGGCCCGGCACGGCCTCCTGGGCATACACCACCAGGGCGGCGAAGGCCGAGGACATCACCAGGCCGATGGCCACCGCCAGTACCGCCGTCCAGGCCAGGTTGGCGTAGGGCAGGGCGAGGGCGAAGGGCGCCACGCCGAGGAACGAGACCCAGATCACCGCCTTGCGCCCGATACGGTCACCCACCGGGCCACCAGCGAAGGTGCCCAGGGCCACGGCCGCGAGGAACACGAACAGGTACAGCTGGCTGTGCTGCACGCTCAGGCCGAAATGCTCGATCAGGTAGAAGGTGAAATAGTTGGTGAACGAGGCGATGTAGACGAACTTGGCGAACATCAGCACGGCGATGACCGCCACGGCGCGCCACATGGCGCCATGCGACAGGCCGGGGGCCTGCTGGCCGGCGAAGGTCTTGAGCCGGGTCTGGCCGTGACGCACGGTCCAGCCGGTCACCCGCAGCAGCACGAATACCGCCAGCGCGGCCGCCAGCATGAACCAGGCGATGGCCGGCTGGCCGTGCGGAATGACGATGGCAGCGGTCAACAGCGGGCCGAGGGCCGAGCCGGTGTTGCCACCGACCTGGAAGGTCGATTGCGCGGTGCCAAAGCGCCCACCGGAGGCCATCCTGGTCACCCGCGAGGCTTCGGGGTGGAAGGTCGCCGAGCCCACGCCGACCACCGCGGCGGCCACCAGCAGCATTTCATAGCTACTGGCGAAGGCGAGCAGGGCGATGCCCACCAGCGTCACCAGCATACCGGCCGGGAGCAGGTAGGGCTGCGGGCGCTTGTCGGTGTACAGGCCGACCCAGGGTTGCAGCAAGGACGCGGTCACCTGGTAGATGAGGGCGATCCAGCCGATCTGGGCAAAGCTGAGTGCGAAATCGCTCTTGAGCATCGGGTAGATGGACGGCAGCACGGCCTGGATCAGGTCGTTGAGCAGGTGGGCGAATGCCGCAGCGCCGACGATGCGGACCAGAAAGCCCTGGGGTTGGTCGGCAGGTGTGGTGGCGGCCATGGAGGCGGTGGAGGTCGTCATGGGCGATCTTCTTCTGGCGAAAGGGAACAAGGCATTTGCCGAAGAAGGGTAGCCAGTGCCCGGTTTGCCTGTCTCACGCCGAACAGGCAGCCACTGTCGCGTTTCGGACATTCCGGACCTGACGCCCTGAATTCGCAGGCGGTCCGCGTACCCTGTGGGAGCGGGTTCACCCGCGAAGAATCCAGCGCGGTGCATGGCACCGGCTGCGCCGGTGTTCGCGGCTAAAGCCGCTCCCACAGGGTCCCTGCTGACACTTGGCCGACCTCGAATTCATCGTTCGTGCCGCGCCACCCAGCGCAGCAATGCTGCAATCGGTACGCTGCGGTGAGCCTCGTGTCGGTAGGGCTTGCCCTCGGCGGTAAAGCGTTCGCGATAACGGCTCAGCACCAGGCTCCGGCCATCGGCCGAAACCCGGGCCTCCAGTTCATGCAGCAACAGCGGTTGCCGGGCAGCGCCTTCCAGGCGCCTGAACAGCAGCATGGCGCCTTGGGCATCATTTTTCATGGGCACCCCCTGCGCACTCCACTGGCCAGGTGCCCGGCTCGCCGGCCTTGCCTTCTGCCACCCGGTTGCTGCGCCGCTGCGCGGTGTAGTCACGCATCGCAACGTAGTAGTCAGGCCAGGTGCGCAGCAGGTCGGTCAGTGGCAGTGCTTCGGCCCGTGCATCGACGATGCCGCCGGCCGTGGCTACGGTGCCCATGGTTTCGACGGTATCGCTGTTGCCGCCAAACGGGTCCAGTGCCAGGCCCAGCAGCGTGCCGGTGGCATCGCGCAGGTTGTGGGTGCCCAGCAGCGGCAGCTCGACGATGGGGCCAGAGGCGATGTTCCACACCCCGAAAGTCTGGCCAAAGTCCGAGCGATGCTGGCTCAGCCCCATCTTGCCAGACACGTCGACCAGCCCTGCCACACCCAGGGTGGTGTTGAAGATGAAGCGGGAGAGGCTGGTCATCGCCCGTTCGCCGTTGCCCTGCAGCAGGTCGTTGACGAACACCTTCGGCTCACCGAAGTTGCTGGCAAAGTTGTGCATGCCCTGCTGGGCAAAACCGGGCAGCGCGGTGTAGCCCCGTGCGACGGGGGCCAGCAGATAGTCGTCGACCGTGCGGTTGAAGGCGAATACGGCGCGGTTGGCGGGCTCCGCCGGGTCACTGACCTGATAGGCGACATTGCCGCAGGCCGCCGTGGCCGGTGCACGTTGGCTGCAGCCTCCCGCCGCAAGCAGCGACAAGGCCAGCGCGGCTGAGCGCGCTGAGCGGGAGGCGGATGATGAACGGGACATAGATACATTCCTGGCAAGAACTGGCAGCGATGCTGCGCAGTTTTCTTTGCCTGGTAATGTCCGGATTGTCTCGGCGTCGACACTTTGTTTCCGGGTTGAAATATATGACGGCTACGTGGGGATGGCCTTAAAGTACGGCTTGATAACCTTGTTTTGCGGTGCTTTTTTGTGAGCCATTTGCTGATAGTCGACGATGATGTCGAGGTGCTCGACCTGCTGCAGAAGTTTCTCTGCCAACATGGCTACGAGGTTGATGTGGCCAGGGATGGCAAGGCGCTGTGGCAGGCCGTCGAGCGGCGGGTGCCGGACCTGGTCATCCTGGATGTGATGCTGCCTGGCGAAAGTGGCCTGGTGTTGTGCCAGCGCCTGCTGGCCGAGCACAAGGTGGCAGTGATCATGCTCACCGCCATGGGCGAGTTGAGTGACCGGGTGGTTGGCCTGGAGCTGGGGGCAGACGACTACCTGACGAAGCCGTTCGCCGCCCGTGAACTGCTGGCCCGGGTGAGGGCAGTGCTGCGCCGTGCCGGCGAAGCGGCCGGGAGCGCGGCGGGCCATGCCTGCGCGACCCTGGAGTTTGCCGGCTGGCGGCTGGATGTGGTGCGGCGCGAGCTGCGTTCGCCGGACAACGTCATGATCCCCTTGTCCAACGGTGAGTTCGAGCTGCTGCTGGTGTTCGCCGAACATCCGCGGCGGGTGCTCAGCCGCCAGCAGTTGCTGGACATGGCCCGTGGCGATGCCTACGACGCCTATGATCGCAGCATCGACGTCCAGGTCAGCCGGCTGCGCCGCAAGCTTGAAACCGACAACGGCAACGAGCCCTTGATCCGTACCCTGCGCAACGCCGGTTATCTGTTCACGCCCACGGTCGCGAAGCGATGAAGCTGCTCGCCAGGGTTCGCCAGGCCCTGCCACGGCCCAGGATCACCATTGCCCGCTGGATCGCGCTGACCACCCTGACGGCGATGCTGTTCCTGTTGCTGCTCAAGGGGCTGTTCAGCCTGTTGCTGAGTGTCTGGGCGCAGCCACCGCTACTGGAGAGCGGGGTGATCGAGAAGGTTGCAGCGGTCACTCGCATCCTCGACGTCGCGCCCATGGCGCAGCGCGCCAACATCGCCAGTGCGGCGGGCGACGGCTCATACTCCGTGCGCTGGCTGCGCCGCCATGACGAAGCGGGCGTACCCGTGCTGGTCGATGCCGAGTTCAGCGAGGGCACGCCTATCCTGCGCGCATTGCTCAAGCGCCCGGATGCCAGGGTCGAGGCTTTCGCACCGTCCGACATGCCGGAGTACGCACCTGAGCGTGGTTATGCGCTGATGATCGAGCTGACCGACAAGTCCTGGGTGCTGTTCCGTGCCACCAGCCGTAGCTGGGGCCTGGACGAACTGCCGCGCAACCTGATCATCCTCGGGCTGATGCTGGTTTCCAGCCTTGTCGTCGCGCTGTTGGCCACCCGCTACCTGGCCAAGCCGCTGGAGCGCTTTGCCGAAGGTGCGCGGCGTTTTGGCAAGGACTTCAACGCCCCGCCCATTCCGGTGGTCGGCCCGCACGACCTGCGTCAGACCATTCTTGCGTTCAATGCCACCCAGGCGCAGCTCAAGCATTTTCTCAACGACCGTACCCAGATGCTCGCGGCCATCTCCCATGACCTGCGTGCACCGCTGACCCGCATGCGCTTGCGCGCCGAGTTCATCGACGATGCCCAGCTACAGGCCAAGTTGTTCAAGGACGTCGACGAGATGCAGGCGATGGTCGATGCGGCATTGGGGTTCTTCCGTGATGACGCGCGGCTGGAACAGACGACCGTATTCGACCTCGGCGAATTGCTGCTGACCGTGGTGGACGACTTCAAGGATGCGGGGGTCGAGGTCGGCCTCAGCGGGCCGCGTCGCTGTGTGTATACGGGGCGGCCGGTGGGTATCAAGCGGGTGCTGGTCAACTTGATCGACAATGCAGCGAAATACGGCTGCGAGCCCACGGTGGTGTTGGCGGTTAACGCCAGGCAGATCGAGATTACCGTGCAGGATCGCGGGCCGGGCATTGCGCCGGAGCTGCACGAGCAGGTATTCGCGCCGTTCTACCGTATCGAAGGTTCACGCAACCGCAATACCGGTGGCGTGGGGCTGGGCCTGCCCGC
The DNA here is from genome assembly GCF_001586765.1 of Pseudomonas sp. ABFPK. Classification (NCBI taxonomy): domain Bacteria; kingdom Pseudomonadati; phylum Pseudomonadota; class Gammaproteobacteria; order Pseudomonadales; family Pseudomonadaceae; genus Pseudomonas; species Pseudomonas sp. ABFPK. The sequence goes on along the minus strand of NZ_LQXW01000004.1, from coordinate 101,570 downwards.
AGCACGTGCCATCGTGCTGGAGCAGGGGGGCAGCATGTCCCTGGGCAACCGCCCGGGTGGCGGGCTGGAAGTCAGGATCATGCTGCCGCAGGGCTGATCAGAGCCCAGTTCGCTGAGCCTGGGGTGATCGATGGGGCAAGGGGGGCTCTATCAGGCTGCGTCGGCTGCAGTTTTCCCGGCAACCTTGCTAAGCCCAACCAGCCGGCAGCAAGCCCATCGGGGTGAACTCGGTGGGGCCGATGCCGAAGGCGCCGATGGCCAGGGCTAACAGGACGCGCCCGCCCTTCATTGCGCGTGTGCCTGTCTTGGGGTGGCCTCCGTCAGTTGGGCTTTTTTCTCATGGAATTGTGGCAATACGTATTCGGCAATTTCGCGCAGGGTTTCGTCCAGCGGCCGCACGTTACGAGGCAAACACCTCGAACACCTGGGCGGCATCGCCGAACGACGGGTCGTACAGCGGCACATCGCGGACCCACAGGGCGCGGTAGCCCAGGCGATCGGCCAGTTGTGCCAGTTCTGCGTGGCGGGCCAGGTCCGGCTCGCCGAACTGGCGGCCATCGCGGCGCCGCGCCTGGTCGCCGGCGGGGGGCCAGTCGTGGTCCAGCGGCGCTTCCAGGCCGATGCTGAAGCCGCCAGCGGTCAGGCGTTCGAGGGGCGTGGTCATGGCATCAATCCCAGATTGGCGCCAGGCCGTCAGGGCTGACTTCACGGCCGTTGCGCTCGAGCTTGGCGATGCGTGCCATGTCGTCAGCGTCCAGCTTCAGGTCACGTGCGAGCAGGTTGCTGGCCAGGTTTTCCCGCTTGGTCGACGACGGGATCACCGCGTAGCCCAGCTGCAGGGCCCAAGCCAGGGCAACCTGGGCCACGGTGGCCTTGTGCTTGGCGGCGATGTCGGCCAGTACCGGGTCTTTCAGCACCTTGCCGTAGGCCAGGGTCATGTACGAGGTGACGGTGATGCCTTGCTCCTTGAGGAACGCGGTCAGCTTGCCGTTCTGCAGGTAGGGGCTGAGTTCGATCTGATTGGTGGCGATTTCGCCTTCGCCGACCACTTCGATGGCCTGGCGGGTCAGTTCGATGTTGAAGTTGGATACACCGATCTGGCGGGTCAGGCCCAGCTTCTTGGCTTCGGCCAGGGCGGCCATGTACTCGGGCAGCTCAACGCCGTTGCCTGGGGCTGGCCAGTGGATCAGCAGCAGGTCGACGTAGTCGGTGCGCAGTTTTTGCAGGCTGTCGCGCAGGCTGGGGACCAGCTTGTCGGCGGCGTAGTTTTCGACCCAGATCTTGGTGGTAATGAACAGCTCGCCGCGCTTGACGCCGCTTTCGGCGATGGCCTGGCCGACGTCGGCTTCGTTCTTGTAGATCTGTGCGGTGTCGATGACGCGGTAGCCAAGTTCCAGGGCCGACTTGACCGAATCGATGACGGCTTGGCCGGTTAGGCGAAAGGTGCCGAGGCCGAAGGATGGAACGCTCATGGATCTGCTCCTGGTGAGTGAGGGGGTGAGCCGAATCGAGGTTGGTCGCTCGGATTCGATCGCTCTTCGTGTGGGGAGCAGTGTGCGGCTTTGAGGGAGATTGATTAAGGTGGGGCGGGGCCAAGGTCATTTGACTGGGAGGCAAGAATAGGTCGCTGTGCCGTGACTGTTGCTGGGGGAATGCAGGGTAAACCTGTACCGGCCTCTTCGCGGGTGAACCCGCTCCCACAGGGACCGCGCCGCACTCAAGAACGGTGCAGTACCTGTGGGAGCGGGTTCACCCGCGAAGAGGCCGGTACAGGAAAACGAAACGGCCCGCCATATAGGCGGGCCGTCTGGCATTGCAAGGTGACGATCAGCGCCGGCGGAACAGCGGCAGCGGCTCGTCGGTGGCGGCCTGGTAGGTCACCGAGAAGTCCTTCAGGCTTTGCAGCGCGTCTTCCGGGTCCTTGTCGGCGCGGATGGCGAACGCGTCAAAGCCGCAACGGGCCATGAAGAACAGCTGGTCGCGCAGCACGTCGCCGATGGCGCGCAGTTCGCCCTTGAACTTGTAGCGGTCACGCAGCAGGCGCGCATTGGAGTAGTTGCGCCCGTCGGTGAACGCCGGGAAGTTCAGTGCGATGACCTGGAAGTGCTGCACCTCTTCGCCGATTTCTTCGGCTTCTTCGTCACTGTCCAGCCATATGCCCAGCCCGCCGTCACGGGCCTTGAGCGCATGGGCATGGTCGCGCCACATCTGCAGCGGGACGATGTAGTCGTCGCAGTTGGTCAGCTCGTCAAAGGACGTTTCCTTGGGCAGCAGATGCCAGGTTTCGTCGACGATCTGGTTGTTCTTAATGATTCGCTGCATAGACGCGTTCCTTGAAGGGGTCGATGCCGATACGCTGGTAGGTGTCGATGAAACGCTCTTCCTCGGTACGTTGCTCGACGTACACGGCGATCAGCTTCTCGATCACATCGGCCATGTCATCCTGGGCGAAGGACGGGCCGAGGATCTTGCCCAGGCTCGCGCCACGCGCGGCATTGCCGCCCAGCGACACCTGGTAGAACTCCTCACCCTTCTTGTCCACGCCGAGGATGCCGATGTGGCCCACGTGGTGGTGGCCGCAGGCGTTCATGCAGCCGGAGATGTTCAGGTCGATCTCGCCGATGTCGAACAGGTAGTCCAGGTCGTCGAAGCGGCGCTGGATGGATTCGGCGATCGGGATCGACTTGGCGTTGGCCAGCGAGCAGTAGTCACCGCCCGGGCAGCAGATGATGTCGGTCAGCAGGCCGATGTTCGGGGTAGCGAAGCCGTTTTCGCGCAGTTCCAGCCACAGTGCATGCAGCTGACGCTGCTCGACGTCGGCAAGAATGATGTTCTGCTCGTGCGACGTGCGCAGGAAACCGAAGCTGTAGCGCTCGGCCAGGTCGGCCACGGCGTCCAGCTGCTTGTCGGTGACATCGCCAGGTGCAACGCCGGTGGGCTTCAGCGACAGGGTCACGGCCACGTAGCCAGGGCGCTTGTGGGCGCGGGTGTTGCGCGAGCGCCAGCGGGCGAAGCCTGGGTACTCGGCGTCCTGCGCGGCGTAGTCGACGTTGTCCAGGGCCAGGTAGGCCGGGTCGACGAAGTGGCGCGATACACGCTGCACTTCGGCTTCGGTCAGGGTGGTGCTGCCGCCGCGCAGGTGGACCATTTCGGCCTCGACCTTCTCGGCGAACACTTCCGGGGTAAGGGCCTTGACCAGGATCTTGATCCGCGCCTTGTACTTGTTGTCACGGCGACCGTAACGGTTGTACACGCGCAGGATGGCATCAAGGTAGCTGATCAGGTCCTGCCACGGCAGGAACTCGTTGATGAACGAGCCAACCACCGGGGTACGGCCCAGGCCGCCACCGACCAGCACACGGAAGCCCAGCTCGCCAGCGGCATTGCGCACCGGCTCCAGGCCGATGTCGTGCACTTCGATGGCGGCGCGGTCTTCCTGCGAGCCGTTGATGGCAATCTTGAACTTGCGCGGCAGGTAGGCGAATTCCGGGTGGAAGGTGGTCCACTGACGGACGATTTCGCACCACGGGCGCGGATCGACGATTTCGTCTGCGGCCACACCGGCGAACTGGTCGGTGGTGGTGTTGCGCAGGCAGTTGCCGCTGGTCTGGATCGCGTGCATCTGCACGGTGGCCAGTTCGGCGAGGATGTCCGGGATGTCCTCCAGGGCCGGCCAGTTGAACTGCACGTTCTGGCGGGTGGAGATGTGGGCGTAGCCCTTGTCGTAGTCGCGGGCGATCCTGGCCAGGGTGCGGACCTGGGTGGCGTTCAGCTGGCCGTACGGCACGGCGACGCGCAGCATCGGCGCGAAACGTTGGATGTAAAGGCCGTTCTGCAGGCGCAGAGGGCGGAATTCTTCTTCGCTCAGCTCACCGGCCAGATAGCGGCGGGTCTGATCACGGAACTGCTTGACGCGGTCCTCGATGATCCGCTGATCGTACTCGTCGTATACGTACATAAAAGTCCTGTCTCAGGCATGCAGCTATTCGCGCGCACGGCCGCGCACTCCGCTTCGGAGCCGGGGAACGATAGCAGGTTGCGTTTATGCGCTAAAGTGATGTTTTTGCATATGAAAAGAACCAAATGGACTATGTGAGACTGACTGCCATTTATGCGCTGGGCGTGGCTTGGCGTTTATAATCCGGCGTTTGCTTCGCAGGGATGTCAGCCCATGCTCAAGGCGTTGTGCCAAAGCTTGTGTCTTGCCTTGCCGCTGGCGGCAAGTGCGCAGCCGGCTTCGGTGGTTTTCCTCAACCCGGGGCTGTCCACCGAGACGTTCTGGACCAGTTATACCCGCTTCATGCAGGCCGCTGCAGACGATCTGGGCATGACCCTGCACGTGGAATACGGCGAACGCCGCGCCGACCTGGCGCTGACCCAGGCCAGGGCGATCCTGGGCGGACCGCAGCGGCCGGATTACCTGGTCCTGGTCAATGAGCGGTACGTGGCGCCGGAGATCATCCGCCTGTCGCGTGGCACCGGCGTCAAACTGTTCTTGGTCAACAACGGCCTGACTGCCAGCCAGGCCCGTAGCATCGAGGCCCAGCCGGACAAGTATGCCGAGCTGCTGGGCACCTTGACGGCCAACGACGAGCAAGCGGGTTTTGAGATGTTGCACCAGATGGTCGCGCAATTGCCCCGCGACAGTGGGCCGGTGGACCTGCTGGCGTTTGCCGGGGTCAAGACCACCCCGGCCTCGCAGCTGCGCGAGGAGGGCATGCGCCGCGCCCTGGCCGACTTCCCCCAGGTGCGCCTGCGCCAGGTGGTATATGGTGGTTGGAGCCGCCAGCGCGCCTACGAGCAGGCGCAGCAACTGGTGGAGCGCTACCCGGCCACCCGCCTGGTATGGTCGGCCAACGACGAAATGGCCTTTGGTGCCATGCAGGCGTTCGAAGAGGCAGGGCGCAAGCCGGGGCGCGATGTGCTGTTCAGCGCCATCAACAGCTCGCCCGAGGCCCTGCATGCACGTATCGACGGGCGTCTTAGCGTGCTGATGGGCGGGCATTTCACCCTCGGCGGCTGGGCCATGGTGATGCTGCACGATGATGCCCAGGGACTGGCGGTGAACCGCGACGGCCTGCGCGAGCATCGCATCCCGGTGTTGCAGTCGATTGACCAGGCCAAGGCAACCCGTTGGCTGAAATTACTGGAACGGCCCGACTACGGTATCGATTTCCAGCATTACAGTGCCGAAGGGCGGCCGCCCGACTACCAGTACCCATTTCTGACATCACCGATCAATTATTGAAAGACCCTGCTTGAGGGAAGGGCATTGCTCGTCTTAACTGCTGGTGGTGAAGTGCATTCCCATAACCACTACAAGAGGCAATGCAATGGGAAACTCAACCAAGGTCCGCAAAGCTGACAGCAGCGTCGATGCCTGGGCGATCCTCTGCCTGATCGTTCTGGTGGTGGTCACTGCCGTTTATTGGGTCAGCCACCAGTAGACTTGTATTCAAGACCGTGATGCAGCCAGAGCGCCTGCGGGAGGGAGTCCCGCAGGCTTTTTTGCTAGCGCGCAAGGTGCAGGGCCAATTGCACCAGGCCGATCAGTACGGCAATGAACACCAGGGTGAACAGCGTCCCCAGCGCAATGAAATGGCTGGCCTTGCCGTGGGTGAAGTCGCGGGCGCGGTTCTTGCCGCTTTGCACGCCGAAGGCGGCAGCGAGGATGCTGTGCAGCATCTGCCAGAAGGTAGGGGGCTTGCCCTGGCTGGAATCGTCCATGGTGGCTCCTGAGGAAATCAGAGGCAATCAGGGACAGTGTAGGTGGCTATTGGGGCTGCTGTGCAGCCCATCGCGACACAACGCCGCTCCTACAAAGGATTGCATTCTCCTGTAGGAGCGGCCTTGTGTCGCGATGGGCCGCAAAGCGGCCCCAAGGGTCTTAGCTGTCGTAACCCAGGTTAGGCGCCAACCAGCGCTCGCTGACACTCACATCCTGGCCCTTGCGCGCGCTGTAGCGCTCGATCTGGTCCTTGTCGACCTTGCCCACCGCAAAGTACTGCGCCTGCGGGTGGGCAAAGTACCAGCCGCTGACCGCCGCTGCCGGGAACATCGCGAAGTGGTCGGTGAGGAACACGCCGCTCGGCCCGGTCTGACCGATGGCAGTGCCATCAAGCAGGCGGAACAGGGTTTCCTTCTCTGTGTGGTCCGGGCAGGCCGGGTAGCCGGGGGCCGGGCGGATACCGCGGTACTGCTCCTTGATCAGCGCCTCGTTGTCGAGGTGTTCATCGCGGGCATAACCCCAGTGCTCTTTACGCACCTGCTCATGCAGCCATTCGGCACAGGCCTCGGCCAGGCGGTCGGCCAGGGCCTTGACCATGATCGAACTGTAGTCGTCGCCCTTGTCCTGGTAGGCCTTGGCCACTTCCTCGGCACCGATGCCGGCGGTAGTGATGAAACCGCCCACGTAGTCGGTAACGCCACTGGCCTTCGGCGCGACGAAGTCGGCCAGCGACCAGTTGGGCTTGCCGTCCGGCTTGATGGTCTGCTGGCGCAGGTGGTGCAGCGTAGCCAGGGCCTGGCCGTCCTCGCCGTACACTTCGATATCGTCATCGGCAACCTGGTTGGCCGGCCAGAAGCCGAACACTGCGCGGGCGCTGATGAGTTTTTCGTCGATCAGTTTGTCGAGCATCTCGCGGGCATCCTTGTACAGCGCCGTCGCCGCCTCGCCGACCACTTCGTCGGTGAGGATGCGCGGGAACTTGCCGGCCAGGTCCCAGGAGATGAAGAACGGGGTCCAGTCGATGTACTCGGCCAGCGTGCGCAGGTCGATGTCTTCCAGCACCTTGACGCCGGTGAAGGAGGGCACCGCTGGCTGGTAGCCAGCCCAGTCGTACTGCGGCTTGGCGGCGATCGCCTGGGCGTAGCTCAGGCGCTCGGTGCGGGCACTGCGGTTGGCGGTGCGCTCGCGTACTTCTTCGTATTCCTGGCGGGTCTTCTCGACGAAGCCGGCTTTCAGCTCCTTGGACAGCAACTGGGTGGCAACACCGACCGCGCGCGAGGCGTCGGTGACGTAGACCACGGCGTCGTTGCTGTACTTGGGCTCGATCTTGACTGCGGTGTGCGCCTTGGAGGTGGTGGCGCCGCCGATCATCAGCGGCAACTGGAAGCCCTGGCGCTGCATTTCGCGGGCCACGTGGACCATCTCGTCCAGCGACGGCGTGATCAGGCCGGACAGGCCGATGATGTCGCACTTCTCGTCGCGGGCGGTTTGCAGGATCTTCTCGGCCGGCACCATCACGCCGAGATCGACGATGTCGTAGCCGTTGCAGCCCAGCACCACGCCGACGATGTTCTTGCCGATGTCGTGCACGTCGCCTTTTACCGTGGCCATCAGGATCTTGCCCTTGGCTTCTGGCTTGTCGCCTTTCTCGGCTTCGATGAACGGGATCAGGTGTGCTACCGCCTGTTTCATCACGCGGGCCGACTTGACCACCTGGGGCAGGAACATCTTGCCCGCGCCGAACAGGTCGCCGACCACGTTCATGCCATTCATCAGCGGGCCTTCGATCACTTCGATCGGGCGTGCGCACTGCTGGCGGCATTCTTCGGTGTCTTCGACGATGAACGCGGTAATGCCCTTGACCAGCGCGTGCTCCAGGCGTTTTTCCACCGGCAGCGAGCGCCACTCTTCGTTTTCCACTTCCCTGGTTGCGCCGCCGCCCTTGTAGTCGTCGGCAATGGCCAGCAGTGCGTCGGTGCCATGCGGGGTGCGGTTGAGCACCACGTCCTCGACCTTTTCACGCAGGGCAGGCGGGATCTCGTCATAGATCTCCAGCTGGCCAGCGTTGACGATACCCATGGTCAGGCCGTTCTGGATCGCGTGGTACAGGAACACCGAGTGGATGGCTTCCCGCACCGGGTTGTTGCCACGGAACGAGAACGACACGTTGGACACACCGCCCGAGCTCAGGGCGTGCGGCAGGTGGTCGCGGATGTAGGCGCAGGCCTCGATGAAATCGACGGCGTAGTTGTTGTGCTCTTCGATGCCGGTGGCGACGGCGAAGATGTTCGGGTCGAAGATGATGTCTTCCGGCGGGAAGCCCACTTCATTGACCAGGATGTCGTAACTGCGTTGGCAGATCTCTTTCTTGCGCGCGGCCGTGTCGGCCTGGCCGACCTCGTCAAAGGCCATCACCACTACGGCAGCGCCATAGCGCTTGCACAGGCGGGCGTGGTGCTTGAACTGCTCGACGCCTTCCTTCATGGAAATGGAGTTGACGATGCCCTTGCCCTGAATGCACTTGAGGCCCGCTTCGATCACTTCCCACTTGGACGAGTCGATCATGATCGGCACGCGCGAGATGTCCGGCTCGCCGGCGATCAGGTTGAGGAAGCGGACCATGGCGGCCTGGGAGTCGAGCATCCCTTCGTCCATGTTGATGTCGATCACCTGGGCGCCGGCCTCCACCTGCTGCAGGGCGACTTCCAGGGCTTCGGTGTAGTTCTCTTCACGGATCAGTCGGGCGAACTTGGCAGAGCCCGTGATGTTGGTGCGCTCGCCGACGTTGACGAACAGCGACTGGCGGTCGATGGTGAACGGCTCCAGGCCCGACAGGCGGCAGGCCTTGGCGATTTCCGGAATCTCGCGCGGCTTGTACTTGGCCACGGCCTCGGCAATGGCCTGGATGTGGCCCGGCGTGGTGCCGCAGCAGCCGCCGATGATGTTGAGGAAGCCGCTGGCGGCGAATTCCTCGACCACCACGGCCATTTCGGCCGGGGTTTCGTCGTATTCACCAAAGGCGTTTGGCAGGCCGGCGTTGGGGTGGGCCGAGACATGGGTGTCGGCCTTGGTCGCCAGCTCTTCCAGGTACGGGCGCAGGTCCTTGGCGCCGAGGGCGCAGTTCAGGCCCACGGAAATCGGCTTGGCGTGGCGTACCGAGTTCCAGAACGCTTCGGTGGTCTGGCCCGACAGGGTACGGCCCGAGGCGTCGGTGATGGTGCCGGAGATCATGATCGGCAGTTCGATGCCGTCTTCCTCGAACACCTGCTGCACGGCGAAGATCGCCGCCTTGGCGTTGAGGGTGTCGAAGATGGTCTCGATCAGCAGCAGGTCGGCGCCGCCCTCGATCAGGCCGCGGGTGGCCTCGATGTAGTTCGTTACCAGCTCATCGAAAGTGACGTTGCGGTAGCCTGGGTCGTTGACGTCCGGTGAAATCGAGCAGGTGCGGCTGGTAGGGCCGAGCACGCCAGCGACGAAGCGCGGCTTGTGCGGGGTTTCCAGGGTCTTGGCATCGGCCACCTGGCGGGCGATGCGCGCGCCCTCGACGTTCAGCTCGTAGACCAGCGATTCCATGCCGTAGTCGGCCTGGGAAATCTGCGTGGCGTTGAAGGTGTTGGTTTCGAGGATATCGGCGCCGGCATCCAGGTAGGCCTTTTCGATGGCGGCGATCACATCCGGGCGGCTGAGCAGCAACAGGTCGTTGTTACCTTTGACATCGCTTGGCCAATCGGCGAAACGCGTGCCACGATAGTCGTGTTCCTCGAGCCGGTAGCTTTGGATCATAGTACCCATGCCGCCGTCGAGGATCAGGATGCGCTCCTTGAGTGCGTTCTGGAGTGCTTGGAGACGAGCGCTGCGGTCGGACATAGGAACTACCTGGTCGGGCGAATTTCAGAAGGTGCAGAATCATAACAAAGCTGCGCGGTTTTTAGGCGCATCGCCCATTTGCATGAAAATGGCTCATGTTGGGTGGGCGTCGGCAAAGCAGGGCACCCAAGGACGACCAGGCAACAAATCGTGATGGCTTTCAATACCCAGGACTTTCCGCACATGGTGCATCGTATTCTTGCCGGCGTTTTCGCCCTGCTCATCTGCAGTGTGGCGTTCGGGCAAGCCCCCCAGTCGAGCCCGGCTATTTCCTACACCCGGGACATTCAACCGATCTTCACCGAGAAATGCGTGGCCTGCCACGCCTGCAACGACGCCGCCTGCCAGCTGAAGCTGGAAAGCCCCGAAGGCGCGGTACGCGGCGCCACCAAGGTGCCGGTGTATCAGGGCGAGCGCAGCAAGGCAGTGCCCACCACGCGGCTGTTCTACGATGCCCACAGCGAGGGCGAGTGGCGCAAGAAGGGCTTTTACTCCGTGCTCGACAACCAGGGCAGCCAGGCCGCGCTGATGGCGCGCATGCTCGAGCTGGGGCACAAGACCCCGCTCACGCCCAATGCCAAGCTGCCCGAGGAAATCGTCCTGGGCCTGAACCGCAACAACATGTGCCCGTTGCCGCAAGAGTTCGATGCCTATGCCGGCGCCCACCCCAAGGAAGGCATGCCACTGGCGGTGACCGGCCTGACCGACAAGGAATACGACACCATGCGCCGCTGGCTGGCCGCCGGTGCGCCGGTCGAGTACCAGCCGATCAAGCCAAGCGCGGCCGAAGCCAAGCAGATTGCCGACTGGGAAGAGCTGCTCAACCGCCCGGGTTCCACCGAGGCGCTGGTCGGCCGCTGGCTGTACGAGCATCTGTTCCTGGCGCACATCTACTTCGTCGGTGGCGAGCAGGGCCACTTCTTCCAATGGGTACGTTCGCGTACACCGAGCGGTCAGCCGGTCGACCTGATCGCCACGCGCCGCCCCAACGACCCGCCGGGCACCGACTTCTACTACCGGTTGATCCCGGTGCAGGGCGTGATTGTGCACAAGACGCACATCACCTATCCGATGGGGCCGCAGAAGCTCAAGCGGGTCAAGCAATTGTTCTACGCCGGCGACTGGCATGCCACTGCGCTGCCAGGCTACGGCCCGCGCCACCGGGCCAACCCGTTCGAAACCTTCGAAGCGATCCCGGCAGTGGCGCGCTACCAGTTCATGCTGGATAACGCCGAGTACTTCGTGCGCACCTTCATTCGTGGCCCGGTATGCCGTGGGCAGATTGCCACCGACGTGATCCGCGACAACTTCTGGGCGCTGTTCCAGGAGCCGGCCCACGACCGCTACATCACCGATGCCAAGTACCGTGGCGAGGCCACGCCGCTGCTGGCCATGCCTGGGCAGATCGATGACGTGGGCAGCGTGCTGAGCCTGTGGCACGCCTACCGTGACAAGCGCAACGAGTACGAAAAACTGCGCCGCGAAGCCTATGCCGACATGCCGGCCCCGGGCTGGGCGACGCTATGGGCCGGTAACGACAACGCGTTGCTGAGCATTTTCCGCCACTTCGACAGCGCCTCGGTGACCAAGGGCCTGATCGGTGATGTGCCGCTGACCGTGTGGCTGTTCGACTACCCATTGTTCGAGCGCACCTATTACCAGCTGGCGGTCAACTTCGATGTGTTCGGCAACGTCTCGCACCAGTTGCAGACGCGCCTGTACTTCGACCTGATCCGCAACGGCGCCGAGGTCAACTTCCTGCGCCTGATGCCGGCCGACCAGCGCAAGGCGATCCTCGGCGACTGGTACCAGAACAGCGGCAAGGTGAAGATGTGGATGGATTATGAAGACATCGACACCGACACCCCGAGCGGCATCCAGCTCGACCCGCGCAACCCCAAGCGCGACTTCGGCCTGAAGCTTCTGCAGCGTACCGGCAGCCTGAATGCCGCGCCTGACCCCATCAACCGCTGCCAGGGCGCGTTCTGTTCACGGCCGCAGGTCAGCGAAGAGTTCCGCAATGCCGAGCAGTCGCTCAGCCGCCTGGTGTCGCGCCCGGCTGCCGGGTTGAAGGTGATCAACCAGCTGCCCGAGGCAACCATGCTGCGCATCGAAGGGCAGGGCGGCCAGCGCCAGGTGTACAGCCTGCTGCGCAACCGCGCGCACAGCAACGTGGCGTTCCTGCTGGGCGAGGCGTACCGCTACCAGCCGGGGCTGGATACCCTGACCCTGTACCCGGGCGTGCTCAGCAGCTACCCCAACTTCATCTTCAACATCCCGACCAAGGATGTGCCCGAGTTCGTCGAGGACATGGAGTATGCGAAAGATGACCCGGCCAGGTTCGAGCGCATCGTCATGCGCTGGGGTGTGCGTCGCAGTCACCCAGAGTTCTGGCGCTACTTCCATGACCTGAACAGCTTCATCAAGGAGACCGAACCGGTCGAGGCGGGCGTGCTGGACATGAACCGCTACGAAAACCTCTGATCGGTTGGGCTGACCTTTCCGATTACCCTGCGGTCGGACTTGCTGGGTGGTCCTGATCGATTGCAAGGGGGCTGCTTTGCAGCCCTTCGCGGGTAAACCCGCTCCCACAGGTATGGCACCGCTCTCGAGGTCAGCGCTAACCCTGTAGGAGCGGGTTCACCCGCGAACGAGCGCGTAGCGCTCGCCCCTGCATTCGAGCCTGGGCCTCAATGCACCGGCAACTGCAGGGTTCTCCATGCTGTATTCGCTTCAGGCACTGCGGGCGTTCGCCGCCTGGGTGGTGGTCTGCCACCATTTCATGCAGATCTTCTTCGACTTCCAAGCCTCCGGCCCCATCGGCCAACTGCTCACCGACCGCGGCGCCGCAGGCGTCGACATCTTCTTCGTCATAAGCGGGCTGGTCATCTACCTGTCGACCCGCGACAAGGCCATCGAGCCCCGCCAGTTCCTGCTCAACCGGGCGCTGCGTATCGTTCCGGCCTACTGGTTCTACACGGCGCTGATGGCAACCCTGCTGTTGGCCTTCAGCCAATGGATGCCGCACCAGGCATTCACCTGGCACCACCTGCTGCTGTCGCTGCTGTTCATCCCGGCGGAAAACCCCGGTGGCTACGGCTTGTACCCGACCCTGAACGTGGGCTGGACGCTGAACTTCGAGATGTTCTTCTATCTGCTGTTCGGCCTGGCCTTTCTGGTGCGCCAGCGTCATCACCAGCTGCTGGTCACCGCCGCGCTGCTGCTGGCCAGCGAGATACTGGGCGGGCTGGGCGTGCTCAGCCGCTTCTACAGCAACGACATCATCTACGAATTCCTGCTCGGCATCGGCCTGGGCGTGCTGCACCGTCGCGGGCTGATTCACCAGGGCCGCTGGCTGCCGTTGGCATTGCTGGCGGTGGCAGGTCTTGCCATCTACCACCTGGACGCTTCGCGGCGCTTGCTGCACTGGGGCGTGCCGAGCGCAATGATCGTGCTGGCCTTCGTCGCCCTGGAGCCGGTGTTCCGCGGCAACCGGGTGCTCAAGGCGCTGGGCGACTGTTCGTATTCGGTGTACCTGGTCCATGTGCTGGTGCTGTACGCCGGCTGGTTCGCCAGCCAGCGCCTGCAGTTGAACCCGTACCTGGTGTTCGCCCTGTGCGTGCCGTCCATTGGACTAATGTCGTGGTTCAGCTACCAGTGGCTGGAGCGCGGCCTGTACCGGCGCATGCAGGCCTGGCTGGCGGCGCCACGGGGGCGGGCCCCTGAATATGCGCTTTCCCGAGTCAAATACTAGGACTTTGTTCGAAGGCCGGGTTGGCGTACACTTGGCCGCAAGTCTGTGAGGAACCTACATGAGCGCTATAACCATTACCGACGCCGCCCATGACTACCTGGCCGATCTGCTCTCCAAGCAGAACACGCCTGGCATCGGCATTCGCATTTTCATCACCCAGCCGGGCACCCAGTACGCCGAAACCTGCATCGCCTACTGCAAGCCGGGCGAAGAGAAGCCTGACGACACCGCCGTGGGTCTGAAGAGCTTCACCGCTTACCTGGACGCGGTCAGCGTGCCGTTCCTGGAAGACGCGCTGGTCGACTATGCCACCGACCGCATGGGTGGCCAGCTGACCATCAAGGCGCCGAATGCCAAGGTGCCGATGGTCAACGAAGACAGCCCGATCAACGAGCGCATCAACTATTACCTGCAGACCGAGATCAACCCCGGCCTGGCCAGCCACGGCGGCCAGGTGAGCCTGGTGGATGTGGTCGACGACGGTATTGCCGTGCTGCAGTTCGGTGGTGGTTGCCAAGGTTGTGGCCAGGCCGACGTGACCCTGAAGGAAGGCATCGAGCGCACCCTGCTCGAGCGTATCCCCGAGCTAAAGGGCGTGCGTGACGTGACTGACCACAGTCAGAAAGAGAACGCCTACTACTGAGGATGACGCGCTCCTACAGGGATCGCGTTGAACACACTCCCTTAGCAACAAAGTGTTACTGTTTCAACCCCTGCGACAACAGGCCGCAGCCCGTATTCAAAGGGCTGCAGCCGATCCTTGCCTTCGTCGGGTAGAACCCCCTCGGGGTGTCGTGCCAGAATGCCCCGGTTTTTCGACCGGCCCGTCCCGAGGGCCGGCACCTTCCCTGTAAAGGATGGTTTCATGAATGATCTATATACCCGGCGCGCAGTTGTCGCCGGGATGGGCGTTCTCGGGCTTGGCCTGCTCGCAGGCTGCAGCCCGGCCCGGGGGCTCGAGTTCAAGTACGGCAAGAACATGAGCAACGAAATCCTTGGGCGCAAGTTCAGCCTCAAGGACACCCAAGGCAATGTGCGCACCCTGTCGAGTTTCTACGGCAGCATGCCGATGATCTTCTTCGGCTTCACCCAGTGCCCGGCCGTGTGCCCGACCACCCTGGCGCGCGCGGCGCAAATCCGCAAGCTGCTGCGCGGCCGCGATCGCGACCTGTTCCAGGTGGTGTTGATTACCCTGGACCCGGAGCGCGACACCCCCGAAGTGCTCGACGCCTACGTGAAGGCGTTCGACCCGTCGTTCACCGCGCTGACCGGCACCCCCGAGGAAATCGCCGCGGTGGCCAAGGAATTCAAGGTGTTCTACGAGAAAGTCCCGGCCGGTGATACCTATACCGTCTCTCACTCGTCCACCAGCTACGTCTACGATACGCGTGGCACCCTGCGCCTGAGCCTGGGCCATTCCCTGACCGCCCAGGAATGCGCCGAAGACCTGGTCACCCTGATGGAGATCTGCTGAATGTCGATGCAACCGATCAAGCACGGCCTGGCTGCCCTGGTCCTGATGGGCCTGGCGCTGCCGGCCCTGGCCCAGACCACCGTGAGCGACGCCTGGGTGCGGGCGACCGTGCCGCACCAGCAGTCCACCGGTGCCTTCATGACCCTGACCGCCAGCAGCGACAGCAAGCTGGTGGGCGTGGCTTCGCCTGTGGCCAAGACTGTGCAGGTGCACGAGATGACCATGAACGGCGATGTGATGGGCATGCGTGAGGTCAAGGCGGTCGAGTTGCCGGCCGGCAAGGCGGTGACCCTCGACCCGAACAGCCTGCATGTGATGCTGATGGGCCTGAACAACCAGGTGAAGGAAGGCGAGAAAGTGCCGCTGACCCTGACCATCGAAGATGCCAAGGGGGCCAAGGAAACCCTGGACGTGCAGGCCGAAGTGCGTGCGCTCAACGCCGAGGCGGGCGGTGGGCATGATCACATGCACATGAAGCACTGATCAGGCTGAACCCTTTGGGGGCGCTTTGCGCCCCATCGCGACACAAGGTCGCTCCCACAGGAGAATGCGTATCCCCTGTGGGAGCGGCCTTGTGTCGCGATGGGCTGCCAGGCAGCCCCCGGTTCAATCAGCTGCGAAACCTGGGCAGCGGTCTGTCCAGGGTCAGCGAGGTCAGGGTCTTGCGGACCTGGGCCTCATCAGCCTCCAGAGCCTTGAGGCTTGCGCGGATCTTGCCGGCGGCGGGCACGTCGCCCTGCCGGTCGATCCAGTCGGCTATCTCCTTGCAGGCACTGCTCAGGCAGGCCTGGCGCTGGTTCATCAGCGACAGTAGGGTGGTGAGCTCTCTTTCGGACATGGCAGGATCCTCCATTCAGCCTTGTCAGTGTAGCAGTGGCTGGCCGGCCTGCCTGAGGCCGGCTGTCGCAGCTCAGCCTTGCAGGCAGGCGCTGCGATAAGCCCCTGGCGTTACCCCGTAGGCCTGCTTGAACTGCCGGCTCAAATGGCTCTGGTCGGCAAAGCCCAGGTCGAACGCCACGTCCGAGGCAGCCCAGCCACGCTTGAGCATTTCCCGCGCACGGGCCAGGCGCCGCTGTTTCAACCAGGCATGTGGCGGCAGGCCGGTGGCCTGGCGGAACACCCGGGCGAAGTGGAACGGTGACAGGTTGACAGCCGCCGCCAGAGCTTCGAGCGAGGGTGGGTCGGCCAGTTGGCTTTCCAGCAGCTCACGGGCGTGGGCCACTGCCAGCGGTTCGTGGCCAGGGGCGGCAGGTTCGGCGCATTGCCCGTGCCGTTGCACCAGGGCCAGCACCGCCTGGCGCCAGGCGGTCTGCTGCTGCAGGGCACTGGCGCCGGCTTCGGACAGCTGGTGCAACTGGCTGAAGGCAAGCGCCAGGGCCGGGTCGTGGATCACGCTGTCCTTGAAGCTGGGCATGCCGTGGCGGCCCAGTTCCAGTTCGTCGAGCACCCCGGTTACCCGTTCATGTTCCGGGTAGAACCCACGGTAGCGCCAGCCCGCTTCGTGGGCGGTGGCCCCGGTGTGCAGCTCGTCGGGGTTGATCAGCACCATGCTGCCGACCGGCGCCAGGTGCTCGCTGCCGCGATGCCAGAAGCGCTGGGCGCCCGACTCGATCACGGTGAACACATAGCCTTCATGCACATGCGGTGCGAAGCGCTGCTGGAAATAGCGCGCGTGCAGCATCTCGACGTCGCCCAGTGCCGGCGCCTGCCAGAGGTGTGTCTGTTCGCGCAGGGGCGTGCTCATGCAAGCCAGCTGCGCAAGAGGAAGAAGATCAACATGCTCACCAGCATGCTCAGCAACACGCTGCGGGTCAACAGCACCAGGGCGATGGCCACCAGCGAACCCAGCAGGTAAGGGTTGAGCAGGCTCAGGTCCAGCTGGTGCTCGGGCATGAAGATGATCGGGCCGCATATCGCGGTGAGCATGCCTGGCACGGCGAAGCCGAGGAACTGCCTGGCGTTGGAGCTCAGGCGCAAGGGCAGGCGCGGCTCCAGGAACGCATAGCGGTTGAGGAACACGATGGCGCCCATGGCAAGAATCAGGACCCAGGTCATGCGCGGGCTCCGGTGAATTTCTGGCAGACGAAACCGGCGCTCATGCCCAGCAGGCCTGCGGCCACCAAGGCGGTTTCCCAGTGCCAGTAGCTGAACAGCACCGAACAGAACAGCGACACTGCCACGCATACAAGTGTGGCCAGGTTGCGCACCAGCGGCGCGATCAGGGCGACGAAGGTGGCGACGATGGAAAAGTCCAGGCCGAGCTGGTCCAGGTGCGGAATGTTCTGCCCCAGCAGGATGCCGGCCAGGGTGAACAGGTTCCAGGCGACGTAGAAGGTCAGGCCCACGCCCAGGGCGTACCAGCGGTTGAACTGCTGCTGGTCGTACTGGCTGGTCAGGGCGAAGAACTCGTCGGTGAGCAGGAAGCCCAGGCCCAGGCGCCAGCGCAGCGGCTGGCTGGACAGCACCGGGCGCATCGTCAGGCCATACAGCAGGTGCTGCGAGGTCAGCAGCAGGGTAGTCAACAGGATCGACGCGAGGTTGGCGCCGCCCTTGAGCATGCCGATCGCCACCAGTTGCGCGGCACCGGCGAAGACGATGGCCGAAAGCCCTTGCCCCTCCCAGGCGCTGAGGTTGGCCTCGATGGCCATGGAGCCAGCCAGCAGGCCCCAGGGGGCAACGGCCAGGGACAACGGGAGAATGGCGATGGCGCCGTGGAGAAAGGCTTGGCGGGCGATGTGGGGCATGGTGGCTGCAGTGCGTGTACGTGGAAGGCCAGCATGCCAGACGGGGCGGGGGATGGCTTGAACGATCTTGCTATGCCTGGGCACGGTCCCTTGTAGGAGCGGCCTTGTGTCGCGATGGGGCGCGCAGCGGCCCCGGCAATATCTGCGGCGAAGCTGAAATCCTGGGGCCGCTGCGCGCCCCATCGCGACACAAGGCCGCTCCTACACGGAAACCGTGTCCGTGTTACGGATGGCTGGTCAGGTGCTGCTGCGCCGTCACGCAGCCGTTGGTGTCCACGGCCTTCTGCAGCAGGCTCTGGCGGTGCTGCGGGTCCAGGTCGCCGAGCAGGCGGTATACCTCGGCCTGGTAGTCACGCTGGCGCCCCCACTGCATTTCCAGGCCTTGTGGCCGGTTGCGGTTGCAGGCCAGGTGCGTGGCCGGTTGCGGGTAGTAGGGCGCATACACGGTGGCCATGTTGGGGATGGCCTCCAGCGCAGTACGGTACTCGCTGCTGGCGTTGTAGGGAGGGCACCAGGTGGCGATGGCCGGCGCCGGTGCGGCAAAGCCCTGCCTGAGGCTGGCTTCGAGCAACGGGCAGGCGGCATCCGGGATTTGCGCGGCGGGCAGGTAGGTCATGTAGTACAGCGCCAGGCGGTACTGTGCGACCGGGTGGCCCAGCTCCACGGACTTTTTCAGCAAGGCGACCGCGGTCGGCAGGGTGTGGGCCATGGCCTGGCCCTGGCGGCTGAGCTCCGGGTCGCCGCCGACGGTCGTACGCAGCGTGCTGGCGCCGTCGTCCTGGTTGTCGGCCTGCTCCAGCAGGGGCAAGGCCTGGCGGTAGAGCAGGTCGGCATGAGGGTCGATGCGCACTTCCAGCGAGTGCGCAGCCAGTGGCATCAGGGCGATCAACAGTGGGGGCAAGCGAAGCATGCGGCTCACTGGCAAGCCCCAAGGGGTGCCGGGTACTGATGGATGGCTTCGATGTTCATGGCGGTCAAGCGTGCGCCTCGGGCAGATCGGAACGACGGCCTATTCTAGCCACCCAAGGGGCCTGGCCGAAAGACCACCCGGCAATTCTCAGACGAGCTTGATCGGCGTGACCTTGCGCTGGGCATGTTTTTCCTGGGCCAGGCCAAGCTTGGCGGTAATGACCTTGGCAAGGGCATTGTTGCCCAGGTCGTTCAGATGCAGGCGGTCGATGAACAGGTCGGCGCCGAACACCGGCGAGCTGCTGAGCATGCAATTCATGTCGTAGCAAGGCACCGGGTCGGCCTGGCTCTTGATGCGGCGGAAGAAGGCCGAGTGCAACTGGCTGTCGAATGCGCCGTCCAGCAGCCGGTCGAAATTCGCCGGTTGCCGCTGCAGCGCATTCAGCATTGCCTCCTCGCCAGCGGGCAGGCTATCCCGGCACCAAGGCAGCAACGGCTGCAGGATGAAGGTGAGGGTGGAATGGCTGTCTGCCAGCAGCCGGTCCCATTGGCGCAAGGTCCGGCCAATGTTGTCGGCGGCTCGGGTGAGGCGCTTTTCCGGAGACGACAGCGACCAGGTGGCAGGTGTCACGACCGGGGGCGTGGCCAACGCCTGACCGATGCGCCGCCACAGCGATTGCCGGCGTGGCGTTGTCGTGGGCTGTATGCCTTCGCTGAAACTGTTGAGAAAGTCCTGATAGGCCTTGGCTTGCCGCGGGTCGTTCAGGCTGGCGAGGACTTCGCAGAGGGCTTCGTGGGCCAGGGTGTTGAGGCCGCTTAGCACCACCACATGGCCAAGCTGGCCAAGGCGGTGCTGGTGGGTCAGGAACATCAGCAGCTCCTGGCTCGCATTGAGCCCGCAGCCGGCCAGGCTCAGCCAGACTTCGCCAGTAAGCATCGACAGGTGCGAGGCCACCGTGTGTTCGTCGGAGCTTGCTCCGATGCCCAGCGCGGCGGAACCGCCGACCAGCAGGTTGATGCGTGATGCACCACCGCGTTCGGCTACCGAAAAACGCTTGCCGGCGCAATGGCTGTAACGCAGGCCCAGGGCATCGGTATTGATGGTGCCGGAGCGGTAGCCGGTTTCGTGCACATGCACGGTGTGCGGTGCACGCCGGCTGCCCAGCAGCAGAAAGCGCTGGTAGTCCTGTTGCAACGGCGAAGGTGAAGGGCACGTGTCAATCGCAGTCATGGGTTCTCCTTCTCTCGCAGCGGGCACCATGCATCACATTCAGGCCGCCAGCTCCCTGACGTTGTACAGCAGGCCGCCGGCGGCAATCAGCAGCAGGGCGACCCCCGATGCCAGGCTGATCATGCGGTTGCTGCGTTGCGAGGCGATCTTGCCGATGGCGAAGATGTAAAGGCTGAGCACGGCAAAATCGATGGCCACCCACAGCAACGACAGCACCACCATGCTCTTGCCGAACGACTCGGTGATCTGGATGAACTGCGGGAAGAAGGCGATGAAGAAGATGATGTCCTTCGGGTTGGAAATGCCTACCATGAAACCTTGCAGCAGCCCGCCGCGGCCAGGCTTGGCGAGCTCGCCCGGTGCCTCGGCTGCCGGAGCGTGCAGGGCGTCCCGCAGCGTGCCGACGGCGATGTAGCCGATGAACAGGCAGCCCAGCAGGCTCATGGCGCTGAGCCAGGCCTTGTCGATGGCGGCGCTGGTGAGAATGATCCAGGCCGCTGCGCCGATCAGCACCAGTGATGCCCAGTTGGTGCCGACAGCGGTGAACATGGCCTTGCGTGAGCCGGAGGCGGCCGCGGTGTTGACGATCAGTGCCACCACCGGGCCGGGGGTGGCGATCAGTAGCAGGACAGTCAGGGCGTAGGTAGCGGTGAGTGCGGTATTCACGGTCAGGTCTCGATCAGTATGTCGGGTGTTGCCGGCTGTACGGCATGGGCGTGGAACGGGCAGCGGGACGGGTTGAGCGACCCTGCCTCCTGCAGTTGGTACTGCTTCCACTCGTAGTTGTCGGCATCGCCGAAGAAGCCAAGGGTGTCGGGCATGACGCCGTCGTTGTAGTGGTGCACGCGCTCGCGGATGCGTTCGCGGATACGATGGCCGCTTTCGGTGTTGACGTTGGCCACTTCGTCGAAGTTCGCCCGCGGGTTGATGACGAAGGTGATGTGTGGCCCCAGGTTGCGGCTTTTCATCTGCTGGTGGCCGGGGAAGTTCATGTTGATGAACAGCGGCATGCCGGCAAAGCAAAACGACCAGGCATTGTCGTCGGGGTCGGTCGGGATGCCCTGCGGCCAGGGATGCGGGTCGCGCGCGTGCACACCACGCAACACCTTCCAGGCCAGCGCCTGTTGCTCGGCCAGGGTGTAGTCGGCGGCGGTTTCGAGAAACACCACCAGTGGGCTGCCGATACGCTGCTTGGCTGGGATAGGTGCGACGGTGCGCACGTAGTCGGCCAGGCCCATGGCGATGTCATCGGCCAGTTGCCCGGCGCGGGCGAAGAGAATGTGGCAGGTTGCGCCGTTTACCGCCTTGCGGCCGAACAGGCAGGGAAACTCGGGGTTGGCGAGGACACTGCGAAAATGTTCTACGGCTTTGTAGGTCCAATGTCGCGTGTTGCGCACATGGTCAGCGGCCAGCTCTAGCGCATCCAGGCGATAGCAAGTTCCATAACCCGTCGACATGATTTCCCCAGGCGTAAATTTGATGAACGTTCAAGTCACATGCAGGCAGGATCTTGGTTATGTTTATTATTTACCTGCATTTTCCGAGACGTCCTTGGCGTTGTAAAACGCGTGGAACTATGACCTACTATTAGTCTTACTCATGCTCGGGGCGTCGCCATGTCGGAACGGATTCAGGCTTTGCACGCGCTGCGTGCCTTCGAGGTAGCCTCTCGCTATGGCTCATTTACCCGTGCCGCGGAAGAGCTGGCCCTGACCCAGGGCGCCGTCAGCCACCACATCAAGACCCTCGAAGCCATGTTCGGCTGCGACCTGTTCGAACGCCGCGGGCCGAAGCTGGCCCTGACCGAGCACGGCCGCCTGCTGGCGCAGGAACTCAAGGTTGGCTTCAAGATCATCGAAAATGCCTGCGCCCTGCTGCGCCAGGACCGCTACGGCCTGCGTCTGAAGGCACCGTCCACGCTGACCGTGCGCTGGCTGCTGCGTGCGCTGGATGCGTTCAAGAAGACCGAGGACAACTGCAGCGTGCAGCTGTCCAGCGTGTGGATGGACATCGACAGCGTGGACTTCTATTCCGAGCCTTACGACTGTGCGATCCTCCTGGCCAGCGGGCGTTTTCCCGCCGATATCGAGAGTTTCAAGCTGTTCGATGAATGGCTGATCCCGGTGTGCCACCCGGATTACATGGCCCAGGCACAACCGGACCTTGCCGATCTGGCCCAGTGCGAATTCCTGCACCCGTCCCCTGACCGGCGAGACTGGCGGCGCTGGCTGGCTCGCATGGACGCGCTGGACATCAGCATCGACCACGGGCAAGTGTTCGATACCCTCGACCAGGGCATCTCGGCTGCCCAGCAAGGCCTGGGTATTTCGGTGGTCGACCTGGTGCTGGCCAGTGCCGACCTGCTGGCCGGGCGCCTGGTTACGCCGTTCAAGCACGCGGTGGCCACCGGCGACGGCTATTACATGACCTGGCTCAAGGCCAGCCCCAAGGCGCGGCAGATGCACAAGCTGCGCGAGTTCCTGCTTGGCCAGGTGCCACCGCTGCCCTGCAAGGACATCAATTACCTGTACGGTTGAACACGCGTTCGAGCAAGCGCCCGGCCGCCGGCAAGCGCCCGGCGGTGGAGTGGTTTGTGGCGGGGGTGTTTGTCTTGAGGGATTCAGCGCCTGGGAGATCGAGCGCCGCCCGCGCGGCGCTTCGCAGCACAAGGCTGCTCCTACATCTTTTTCGGGCCAGTTATTCCTGTGGCAAAGGCGCGCGGCCACTTGGTGTCCACCTCGATATCATGCCGGGCAAACAAGGCGGTCGCGTGCATTGGGGCAGGCGTAATTGGCCCGAAACAGATGTAGGAGCAGCCTTGTGCTGCGAAGCGCCGCGCGGGCGGCGCTCGATCCCACAGGCGCTGAAAATATTGCGACAAACACCGGCTGGCCCCAACAAAATGCGCTGCGACGGTGCGTCAGCGGTAGAATCCCGCAATCAGCGCAATAAACGATTCAGAGGTCGACGCGGTGGAGTTGCAGCAGGGCTTTGTCCTGACCCGACATTGGCATGACACGCCCGAAGGCACCTGCGTGGAATTCTGGCTGGCCACCGACCAGGGGCCACGGCAGCTGCGCCTGGCGCCACAGGTATCGGTGGCATTCATTCCCCAGGCGCAGGAAGCGCACGCGCGGGTGCTGCTGGCCAACGAAGCCGGTGTCGAGTTGCGGCCGCTGCAGCTGAAAGACTTTGACCAGCGCCCGGTGCTGGGCCTGTACTGCCGCCAGCACCGGCAACTGATGCAGCTGGAGCAACGCCTGCGCACCGCCGGTATCGATGTGTTCGAAGCCGATATTCGCCCGCCCGAGCGCTACCTGATGGAGCGCTTCATCACTGCCCCGGTGCAGTTCACTGGCCAACCGGATGCCCAGAGTGTGTTCTGCGATGCCCAGCTCAAGCCCTTGACGGGTTATCGGCCGCCGCTGCGCCTGGTGTCGCTGGACATCGAGACCAGCGAGCGGGGCGAGCTGTACAGCATTGCCCTGGAAGGCTGTGGCCAGCGCCAGGTGTACATGCTCGGGCCGGCCAATGGCACGGCTGATGGCCTGGATTTCGACCTGCACTACTGCACTGACCGCGCCGACATGTTGGCCTGCCTCAACCAGTGGATGGCCAGACACGACCCCGATGCAATCATCGGTTGGAACCTGATCCAGTTCGACCTGCGCCAGCTGCATGAGCACGCCAAGCTGCTGCAGGTCCCGCTGGCACTGGGGCGCAATGGCGCACCGATGACCTTGCGCAGCCATGCCGGTGGTGGCCACGTGTTCGCCGATGCCCCGGGGCGGCTGCTGATCGATGGCATCGAGGCGCTGCGCTCGGCGACCTGGAACTTCCCGTCGTTCAGCCTTGAAAGTGTCGCCCAGACGTTGCTCGGTGAGGGCAAGGCCATCGATACGCCGTACCAGCGCATGGATGAAATCAACCGCCGCTTCGCCGAGGACAAGCCGGCGCTGGCGCGCTACAACCTCAAGGATTGCGAGCTGGTGACACGCATCTTCGCCCACACCCGCCTGCTCGAATTTCTGCTGGAGCGGGCCTCGGTCACCGGCCTTGCGGTGGACCGCAGCGGTGGCTCGGTGGCTGCGTTCTGCCACTTGTACATTCCGCAGATGCACCGCCTTGGCTTTGTCGCGCCCAACCTCGGCAGCCGCCCCGACGAAGCCAGCCCCGGTGGCTTCGTCATGGATTCGCGCCCGGGCCTTTACGACTCGGTGTTGGTGCTGGACTACAAGAGCCTGTACCCGTCGATCATTCGTACCTTCCTGATCGACCCGGTGGGGCTGGTCGAAGGCTTGCGCCTGCCCGACGATGAACACTCGGTGGAAGGCTTTCGCGGTGGGCGTTTTTCCCGTAGCGAGCATTGCCTGCCGGCCATCGTCGAGCGGGTATGGCAGGGCCGGGAAGCGGCCAAGCGCGAGGGCAACGCGCCGCTGTCGCAGGCGCTGAAGATCATCATGAATGCCTTCTACGGGGTGTTGGGTTCGAGCGGCTGCCGCTTCTTCGACCCGCGCCTGGCTTCCTCGATCACCATGCGCGGCCACCAGATCATGCGCCAGACCCGTGCGCTGATCGAAGCCAGGGGCTACGAGGTGATCTACGGCGATACCGACTCCACTTTCGTCTGGCTCAAGGGCGCCCACGGCGAGGAGACTGCAGCACGCATCGGCCGTGAGCTGGTGGCCGAGGTCAACCAGTGGTGGCGCGAACACCTGCGCGAGCAGATGAGCCTGGATAGCGCGCTGGAGCTGCAGTTCGAGGTGCATTACCGGCGCTTCCTGATGCCCACCATCCGCGGCACGGACGAGGGCAGCAAGAAGCGCTACGCTGGGCTGGTGCAGCGGGCCGATGGCGGCGAGCAGATGGTCTACAAGGGCCTGGAGTCGGTGCGTACCGACTGGTCGCCGCTGGCCCGGCAGTTCCAGCAAGAGCTGTACGGGCGGATATTCCGTGGCCAGCCATACCGCGATTACGTGCGCGACTATGTGCGGCAGACGCTTGCCGGTGAGCTGGACGAATTGCTGGTATACCGCAAGCGCCTGCGTCGGCCGCTGGCCGACTATCAACGCAACGTGCCGCCGCACGTGCGCGCGGCCCGGCTGGCCGATGACTACAACCGCCACCTTGGCCGCCCGATGCAATACCAGCGTGGCGGCTGGATCAGCTACCTGATGACCACCGCGGGCCCCGAGCCGCTGGAAAACCGGCAGGCGCCCATCGATTACGATCATTACCTGAGCCGCCAACTGCAGCCGGTTGCCGATGCCATTCTGCCGTTCGTTGGCGACAGTTTCGAAGGATTGGCAGGCCAGCAGCTGGTGCTGTTCTGAAGAGGTGGTACCTATCTAGCCTATCGCTTGGCAAGCCTGCGTCTAGTGTCGGGCCTTTGGATCAGCCAGAGGCGCAACAACGTGACTACACCCAGCCAGGAACTACCGCCAACCGCCGATACGCTGGCCATGGAGCAGGCCTATCAGGACAACCTCATCGTCAAACGACTGCCCAGATGGATTCGCCGGCTGCGTATCGTATCGCCGACCGAACAGAACATCCCGGCCAACGGTCTGTATGAATCGCAGCATGCTGCTTTACGTGGCGCGTTGAAAGACAGCCTGGCCTGTCGACAGTGGCTGGAAAAGGAGCTTGCGCGCATCGAGGGCATCGACCGTTTCGTCAAGCCGCTGCTTCAACACGCCATGCAGGGAGAATTCGGTACCAGGGAAAATGTCGATGGCCTGTATTTCAGGCGCTGGTACACCTACACCGCTCCCAGCCAGGGCAGCGTGTGGGGGCGCTATCCGGTGGTGGAAAAGGACTATTTCGACGTACCGCTGATCGAGGCGGCACTGGACAACTTCACGCCGGGCGAGGGGCGGAACGAACAGCACAAGGACAACTGCATCGTCGACAGCCTGTCGCAACGCCTCGCGTCGCCAACCGCGCCTGCCTTCGCGCGCTTGTGCCGCAAGCTGGACCTGGGCAAGCGCTATCAACAGCACCTGGACTCCGTGCTCAAAGCGCCGAACAGCCAGGCCAGCGGCTGGCGCAGCATGGCTTCGACGCTTGCCCAGCTGTACAGCTCGGTCATGCTGATCGATGCGTGCAAGGCCAAGAGTGATGGCGTACTGAATGCCGCTGAACTGGAACTGGTGGTGGAACTGTGCAAGCACGGACGCCCCGGCACGCTCTACGAATCGAAAGTGGTGGCCCGGCAACTGAAGGCGTTCGGCTGCGACTTGCAACAGATCGTGATACTCGATGTATTTCATGACAAGGTCAGCCGCAAGATCATTGTCTATATTCCCGATGACCCCCACGGTCCCTGGACCGCAAGCCCCGACCTGGAAAGCTTCACCCGCAAGGTCCTGGGCCAGCGTCTGCGAGACAAGCGCTATCAGGATTTCTTCAAACGCTTCATACGCCGGCGCGACAGCCAGCAGTTCTTCTCCAGAGTTGCCAAGGACCTGGTAGGCGTCGCCGATTGGGCAACCCGGGAAATGGACCAGCACATGCGGGACTACCCGCTGCCGTTGTTCGAGCACCTTGCTTGCGCACGCATCGATCACATCAAGGACGATGCTGCGGTGATTGCAACGCCGGTGTCTGACCTTGACCGCAAGGCCCAGGAAGCTCATCAACAAAGGTTGGTTGCCGAGGGTTGGACACTGGCCACGGTGGCGGGCGTGTTCATCCCTGCGCTCAATGCACTGCTGCTGGCGGTAATGGTCTGGGACCTGCTGGGCGAGCTGTTCCAGGCCGTCGAAGACTGGCGCGAGGGCGATACCAGCGCCGCGATGGAGCATGTGCTCAGCGTGACCAAAGACCTGGCCGTGATCGGTGTCACCGCTGTGGTATGGCGGGAAGCGAGCCGGGCCTGGGCCGCATTGGACCAGTGGGTGCCAGCGCGCCTGGAAGACGGCAGCGAGAAACTCTGGAATGGAGACCTGGTGCCGTTTCGCAGTGCTGCACTTCCCGCTGGGGAAGTGGCCGATGCAATGGGCATCTACCGTGCCCAGGACAGAAGCTGGATGAGCATGGACGGCCACAACTACGAAATCGTCCAGCGCGCAGATGAAGAATGGCAACTGGCACCACGAGGTGGCCATGGACCTTTGTTGCGTCACAATGACGCCGGTGCCTGGCGGCTATGGACCGAGCAACCGGCCAGCTGGACAGACAAGCACAGGATGTTCCGCCGCCTGGGTGAGCGTTTCGCTCGCCTGGATGATGAACAGATTGACCAGGCCATGGCCGTCCATGCCCTGGATGCAGACCATCTACGGGCGCTGCATGTGTACGGCCGGCCACCTGAGGCCGAGCTGGTCGATACCGTAGAGCGCCTGCTGATCGACCGCCGGCTGCAAACCCTGCTGGACGATTTGAAGCTTGGGCGGGTGCCGGAGGACGCGCCGTTGCTGGCGAAGGCCCGCGCCTTGCCTGGCGTCACCGAGCAGGGCGGGCCAGCATTGGCGGCGCAGGTCTCTGCAAGGCGGCGGCAGCTGTTTCAACAGGTGTATGACGGGCAGCAGGAGCCAGACGATGCGGCGGTGGCAACCTTGCGCAAGGCCTTCCCGAGCCTGCATCGCCGAGCGGCGCGCGAGCTTGTGGGCGAGCTGTCGGCAGAAGGTGCGGAATTTCAGGCACTGGTCAGCGGCACAGTGCCGTTTCGGCTGGTCGAAAGGGCCAGGCTGAGCGTACTGCGTATACGTGTTGCGCGTGCCTGCGAGGCGCTGTTCATCGATACGCCCCAGACCCTGGACCAGGCAAAGGTCGCGTTGACTCTGCTGGAGACTCTGGATGTCAGGGAGACCAGGCCGCGCTGGCGATTGCACGATGGCGATAGTCCGCAACCGATAATAGCTACTGCTGGTGGCGGACAGAACTACAGGCTTTTGCATGACAACGGGCAGTTCGAGCTTGAAGATGCGCTAGGCATCGAGCTGCGTGGCCCCGGCGAGCTGTTCGAGACCTTGGTGGCTGCGTTTGCCCCGGCCGATCATGTGGCACTTGGTATCACTGAACCCTACGCCCCGGGTTTGAGAGCAGTGTTGGCCCAGCAAATGCCTGGGCACAGCAGCGTACTCGCCCAGGTATTGGGCAAAAAAACTCGACAGCCATGGATGCTGGCGCCACTGCGCCTGGAGGATGGCAGGGTCGGCTACCCGCTGGGCGGTGTCCAGGGACGCTTTGCCCGGCCAGCGCCTCGACCCCGGGCGTTCGAGGCGCGTCTGCGCGATCTTTACCCAGCGTACAGTGATGAGCAGATCGCCACCTGGCTGACCACGTTGCATGCTTCGGGGCATGATACCGACACCGAACTTGGTGTGCTCGAAGAGCAGGCGCGCCGGTTGAGCGACCACTTGAAAAGCTGGGAGCGGCGAGGGTTGCTGAACGGTGAACGACCCGAGCGCAAGCGGTTTCGCAAAGCAATCATGCAATGCTGGCAGGCACGGGTGCCCGGTGTAGTTGCACCTGAGAATGAACCTCCGGCTTTGGTGTGGCATTACTGCGCTTACGACCTGTGCTCATTGCCTGAATTGGGCCCACTCTTCAGCTTCCCGCATATTACCGAACTTTCCCTGCGTAGCCTGTTGCTCGAAGAGGTACCAGAGCAATTCCTGCTTTCATTCCCCAATCTGACCTCGCTGGAACTGAGTTACAACCAGTTGCGACGTCTGCCAGCGAGCCTGTCGTTGCTCAATAAGTTGCGCATACTCGACCTGTCCGGCAATCGCATCTCTTTGGACGGGCCCCAGGCTCAAATGCTGGCGCAATGCAGCCAGTTACGTTACCTGAACCTTTCGGACAACCGCTTGAACATTACCTTTTCCGTGGCGCAAATGACCCACTTGTCCGAACTGCGTTTGCGCAATGCCGGGTTGGTATTGCTGCCCGACGACATCACGTCTTGTCAGACGTTGTACATGCTCGATGCTTCCTACAACTCCATCACGCTGTTGCCTCCCAACTTCATCCAGTCCTCGTTGTGGCGGGACGGCTACGTGGCGCTCTCAGGCAATCCTCTGCTGGTGCACCAGGCTGAAGATGTGCAGCAGGTCTGGAACATTCCGGAAGAAAGTTCAATCCCTCACAAGTTTCGCTGGGTGGACCGCCTTGATGGTGAGAGACGCGAAGATCTGGGTAACCTGTGGAACACTGTTGGGCAAATGGATGGCGCGAAGAATTTTATGGAGTTGCTGTCACGACTTACGGGTTCGCAAGACTTCATCCATCCTCGATATGGAGAACTGCTGGCCTCACGCGTTCTCGCCATGATGGACAAGCTGCACAGCTCACCAGCACTGGCCAATGAAGTTTTCGCCAATGCATTGGTCGAAAACTGCGCCGACAATGCCACGGTTGTGTTCCAGCAGCTTGAAATGCGATGCCTTGTGTGGGAAGCCGAGCAGGCTGCCCCTACTGGCAGCCAGGAGCGAGCCCTGGTGAATCTGGCGCGGCAGTTGTGGAGGCAAAAGGAGGTTGATTTCATCGCCTTGCGCAAGGCTGTGGATGCGGGTGCAGGCAATGAGTCGATGGAATGGGCGTTGGCCTACTCGATCCGCTTGCGCGATGACCTGGGCCTGCCTGGCAACGCGCGGAGCATGCTACACGCGGGCATCCCGAACCTCGATGACGCTTCGGTGACGAGCGCGGCTGATCAGGTCAGGCGTAACGAGACAGACCAATCGGTGGCAGAGTGGATGCTCAAGCAACCGTTCTGGAAAAATTATCTCGAGCAACATTATGTACGCGAACTGGAGGTGCCGCAGCGTTTTCATGACCAGTTGGCGGAAGATGCTGATGCGGAGAACGCCGAAAGGTTGCAGGTGGAGGTCAATGAGTGGAGGGACCGGACCGAGCTTCAATTGACCATCGAGGCTCTGCAACGGCCGGCATGACCAGGGCGCATTGGACTATGCTCAAGCTACATGTGATAGGGGTACTTTTTCGGGCTCGGGACGGGGAACGACCGCACTTGGTAACCGCCGGTTACTGTTCATTCAAACATGGAGGCCTTTTGCTGGTTTACGCTCGCTCGTCGGATCTTTCGCCCTGATCTGTAGTCTTCTGGTTTATCGAGAGAATAAGGAGATACGCATGCTCGTCCGGTCACTGACCCTCGCCACCTTGCTCGCGCTCGTCGGCCCTGTGTTTGCCGCCGACAGTGACGCGCCGCTGGCCAAGGAACTGGGCAAGGCCAGGCCCTTGGTCGTCATTGCGCCCAGCAGCGCCGACCCGACCTTGCGTGGGTTGAACGAGGCCCTCAAGGACCCGGCCACCCAGGCCGCCTTCAAAGAGCGCAACCTGGTGGTGTACAGCGTTGCCAACATGATGGGCAAGCGTGAGGACAAGAACCTCGAGCAGCAGACCACCATGGCCCTTATCCGCGAGTTGAAGCTGGGTGCCAGCAAAGGCACCAAGGTGATCCTGGTGGGCAAGGACGGTGAGCGGCACATGCTCAAGGACGACGAAGAGGGAGGAGCCATCGACCCGCAGGTGATCCTCAAGGCGGTCGATGATCTGCCCGCCAGCGAAAAAGCCGTGACGGCGCCGGAGCCTGTGGCAGCGGCGGCACCGGAACCCAAGGCCAAGGACAGCAAGCCTGCCAAACCCGCCAAGCCGGCCGCGCCACCCAAGCCGCTGGAAGACTGACCCTGCACGACGGCCCCGAGGCACCTTGGGGCCGTTGTGTATCCCACTGTATCTGCCCATGCCGCAGACCCATTCCCATACAAAACCGCACCCCGCGCGATACATCCACGACATACCGCAACGGCCTAATGGCTCCACATTCCAACCACAGTGGAGCGACACCATGACTCAAGTACGAAACACCCTCGGCCTGCTCGGCGCTGCCCTGATCGGCAGCATGGCTTTGAGCAGCAGCGCTTTTGCCGTCGAGCCGTTGGCCCAGGGTTACCAACTGGCTTCGGCCAAGGTGGCAGGCGAGGGCAAATGTGGTGAAGGCAAATGCGGTGGCAGCGCCAAGGCCACCCAGGGCGAAGGCAAATGCGGTGAGGGCAAGTGCGGCGCCAGCGCCAAGGCCGGTGCCGAAGGCAAATGTGGCGAGGGCAAGTGTGGTGATGCCTCGTTTGCCAAGACCGACAGCAACCACGACGGCAAGGTCTCGCACGACGAGTTCCTGGCGGTGGCGAAGGACCGTGCCGGCGACTTCGACAAGATCGACAGCAACCATGATGGCTTCATCTCCGAACAGGAGGCGGCGGATCACCTCAAGGCGATCTACCAGGCAAATGGCAAGGCCATGCCCGACGGCTTGTTCAGCCACCTGACCGGCAAGTCCTGAACCTCTACCCCATGAACCGCGCAACGCCCCTCCTGCTGGTCAGGCGGGGCGTTGTGCCTGTTGCGGAGACCTGTTCATGCACCCCACATCTTTGTCCCCTGTACCTTTACAGACCGGGCTTGGCCTGCGCCGCGGCCTGCTGCCGGAACTGCTGGCCATGGAGGCTGGCGCCGTGGACTTTCTCGAATGCGCGCCGGAAAACTGGATTGCCGTGGGTGGTGCCTATGGCAAGGGCCTGGCGCAGTTGGCCGAGCGTTTTGCCGTTACCTGCCACGGGCTGTCGTTGTCGCTGGGTGGCAGCGAGCCGCTGGACCGCCATTTCCTTGGCCAGACCCGGCAGTTTCTCGATCGGTACCAGGTGCGCCTGTACAGCGAGCACCTGAGCTACTGCAGCGATGACGGGCACCTGTACGACCTGATGCCCATTCCGTTCACCGACGAAGCGGTGCGCCATGTGGCCGCGCGGATTCGCCAGGCCCAGGAACACCTGGAGCGGCGTATTGCCGTGGAAAACATCAGCTACTACGCGGCGCCGTACCAGGCGATGAGCGAACTCGATTTCATCTGTGCGGTCCTCGAGGAGGCCGACTGCGACCTGCTGCTGGACGTCAACAATGTATTCGTCAACGCCTGCAACCACGGTTACGACGCCCGCGAGTTCCTTGCGGGCTTGCCTCAGGCGCGGGTGACCGGCATGCACGTGGCTGGCCATTACGATGAAGCGCCGGACCTCAAGGTAGACACCCATGGGGCTGCGGTGAAGGAGGATGTGTGGGCGCTGTACGCGGTCGCCTGTAAGCGTTTCGGTGTGCAACCGACGGTACTCGAGCGTGATTTCAACTACCCGCCGCTGGTCGAACTGCTCGCCGAAACGGCGCGCATCCGCACTGTGCAGCGTGCTTCTGGAGGGCATGCAGATGAATGAGACCTTGCGTGAGCAGCAGTACACCTTGGCCCGACACCTGCGTGACCCGCAGCGCCATGCGCCGCCGCCGGGCGTGGAGGCCCGGCGCCTGAAGGTTTACCGCGAGCTGTTCTATGGTGCTATCGAAGGTTTGCTGGCCGGCAGTTTTCCGGTGATGCGCCAGGCGTTGGGCGAACCGCGCTGGCATGCCCGAGTGCGAGACTTCTATGCCAACTATCGCAGCCAGACACCGTTGTTTACCGAGATTGCCGAGGCGTTCGTCGACTACCTGCAGGGTGTAGAGCTGGATGCACCTTGGCAGCTGGAGCTGGCGCACTATGAGTGGGTCGAGGCGCAGTTGTATCTGAGCGATGCGCAGGACCCGGCCCATGACCCGGCAGGCGACCTGCTGGAAGGGGAGCCACTGTTGTCGTGTGTGGCGCGGGTGCTGGCCTATCGCTGGCCGGTGGAGCGAATCGGGGCGGATTACCAGCCAGCGGTCGTGCCAGAGGCGCCGACCTTGTTACTGGTTTATCGCGATGCAGGGCTGAAGGTGCGCTTCGCGCGCCTGGCGCCGCTGGCGTACCGGTTGCTGGCGCTGGAACAGGGCAGTGGGCGGGCTCGGTTGCAGGCGTTGGGCGGTGCTGTGGAAGAGGGGGTGGCGTTGCTGGAGGGGCTGCGCGAGCAGGGGGTCATCATCGGTACATGTTGAGTGCGGGTACGGGGGCGCCTTGCGCCCCTATCGCGACACAAGGCCGCTCTTACAGAGGTACGTGATCCCCTGTAGGAGCGGCCTTGTGTCGCGATGGGCTGCAACGCAGCCCGGCAATATCACCTGCAGAACCGCCCTCTGAGCCAATGATCCAGGCTCAACCGCCCAGCCCCTTTCAGCAGCAGTGGCAGCAACGCCACCAGGTAGATCAGCGGCAGCTTGTAATTGCCAAAGCCTTGGTCGGTAATGGCATAACCTTGGGCCAGTTCGGCCAGGCTCGACCAGTGCGCCGGCCAATGCACCGCGGCAATCGCCACCACGGTCACCACCATCAGCCCCAACGAGGCCAGCCGGGTACCCAGCCCCAACAACAGCAGTAACGGCAGGATCAGCTCCGCCCACATCGACAGCTGCCAGTTCAGCTCTGCAGGCAGCAGGTTGAAGGGGAACGGGAAGTTCGCCTGCAGGTCGGCGAACCAGTTGCTGCCATTGAATTTCTCCCAGCCGGATTCGAAAAACTCCCAGGCCAGAAACAGCCGCAACGGCAGGTCGGCGCTCCAGGTACCGAAGCGGTCGAAGGTGGTCAGGGTGCGGGTCAAGGTGGTCATGCTGGTTTCTCTCTTCAGGAAAGGGCACGGGCGTTACGGCGTTGCTGGCGGGCCAGCTTGGCGGTGAGCTTGACGGCGATGGCGCTGAACATCAGGGCGAACGCCAGCGGGTACCAGCCGCCCATGGGAATGCGTTTGTAGAACGACAGGCAGAACACCGCGGCCAGTACCCACATGCCGGTACTGTGCAGGGCCTGCCAGGCACGGCCACCCAACAGGCGCATCGGGGCCTTGAACGAGGTGATGGTGAGCAGCAGCAGGAACAGGTAGCCGAGGGTGCCGGGCAGGCTGGAAGTGAACGTGCGGCCGGCCCAGAACAGCTCGGGGAATTGCTGGGCATAGCGGTAGATCAGTACGCCGTGCACGGTGTGGGAAAAGGCGAATGCCAACCCCAGATAGCGCCGTTCCTGGAGGATGCGGCGGCTGCTGGTGCCAGGCAGCAAGGTCACCAGCGACGAGGCCAGAAAGGCCAGCAGGAATAGCGCGAAGGAGCTGCGCGCAGTGGCACGGATCGCGCTGCGCAGGCCGTCCGGATCAGGTTGGCTGGCCAGGACCACGGCGGTCATCGCCAGGGTCAGGCCGGCGAGCGTGGCGAACAGCTTCCAGCCGGAGGGAAGGGTGAGGGGTTTCATCAGGGAGGCTCCCGGGTGTGGTTGTGTGACCGGGAGTGTGTCGGGGTGGGGTATCTGCAGTGTGTCGGCGGTGGTGGGGTTGTGTATCGGATTGTAGAAGTCGCTCAAGCGCCGCAGTCCCTGTAGGAGCGGCCTTGTGTCGCGATGGGCTGCGAAGCAGCCCCAGGTTTTCAGCTTCGCCGCATGAATTGCCGGGGCCGCTTTGCGGCCCGATCGCGACACAAGGCCGCTCCTACCTGAGATTGCCTTACTTCAGCTCGATCTGCGCGCACAGCCCACCGCCTGCGCGGTTGCTCAGGGTCAGTCGGCCGCCCATGGCCTGGATCAGCTGGTGGGCAATCGCCAATCCCAGCCCGGTGCCGCCGGTGCTGCGGTTGCGTGAACCTTCCACGCGATAGAACGGCTTGAGCACTTCATCCAGTTCGCCGCCGGGTATGCCTGGCCCGTTGTCGAGCACGCGGATCACGGTGCTGTCGCCCTCGCGGCACACCTCCAGTTCGGCAGCACCGGCAAACTTGAGGGCATTGTCCACCAGGTTCACCAGCACCCGGCGCAGGGCATGCGGGCGGGTTTCCAGCAGGCTGCCGCTGCTGCCATGGCGCTCGACCTGGGCGCCACTGTCCTGGTAGTCGAACACCAGGCTGTCGAGAAAGGCATCGAGGTTGACCCGGCACGGGGCCTCGGTGCTGGTGTCCATGCTGCGGGCATAAGCCACGCCTTCGCGCACCAGGTGTTCCATTTCACCCAGGTCGCTCCACAGCTTGTCCTTTTCCACCCCTTCGTCCATCACTTCGACACGCAGCTTCATGCGCGTGATCGGTGTTTGCAGGTCGTGGGAGATGGCCGCTAGCAACTGCATACGTTCCTTGAGGTAGGCTGCGATGCGCGCCTGCAGGGCGTTGAAGGCCACGGCGGCGTAGCGCACCTCGCGCGGGCCGCTCTCATCCAGCTGCACGCCAGGCTTGTCCGGGTCGAGGTTGTCCACCGCACGGGCCAGGCGGGTCAGCGGGCCGATCGCCAGTCGTACCGCCAGCCAGGTGCATAGCAACAGCACGGCCAACTGGATCAGCAACACCACGGGCAGCCAACGTGCCACCGGGACCGGCGATGGGGTTACGTCGATGGTCAGCGGAGCGCCATCGGCGAGGGTAAGGTGGGCCTGGAAGTGCGCATTCGGGCCGGGGATTTCCTGGAAGGAAAGGCGATAGTCGGCGCCAATGGCCTTGACGATCGAGTCCGCGGCCATGGGCGGGTCGCTGGTCGGCATGGCTTCGCCCGCCAGGCCCTGGTCCAGCCGGTAGCGGTAGGTACGCCGCTCCAGACGCGGCAGCCAGGCGGCGCGCTCGGCCGCGGGCAGGCGGTCGAGGATGGCCACCGAGGTGGCCACGTCCTGCTCCAGGGTGCTGAGCATCATCGAGCGGCTGCTGATGTAGCGCTCGTACGCTTGCAGGCCGAACGACAGGCCGTAGGCCAGCACCAGGCCGGTGAAGAAGATCAGTGCCAGGCGCGAGGCCAGGGTACGTGGCCACTTCATGATGGCGACTCGAGCAGTTGCACCGGCAGCGAGAACACGTAGCCCTCGCTGCGCACGGTCTTGATGCAGCTGGGTTCGCGGGCGTCGTCACCCAGGCGCTGGCGCAGGCGGCTGACCAGCAGGTCGATGGAGCGGTCGAAGATGTCGGCTTCGCGGCCCTGGGTCAGGTTGAGCAACTGCTCACGGCTGAGCACCCGCTGCGGGTGGTCGAGAAACACCCGCAGCAGGCGGTATTCGGCACCGCTCAGGGCTACCAGGGTGCCTTCGCTATCGAGCAGGTGGCGCGCGGTGGTGTCCAGCCGCCACTGGCCGAAGCCTAGCAGGCGGCTGCTTTCGCTGATGGTCAGGTTGGGCGGCAGCATGCGCGTACGGCGCAGCACGGCGTTGATGCGGGCCAGCAGTTCGCGGGCCGAGAACGGCTTGGTCAGGTAATCGTCGGCGCCCATTTCCAGGCCGATGATGCGGTCGGTTTCGTCGTTGCGGGCGGTCAGCATCAGCACCGGGGTATTGCGGTGCTTGCCGGCGCGCAGCTCGCGGCACAACAGCAGGCCGTCGTCGCCAGGCATCATGATGTCCAGGACGATCAGGTCGACGCTGTTGGCTTCGAGAAAGGCGCGCATCTGCCGACCGTCGGCGACGATGCTGGTGCGCAGTCCGTTCTTCTTCAGGTAGTTGCCGACCAGTTCGCGGATTTCGCGGTCGTCGTCGACGATCAGGATGTGATCGACGTGTTCCATGCGCTGCGTTCCTGTGCAAGAGGGGATGGGCGCAGTGTACCGAGCGCGTTCGCGCTTGCCTGCGGGGGATTGTATTGCAGTGTATCTGGCAGGTGTACAGACACAGGAGGAAGCACATCACAGCTTCGGGCGACACATACGGGATACCTGGCCGGCGTGAAATGGCTCTCGACCGGGGAGCACAACTCCCCACCCTCAAGCGTTACACAGGAGAGATGCCATGAACTTCAATACCTTCGCCCGTGCCAGCCTGCTTGCCGTGCTCAGCTTCGGCGCCATTGCCGCCCAGGCCTCCACCATGCCGATGGACGACAGCGGGGTCATGCAGTACCGCTACGGTGACCACCTGGATGTGAAGAAAGTGCTGTCGATACAGGATGACCAGAGCGACGCCTGTGGCCTGGTGAACACCCGCATGGATTACCTCGACTCCAAGGGCCAGCAGCAGAGCGTGCAGTACCGCACCTATGCCACCGGCGGTTGCCATGAGAATTGATCGCCGCTTGTTGTTGAAGGTTGGCGGCATTGCCCTGGCGCTGGCGGGCCTGGGTCTGGGCGGGCACCTGATGGCCCGCGACAGCTACGGTGCCATGCCGTCGCTGTCCGGCGCCAGCCAGTGGCTGAACTCGGCACCGCTGGATGGCCCCGGGCTCAAGGGCAAGGTGGTGCTGGTGGACTTCTGGACCTGGGACTGCATCAACTGCCGGCGCAGCCTGCCGCATGTGAACGAATGGGCGCGGCGCTATGCCGACCAGGGCCTGGTGGTGGTCGGTGTGCACACCCCGGAGTACGACTACGAGCACGATGTGGGCACCTTGCGTGACAAGGTGGCCAGCCTGGGGATCGGTTACCCGGTGGCGGTGGATAACGACTACAAGGTGTGGAATGCCTGGGGCAACCAGTTCTGGCCGGCACACTACTTTGTCGACCGCAAGGGGCAGGTGCGTCATGTGCACTTTGGCGAGGGGGATTATGGTGGGCAGGAGCAGGTGATACAGGCGTTGCTGGATGAGAAAGGGTGAGTTGTCAGTGCCGGCCTCTTCGCGGCGGTTCGACGACTCGATGAACCCGCTCCCACAGGTACTGCACCGCTTGCAGACTGTGCGATCCCTGTGGGAGCGGGTTTACCCGCGAAGAAGCCAACACCGATCCGTCAGGTGAAACTGGCAAAGTGCGCCTGCATCCGCGCCGCATCCGCCTGGCGCCCGCTGAACAGCTCGAACGCCTTCACCGCCTGGAACACGGCCATGTTGCTGCCATCCAGGGTGCGGCACCCCAGTGCCCGGGCGGCGCGCAGCAGTTCGGTCTCCAGCGGGAAGTAGATGATCTCCGCCACCCACAGGCGAGCATGCAGCAGCTCCACCGGCAGCGGTGTGCCCGGCAGCTTGGCCATGCCCACCGGTGTGGTGTTGACCAGCCCGTCCGCCTCGGCCAGGGCCGTGGCCAGGTCGTTGCCGACCACGGCGCGCCCGGCACCGAAATGGGCATTCAGGTTGTCCACCAGGGCCTGTGCACGGGCCACGTCCACTTCGAACAGTACCAGCCGCTCGACCCCTTCACCCAGCAGGGCATGGGCCACGGCCGAACCTGCGCCACCGGCACCCATCTGCACTACCTGGCGCCGTGCCACATCCGGCAGGCCACGACGCAAGCCTTCGGCAAAGCCCAGGCAGTCGGTGTTGTGGCCGACCCGCTTGCCGTCCTTGAGCACCACGGTGTTCACCGCACCGATGCCGCGGGCTTCGTCCGACAGTTCGTCGAGCAACGGCAGGATCGCCTGCTTGAACGGGTAGGTGATGTTTAGCCCCGTGAAACCGGTGTGCTGGGCGGCATCGAGCAGGCTGGGCAGGGCGCTGTCATCCAGTTGCAGCTGGTCGGCATCGATCAGCCGGTACAGGTAGCGCAGCGCCTGGGCATCACCTTCGTGTTCGTGCAGGGCAGGGGTGCGCGACAGCTGGATGCCGCGGCCGATCAGGCCGGCGAGGATGGCTTGCTGGCTCATGCGCTGCGCTCCTGCAACATTTCGGCAAAGTGGCTGATGGCCATGCGATAGCCATGGCTGCCCAGGCCGCAGATGACCCCGACGGCGATGGACGATATGAACGACAGGTGACGGAACGGTTCGCGCTTGTGCACGTTGGACAGGTGCACTTCGATAACCGGCACTTCGCCGGCCACCAGGGCATCGCGGATGGCCACCGAGGTGTGGGTCCAGGCGCCGGGGTTGATCACGATGCCGGCGCAGCGGCCACGGGCGGCATGGATCCAGTCGATCAGTTCGCCTTCGTGGTTGGTTTGGCGGAATTCGATTTCCAGGCCGAGGGAATGGGCGGTGTCGGCACAACCCTGGGCCAGGTCGGCGAGGGTTTCGTGGCCGTACTGGGCAGGCTCGCGGGTGCCCAGCATGTTCAGGTTGGGGCCGTTGAGTACGAGAATAAGGGGCTTCATGACGGGCATCGCTTTGTTGTTGTTGGATGCTTCCTAGTTTTGTACCGCCTGGTTAGTTTAGTCAATTGGACTAAACCGCTGTTCCGGGAAAGTGGGCGATTATCGAACCCTCAGCATGTACACACCTCTGTAGGAGCAGCCTTGTGCTGCGAAGAGGCCGGCAATGCCATTACATCTGCTGTGGCAGTACCGGCCTTTTCGCAGCACAAGGCTGCTCCTACAAAGAGAAACGCGGACTGGATTACAAAATTGTAATTTTCCCGCCACCGCCCCGATAAGCGCGGCTTTCTACAGTCCCTCGGCAAATCTCGCCGACGAGGACCTGTTTCGTGCCCATCCCCCGCAAGACCGCCTTGCTCTGCCTGTTGCTGGCTGGCGCCGGCACTGCCCAGGCCAGCCAGAGCCTGAGCCTGCCCCAGGCGCTAGACGCCGCCTTTGCTCAGAACCCGGAGCTGGCCGCAGCCGGACGGGAAATCGGCATTGCCGATGGCGAACGGCGCCAGGCCGGGCTGATCCCCAACCCGGAGCTGTCCTGGGAGGTCGAGGACACCCGCCGTGACACCAGCACCACCACGGTCACCCTTAGCCAACCGCTGGAGCTGGGCGGCAAGCGTGGCGCACGTGTCGCTGTGGCCGGTGCTGGCCAGGCCATTGCCCAGCTGGGCCTGGAACGCCAGCGCAACGGCCTGCGCGCCGATGTGATACAGGCCTTCCACGCGGCCCTGCGCGCACAGACCGCGCTGGATTTGGCGCAGCAATCGCAGGCGTTGACCGAGCGTGGGCTGCGAGTGGTGCAGGGGCGGGTGACCGCTGGCCAGTCATCGCCCGTTGAGGCCACCCGGGCCCAAGTGCAGTTGGCCCAGGCCCAGGCTGAAGTGCGCCGTGCGCAAACCCAGCGCAGTGTGGCCTACCAGGCCCTGGCACGGTTGACCGGCAGCCCGCTGGCAAGCTTCGACCAGTTGCAGGCAACCAACCTGTCCCCCGGTGATGTACCCAGCGCCGATGCCCTGCTAGACCAGGTCGAGCAAACGGCCGAATGGCGCCTGGCCGCCGCCCAGGTCGAGCGCGGCGAAGCGTCCCTGGGATCGGAAAAGGCCCTGCGTATTCCCAACCTCACAGTCAGCCTTGGCAGCCAGTACAGCCGCGAAGACCGCGAGCGGGTCAATGTGGTGGGCCTGTCGATGCCCTTGCCGCTGTTCGACCGCAACCAGGGCAACGTGCTGGCCGCGGCCCGCCGTGCCGACCAGGCGCGTGACCTGCGCAACGCCGTGGAGCTGCGCCTGCGCAGTGAAACCCGCAGCGCCGTCAGCCAGTGGGCCACGGCCATGCAGGAAGTGCAGGCCTATGACCGCACCATCCTGCCTTCTGCCCAGCAGGCCGTGGACACCGCCACACGCGGTTTCGAAATGGGCAAGTTTGCCTTTCTCGATGTGCTCGACGCCCAGCGCACGCTGATCGAGGCGCGCGGGCTGTACCTCGAGGCGCTGGCCTCGGCGACCGACGCGCGGGCGCAGGTCGAGCGGATCTATGGCGACCTCGATGGCCTGCGCAACAAATTGAACAGCAGGAGCAACAATGACTAATCCACGCAAGATAGCCCTTCTGGCTGCCGCCATTGCCGCGCTCGGCCTCGGTGGCCTGGCCTGGACCGGCAACCTCGGCAACGCATCGAGCACTGAAGCCCGGCACGACGACCACGGCGAAGAAAGCCATGGCCACGGCGAGGAACAGGCCGGCGAAGGTCACGAAGAAGAGGCGGGCAAGTTGCACCTGTCCATCGCCCAGATCGAAGCTGCCGGTGTGCAACTGGCCGATGCTGGCCCTCGTGAACTGGGCACCGCCATCAGCTTCCCGGGTGAAATCCGCTTCGACGAGGACCGCACTGCCCACGTCGTGCCACGCGTGCCCGGTGTGGTCGAGTCGGTGCAAGCCGAACTGGGCCAGGCGGTCAAGCGTGGTCAGGTGCTGGCGGTAATTGCCAGCCAGCAGATTTCCGACCTGCGCAGCGAACAACAGGCTGCCCAGCGCCGCCTGGAACTGGCGCGCCTGACCTTCCAGCGCGAACAGCAGCTG
This sequence comes from Pseudomonas sp. ABFPK, assembly GCF_001586765.1. Lineage (NCBI taxonomy): Bacteria > Pseudomonadati > Pseudomonadota > Gammaproteobacteria > Pseudomonadales > Pseudomonadaceae > Pseudomonas > Pseudomonas sp. ABFPK. Next base: position 60,904 of record NZ_LQXW01000004.1, on the reverse strand, counting down.
TGGCAGGAGCGGATCAGCGCCGAGCAGGATTACCTGCAGGCCCGCCAGGCCTTGCAGGAAGCGGAGATTGCCTTGGCCAACGCCCGGCAGAAGGTCGCCGCCGTGGGCCCGGCCGGCGCCGGCAACCGCTATGAACTGCGCGCGCCGTTCGATGCAGTGGTGGTGGAAAAGCACCTGACCGTGGGTGAGGTGGTCGATGAGACCAGCAATGCCTTCACCCTGTCTGACCTGAGCCGGGTCTGGGCCACCTTCGCCGTCGCCCCGCGCGACCTGGACAAGGTGACCACCGGCCGCAATGTCACGGTCAGCGCGCCGGACCTGGGTGCCCGGGTCGAGGGCAAGGTCAACTATGTCGGCAGCCTGCTCGGCGAGCAGAACCGTGCCGCCACTGTCCGCGCCACGCTGGCCAACCCCAACGGCGCCTGGCGCCATGGGTTGTTCGTCAACGTCGCGGTCAGCGTCGAACGCTTCAACGCCGCCGTGGTGGTACCGGAAAGCGCATTGCAATCCTGGGAAGAGCAGACCGTGGTGTTTGCCCGTACCGAGGAAGGCTTCGAGGCCCGCCCGGTGAAGGCCGGCCGCCGCGACGCCGGCCAGGTGGAAATCACCACCGGCCTTGCCGCCGGAACCCAGGTGGCCGCTGCCGGCAGCTTTGTCCTCAAGTCCGAGCTGGGCAAGGGCTCGGCCGAGCATAGCCATTGATCACGGGGACGCCTGCATGTTCGAACGCCTGATCCAATTCGCCATCGAGCAGCGCCTGGTGGTGATGCTGGCCGTGGTCCTGATGGCCGCGGTGGGTATCCACAGCTACCAGAAACTGCCGATCGACGCTGTACCGGACATTACCAACGTCCAGGTGCAGATCAATACCGCCGCGCCCGGCTATTCGCCGCTGGAGACCGAGCAGCGCATCACCTTCGCCATCGAGACCGCCATGGCCGGCCTGCCCGGGCTCAAGCAGACCCGCTCGCTGTCGCGCTCGGGCCTGTCGCAGGTCACGGTCATTTTCGACGACGGCACCGACCTGTTCTTCGCCCGCCAACTGGTCAACGAGCGCCTGCAAGTGGCGCGTGAGCAGTTGCCCGCCGGCATCGAAGCGGGCATGGGGCCGATTTCCACCGGGCTGGGTGAAATCTTCCTGTGGACGGTGGAAACCGAGCAGGGCGCGCTGAAGGAGGACGGCACACCCTACACCCCGACCGACTTGCGGGTGATTCAGGACTGGATCATCAAGCCGCAGTTGCGCAACGTGCCCGGGGTGGCCGAGGTCAACAGCATTGGCGGCCATGCCAAGCAGTACCTGATTGCGCCGGAGCCCAAGCGCCTGGCGGCCTACAAACTCACCCTCAACGACCTGATCGCGGCGCTGGAGCGCAACAACGCCAACGTCGGCGCCGGCTACATCGAGCGCAATGGCGAGCAGTTGCTGATTCGCGCGCCAGGCCAGGTGGCGTCGGCCGAGGACATCGCCAATATCGTCATCTCCAGTGTCGATGGCACGCCAATCCGCGTCAGCCATGTTGCCCAGGTCGGCCTGGGCGAAGAGCTGCGCTCGGGCGCGGCCACCGAAAACGGCCGGGAAGTGGTGCTGGGCACGGTGTTCATGCTGATTGGCGAGAACAGCCGCACGGTGGCCCAGGCGGTCGCCGCCAAGCTGGTCGAGATCAACCGCAACCTGCCCAAGGGCGTGGTAGCGGTGACGGTGTACGACCGCACCAACCTGGTGGAAAAGGCCATCGCCACGGTGAAGAAGAACCTGGTCGAGGGCGCCATCCTGGTCATCGCCGTGTTGTTCCTGTTCCTGGGCAACATCCGCGCTGCATTGATCACCGCCATGGTCATTCCGTTGTCGATGCTGTTCACCTTCACCGGCATGTTCAGCAACAAGGTCAGCGCCAACCTGATGAGCCTGGGCGCACTGGACTTCGGCATCATCGTCGACGGCGCGGTGGTGATCGTGGAGAACGCCATCCGCCGCCTGGCCCACGCCCAGCAACGCCATGGCCGCATGCTGACCCGCACCGAGCGCTTCCATGAAGTGTTCGCTGCCGCCCGTGAGGCGCGCCGGCCGCTGATCTACGGCCAGCTGATCATCATGGTGGTGTACCTGCCGATCTTTGCCCTGACCGGGGTGGAGGGCAAGATGTTCCACCCTATGGCCTTTACCGTGGTCATCGCCCTGCTTGGTGCCATGATCCTCTCGGTAACCTTCGTGCCGGCGGCCATTGCCCTGTTCGTCACCGGCAAGGTCAAGGAAGAGGAGGGCCTGGTAATGCGCACGGCGCGTCGGCGTTATGCCCCGGTGCTGGCCTGGGTGCTGGGCCGGCGCAAGCTGGCATTCGCTGCCGCCGCAACCTTGGTGTTGTTGTCCGGGGTGATGGCCAGCCGCATGGGCAGCGAGTTCATCCCCAGCCTCAGCGAAGGCGACTTTGCCCTGCAGGCCCTGCGCGTGCCGGGCACCAGCCTGTCGCAGTCGGTCGACATGCAGCAGCGCCTGGAACAGGCGATCATCGCCCAGGTGCCGGAAGTGGAACGGGTGTTCGCCCGCACCGGCACCGCCGAGATCGCCTCCGACCCGATGCCGCCGAACATTTCCGACGCCTATGTGATGCTGCGCCCGCGTGAGCAATGGGCCGACCCGGGCAAGCCGCGTGATGAGCTGATCGCCGAGGTACAACGTGCCGCCGCCAGCGTGCCGGGCAGCAACCACGAGCTGTCGCAGCCGATCCAGCTGCGCTTCAACGAGCTGATTTCCGGGGTGCGCAGCGATGTGGCGGTGAAGCTGTTCGGTGATGACATGGACGTGCTCAACCGCACCGCAGCGCAGATCGCCAGCAGCCTGCAAGGCGTGCCGGGCGCGTCCGAGGTAAAGGTCGAGCAGACTACCGGCCTGCCGGTGCTGACCATCGATATCGACCGCGACAAGGCGGCCCGCCATGGCCTGAACGTCGGCGATGTGCAGGACGCCATTGCCATTGCCGTGGGTGGCCGCACGGCCGGCACGCTGTACGAAGGTGACCGCCGTTTCGACATGGTGGTGCGCCTTTCGGAAACCCTGCGCACCGATGTCGACGGGCTGGCCAGCCTGCTGATTCCGGTGCCGGCCAGTGCTGCTGCGGGTGCCGGGCAAATCGGCTTCATTCCGCTGTCGCAGGTGGCCACGCTGAAACTGCAGCTGGGGCCGAACCAGGTCAGCCGCGAGGACGGCAAGCGGGTGGTGGTGGTCAGTGCCAACGTGCGCGGGCGTGACCTGGGCTCGTTCGTCGAGGAGGCAGAACAGACGCTGATCCAGCAGGTGCAGATACCGCCGGGTTACTGGACCCGCTGGGGCGGCCAGTTCGAGCAGCTGCAGTCGGCGGCCGAGCGCCTGCAGGTGGTGGTGCCGGTGGCCTTGCTGTTGGTCATGGCGCTGTTGCTGATGATGTTCAACAACCTCAGGGATGGCCTGCTGGTGTTCACCGGCATCCCGTTCGCCCTTACCGGTGGGGTGCTGGCGCTGTGGTTGCGGGACATTCCGTTGTCCATATCCGCTGGCGTGGGGTTCATTGCCTTGTCAGGGGTGGCGGTGCTCAACGGGCTGGTGATGATCGCCTTTATCCGTAGCTTGCGGGAGGAGGGGCGCACGCTGCGGGCAGCGGTCGAGGAGGGCGCGCTGACGCGCTTGCGGCCGGTGCTGATGACGGCACTGGTGGCGTCGCTGGGGTTCATCCCGATGGCCTTGGCTACCGGGACCGGGGCCGAGGTGCAAAGGCCGCTGGCGACCGTTGTGATTGGCGGGATTCTGTCGTCCACCGCACTGACCTTGCTGGTGTTGCCTGCGTTGTATCAGTGGGCGTATCGGCGCGAAGAGGTGCAGGAGGGGTGAGCGTTTTGGGGCTGCTTTGCAGCCCATCGCGACACAAGGCCGCTCCTACAGGGGACCGCATCAGCCGCAAATTGACGCGATCCCTTGTAGGAGCGGCCTTGTGTCGCGATGGGCCGCAAAGCGGCCCCAAATTCTCAAACAGTACGACGAGCCCCAGCCCTTGCACCGTCGCCCCCAGCCTCATCATGCAACGAAATCCGCGAAGTCTCCGGCAACGCTAAACCACCCACCAACGCCACCAGCGCAATCACCACCAGGTAGAACGCCGGTGCCAGGCTGCTGCCGGTCTGCCCGATCAGCCAGGTCGCCACCAGCGGCGCAGTGCCGCCAAACAGCGTATAGGCCACGTTGTAGGTAATTGCCGAAGCGGTATAGCGGGTGCGGGTGGGGAAGCTTTCCGACAGCAATGCCGCCGTGACCACGCCACTGCACAGCGCTCCGACCGCCAGCAGGATCACTCCCAGCAGTGCACCGGGCATCGAGCCGGAACTGGCCAGCCAGTACGCCGGGAACACGCACAGCATCACCCACAGGCAGGTAAAGCCGATGGTCTTGCGTCGCCCCACGCGGTCCGAGAACGCCCCGGCCAGCGGGCAGCCGACAGCGGCGAACAGCAGAGCCACGGTGGTCACCAGCAGCGATTGCGCGCGGGTCAGGTTGCCGACCAGTTGCAGGTAGGTGGCGAAGTAGGTGGTGAACATGTAGAACGACAGCGCGGTCAGCGAGATGAAAGCCCCCAGGTTGCGGATCGCCCGGCCATGGTTGTGCAGGGTTTCCTTGAGCGGCGAATGTTCATGCTCCTTGCCTTGGGCGATGGCTTCGCGGAACGCCGGTGTTTCTTCCATGCGCCAGCGCAGGTACAGGCCGACCAGCCCCAACGGCGCGGCGATCAGGAACGGGATGCGCCAACCCCATGCATTCATCGCCTCGGCCGACAGGCTGGCTTCCAGGCCATAAGCGATCACCGCCGCGCAGGCAAAGGCGGAAAAGGTCGACACCGGCACGAAGCTGCCATAGAAGGCGCGCTTGTCGTTGGGCGCGTGCTCCATCAGGTAGGCGCAGGCCCCGGCATACTCGCCACCGGCAGAAAAGCCCTGCAGGCAGCGCGCCAGGGTCAGCAGCGCGGGGGCTGCCAGGCCGATGCTGGCGTAGGTCGGCAGCAGGCCGATGAGGGTAGTGGAGCCGGCCATCAGCAGGATGGTCAGCGACAGGATGCGCTTGCGCCCCAGGCGGTCACCCAGCGCGCCGAACACGATGCCGCCCAGCGGGCGCAGGGCGAAGGCCACGGCGAACACCGCAAAGGTCTTGAGCAAGGCCACGCTGGCGTCTTCGCTGGCGAAGAACTGGCTGGCGATCAGGGTTGCGAGAAAGCCGTAGACGGCGAAGTCGAACCATTCGACGAAATTGCCGATGGCCGAGGCGGCGATCACCCGGCGCAGGGTGGCGGGGGATACCTCGTGAGGTGTGGGCATGCGAGTGCTCTCCGATTCCATTGGCAGGCATGATGAAAGTGGCGCTGTCGTGCAGCGCCATCATTGTTGTGCTTGCCAGTAGATCGCCGGGTGCTGGAGGACGCTTTGTCGAGGGCGACCTCGGGATACCTGATTCAACCGCGAGCTGTTCGCTTGGCACGGTCCACTGTAGGAGCGGCCTTGTGTCGCGAAAGGGCTGCGCAGCAGCCCCTCGATTGCAGCTTCGCTACTGACATCGCCGGGGCCGCTCTGCGACCCTTTCGCGACGCAAGGCCGCTCCCACAAGAGCCAATGCAGGCCGGGATGTTCATGCAAGACAGGCCATGCGCTCAGAAGCGCATGTCCAGCGCCAGTTCGAAGGTGCGCGGCGGCCCCATGTAGTACTGGCTGTTGTAGGCCTGCTTGGCATACACCTCGTCGGTCAGGTTGCGTACCCGACCGGTGAGCGTGGTGTGTTCATCCAGCCGGTAGCGGGCGAATGCACCGAACAGGGTGTAGGCCGGGGCCTTGAGGCTGTTGGCGTTGTCGGCATACACCGAACCCACGTAGCGCCCGTCTGCCCCCACCGACCACGCTGGGGTCAGGCTGTAGGTCAGCCACAGGTTGGCGACGTTGGCCGGTACGTTCACCGGTGCGTTGCCCTTGCGCGACACCGACACGCCGTTGACCGCCTCGTTGAACTCGTCGTACTGCGCATCGACATAGGCATAGTTGGCCTCGGCCAGCAGCTTCGGCGTCACCTGCAGGCGCCCGGACAGCTCGACGCCACGCGAGGTCTGCTGCCCGGCCTGGACCGTGAGGTTGGCGTCGTTGGAGTCGCGCACGGCAAAGTCCTTGCGCACGATCTGGTACAGCGCCAGCGTGGCCGCACCGCGCCCGTCGAGAAAGTCGAACTTGCTGCCCACTTCCCACTGCTCACCCTTGGACAGGTCGAACATCCCGACGTTGGAATAGGTCGCCGCCGCCAGCGAGCCTGCCGGCAGGTCGGCAGAGGTACTGTACTGCGCATAGACGCTGGCGGACGGGGTCAGCGCATAAGTCAGGCCGATACGCCCGGAAAGCGGTTCCCAGCGGCGTTCGAAGAACGCCGGCGAGGTTGGCGTCACCGCGCCGTAGTTGGTCACCTGCATGTCCAGGTAGTCGTAGCGCAGGGCGGTCAGCAGGGCCAGGCGTTCGGTGAGTTGCAGGCGGTTTTCGGCAAACACCGCGCGGTTGGTCACCTCGTGACGGCGTTGCTTGGTCAGGCCGGCATTCACCCCGGGGATGTCGTCGAAGCTGCCGGGGGCGAAGTGCTCGGCATCGACCACATCGCTCCAGCTGCTCGAGGTGGGGTAGAGGGTCTGGCGCATGCGCGAGTACTCCAGCCCAAGCGACCACTGGCTGGCCAGGCCGAACAGCTGGTTGTCGTGGCGCAGCTCGATGCGGTCACCCAGCAGGTTCTGGTCGTGGCGCTGCAGGTAAGGGCTGCTGCGTCGTACCTTGCCATCGCTGGTGTAGCTGTAGCGTTCGAGGTTGCGGTAGTCGCGCTGGGCGTTGTAGTGGTACAGCGTGTTCTGCACGCTGGTGCTGTCGCTGAGCTGGTAGTCGAGGATCGAGCGTAGCCAGCGTACCCGCTGCTCATAGCGGCCGTCGCCGACGTTGTAGTTTTCGAAGCGGCGGCTGTTGTCGATCTTCATCGTGCTGCGCCCGGGCAGGATCGGCGAGCCCCAGTAAGGGCTGTCTTCGCGGTCTTCCTGGTATTCCAGGGCCAGGGTGTGGGTGAGGTTGGGCGTGAGGTCGCTCAGCAACGAAAAAGCCAGGCTGTCTGTGTGCCGTTCGTTGCGGTCGATGTAGCCGTTGCCATGCCCGCGGCTGAAGTCCAGGCGCATGAAGTGGTGGGCATCGGCGGGGTTGCTGGCCAGAGCCTGGTTGATGCCGAACGCCACTTCGCTGTCGTCGAAGCTGCCATGGCGGATACGGCCGTCGATGGTCTGCTGATCGCGGCTGGCCAACTTGGTGATGTAGTTGATCGAGCCGCCGACAGCACCGGCACCATGCAGGAACGACGACGGGCCGCCAATCAATTCGACGCGGTCGAGTACCCAGGCATCCACTGGCCGGGTGGCGCTGCTGTAGCCCAGGTTGATGCCGTTGTACAACTGGGTGACCTGGTTCTGGGTGAAGCCGCGGTAGGCGACGAAGCCGCCAAAGCCCGGGTTGGCCGAGGCGTTGACGCCGGTCATGGCGTTGATCACGTCCTGGCTGTCCTTGGCGCCGCGCTCTTCGATCAGGCGGCGGTCCGAGACGCTGACCGAGGCTGGCGTTTCCCGCGCGGTGAGGCCCAGGCGCGAGCCAGTGCGGATCGGCTCGTCCAGTTGCACGCCGCTGGGGGCGTCGCGTTCACCGTCGATGGTGGTGGCGCTCAGTTCTACCGGGGCAGCATCCGCCCAGGCAAGGTTGCAGGTGCCCATGAGGAGCACCAGGGAGGTTTTGCGAAGCATGTTGGTGTGTCTTCCACGCAAAGGTCATGGCTGACCGCGAACGCGCACAGTCAGGCGCGCCCGGCTGAGGTCAGGCGAAATGAGGTACGGCTGCGGGGAAGGTGGCAGGGGAGGCGCGGGGGTTGAGGGCGGGGCGTTGATAACGCGGCGGCGGTTGCGCCCAGCTGCGCACCACGATGGGCGAGGTGGCCACGGCTTGCGCCGGGGTGAACGACCAGCCGCTGCTGCTGAGCGGCACGGCCAGGCCGAACGAGGAGCACACCGGGCAGTCGAGCTGGGCCATGTGCTGGTCGCCGCCAGCGCCCTCCAGGTCGATGGCTACGCCGTGTTCGCTGTTGATCGAGCAGAAACCGCCTTCCAGGCCGGCCAGGCGCAGGCCACCCATCTGGCCATGGTGCAGGCCACACAGAACCAGGCTGAACAGGACGCTGGCGTAGAGCGTCCAGGCGGTCAGCGTGCGGGTATGCCGGGTGGTTTTCATGGCGGCGAATCTACCACCCGGACGAACGGTCGGGTAGTGCTTCGGCCTTGATATTTTGCGGCGCTTTGCGCCCCGGGGTTCTGTCAGGCCGCGCGCTCCAGTACATCCAGCAAATCGACGAACTCCAGCGCCAATTTGTGCCGCGGCGCCAGGTGCACCAGCGGCACCGAGGTATGGTGCGACTCACGCATCTTGATCGAATGGCTAAGGTATACCGGCAGCACCGGCATGCCCTCGCTGCGCAATTGCTCGACCAGGGTCTGGTGCAGTGCGGTGCGCCCGGCGAACTGGTTGACCACAACACCTTCCACCAGCAGCGCCGGGTTGTGGTCCTGGCGCAGTTCTTCGACCTCGGCCATGACGTTGTGCAGGGCCTGGCGCGAGAAACTGTCGCAGTCGAACGGAATCAACAGCCGCTCGGCCGCTACCAGCGCGCTGAAGGTATAGAAGTTGAGCGCCGGTGGGGTGTCGATGTAGATCCGCTCGTAGTCCTCGCCCAGCTCCACCAGCAGCTTGCGCAGCTTGTTGATCTTGAACTTGCGATCCAGCTTGCCTTGCAGGTCGCTGAGGTCGGGGCTGGCGGTGACCAGGTGCAGGTTGCGGTAGCGGGTCTCGGTGATCGCCACCCGGTGCTTCTTGCCGGCAGCGGTGACCGGCGACAAGGTCTGGCGGAAGAAATCGGCGATGCCGGAAGGAATGGCGTCATTGACCAGCCCGGTCAGGTAGTAGGTGGCATTGGCCTGCGGGTCGAGGTCGACCAGCAAGGTCCGGTAGCCTTCGGCGGCACTGGCTGCGGCCAGGTTGCAGGCGATGCTGGACTTGCCGACGCCACCTTTCTGATTGAAAACCACACGACGCATCAGACGTTCATCCATGAAGTGAAAATGTCAGGTTGGGGTCAATCCTATGACTGGAACAAGACAGTTTCATGACAATGAATGTTACAACCTGCCCATTCATTATTGTGTGTTCCGGCCCTTTCGCGAGTGAACCCGCTCCTACCGGTTATGCACCGCCCTTGAGGGCTACGGGGTACCTGTGGGAGCGGGTTTACCCGCGAAGAGGCCGGAACAGGCAAGCAAGGGCGCTCAGGCAACAACCACCCGATTGCGCCCCTCCTGCTTGGCCCGGTAAAGCGCCCGGTCAGCCTCGCTGAACGCATCCCCCGGTTCGCTCTCGGCCTCGCCATCCCAATGCGCCACTCCCAGCGACACCGTCACCGCGCCCACCGGCTCCACCGGCGTATCCTGCACCGTTAGCCGCAGCCGCTCGGCCACCCCTGCCGCAACGTCCAGGCTAGCCCCCGGCAGCAGCATCAGGAACTCCTCGCCGCCGGTGCGGCACAGCAGGTCACCCTCGCGGCAGCAGCGGCGCATCAGCTCCGCCAACCGGCGCAACACCTGGTCACCCACCTCGTGCCCGTGGCAGTCGTTTACCCGCTTGAAATGGTCGACATCCAGCACGATGGCCGCAAACGGCCGGCCTTCGGCTTCCAGCAACGACAGGCTGAACTCCAGGCTGCGGCGGTTGCCCAGGCCGGTCAGCGGGTCGGTCTGGGCGTCGCGGTTGAGCCGACCGATGCGTTCATGCAGCAGGTTCAGCCCGAACAGCAGCGCGCGCTTCAACTCGGCCGCCTCGAAATACCAGGCCGGTACCCGATGCAGGCGTTCGGCAGTGCCGGCCCGATCCATCGAGCGGGCGCCGGCGGCCAGCTGCCACAGCGGCCGAGCGATGGTCATGGCCAGCCACCACAGCAGCATGCTGCCCACGAGTGCCAACGGCGCGGAGGTGCCGACCACGTTGAGGATCAGATGGCTCAGCGGCATCACCGTCTGGGTCAGCGGCTGCTGCGCCACCACGCCCCAACCGGCGCTGGGCACGGTGGCGTATCCAGCGAGCATTTCCACGCCGAGGCTGTTGGTCAATTGCCGGGTACCATTGCCCAGGCCCGCCAGCTGGTCGATCAGTGCATTGCCCTCAACCACCGTACCTACCCGCTGACTGTCGGGGTGGTACAGCAGACGGCGGTTGCGGTCGACCACGTACAGGTAGGAACCGTCCTTGTAGAAATGCTCGCCCAGCAGGCTGTTGAGAATGTTGTGTTCACGCAGGTACAGGCTGCCGCCGACATACCCCAGGTAGCGGCCGTTGCTGTCGTAAATGGGTTGCGACAGCGCTACCACCAGGTTGTTGGCCGCCGAAATGTAGGGCGTTGACACCAGTGGGCGGCGCGCCTGTAGCGCCTCCTGGACACCGGGAGAATGCATGTGCCTGCCGACCAGGTGCCGCAAGGGGGCGGGAGAAACCGCCAGCAGCACCCCGTTGGCATCGATCACGAACGTGGAATTGAAGGCCATGCTCTGGCTCAGGACACGCTCGGCCTCCGCCTGCAGGGCGACGGCGTCACCCAGCTGGCGGCCTTGCACGCCCGCGCTGAACGACAGCTGTTGCAAGGCGTTGCCGATAAAAGTCTCGGTAATGCTGGCCAGCTTCATCGCATACACCCGGTTGGCTTCCAGGGCGTGGTCGATCAGCAATTGGCGTTGCACCCGGTAGCTGGCGAAATAGCTGGCGCACAGCATCACCACGGCGGTAAGGGCGCAAAGCACCAGAATGAGTGTGCGTAGATCCAGGCGCAGTCCGTGCTTGGTGTGTGGCAATCCTGACCTCGAGTGATCAAAAACCGGCTACGAAATGTGGGCAACATTACGCGTTATGGGCGCAGTGGGGAACTGCGTTCAGGAGCCTGCGTTTTCCAGCGCGTCCAGCTCGTCTTCAACCTGTTGCATGCGCTGCTGCGCCAAGGCCTGCACCTTTGCGTCGCGGGCCGATTCGCGCATCAGGGCAGTGAGCTTCTCGCTCAGGCGTTTGCCGGCCTCGGTGTCTTCCAGGGCGCGGGCCTTCGCCGGGTCCCGGGTTGCCTCGACGATGGTGGCGAACTCGGCATCGCTGAAGTTCTTTTCGCTGTACAGGCGGAACAGGTCCTGGCGCTGGTCCTCGACCGTCAGGTGCTTGCGCAGCACGCCCTGGATGGTCGCCTGCGACAGCTGCGGGTGCGTACGGCCGAGCAGCGCGGCCATGCGCTCGATGTTGTGCGTGTAGGCATCCTGCAGCGGCAGCTGGGCCAGGATCTGTTCTTCGCGGGAAGGTTTCTGGTCGCAGGCGGTGAGGGCTGCAGTCAGCAGCAGGGGCAACAGCAACTTCTGGAGGCGAGGCATGGTGTGGCCTGGTTGGGCAGTGAGTGCTGCCGATTATACGGCAGTTGTGGTTGCCTGATGTATTTTGGGGGCCGCTGTGCGGCCCATCGCGACACAAGGCCGCTCCTACAGGGAGCGCGCCTGGCCGGATCTTTGCGCGAATCCCCTGTAGGAGCGGCCTTGTGTCGCGATGGGCTGCAATGCAGCCCCATTCAGGCAACGCGAAACATCAGAACCCACCCCCCAACGGCCATTCCACCGCCAAGCGTATCTGGTCCCCATCCAGCTCCGCCTGTGCCGTATTGCCCCGATGCACGTTATGCCGCAGCGAAAACGCGGTGCCTTTGGCCTTGCCGCTCTGCACCACATACCGTGCCTCCAGGTCGCGCTCCCAATGCTTGCCCCCCTTGCCATACCCTAGGTAGGCATACCCTCCCGCAGGGTCGACATGGGTACCGTCGATATCGAACCCGCGCACGTACAACGCCGTCAGGTTCAACCCCGGCACGCCGTAGGCGCCCATGTTCAGGTCATAGCGCGCCTGCCACGACTTTTCGTTCGGCGCGTTGAAGTCCGACATCTGCACCGCGTTGGCAATGAAGATCGCCCCTCGGGTCACGTAGTCGAATGGCGTGTTGCCGTCCACCTGCTGCCAGCCCAGGCTGAAACCGTGCGGCCCATGGTCGTAACGCGAGACCAGGCTCCAGGTGGTGTTGTCGATGCGCCCGGACAGCGCCTTGCCGGTGTCGGTGGTGCGGTAAAGGTTGAGGTCGAGGGTGAGGCTGCGGCGCTCATCCAGGGCATGGCTTAGGGTGCTGCCCAGGTAATGCTGGTTCCAGCTGTCCTGGTAACGTGAGGTGTACAGGCTGCCGCTGAAGGCGGCGCCGGGGTTCCACACCACGCCGGCCAGGTCGAAGCTGTTGCCTTGGCGGCCATTGGAGTAGTTCACCACGAAGCCCTGGTCGTGGCTGGATGCATTGCGGTCGGTGTTTTCATTGAAGTGCCCGGCCACCAGCCTGAGGTGGTCGAACTCGGTGCTGTCAAGGAAGAACCCGGTCGCTGTCTCGGGTAGCAGGCGGCTGTCGGATGAACTGAACACCGGGGTCTTGACCCGTTGCTCACCGTAGGACAGCACGGTATCGGCCATGCGCAGTTTCAATGCTGCGCCGGCACGGCTGTATTCGTTCTTCGGGTGCCCCTCGTTATCCACCCCGAGCAAGCGTGCCTTGCCCACGCGCCCGCCGCCGCTGTCGAGTTGCACGCCCAGGTAGGCGTGGGCGTCGACCCCGACACCGATCAGCCCCTGGGTGAAACCGGACCGGAAGGTGCCCATCAGGCCATAGGCCCATTCCTCGGCCTTGCCGCTACGTTCATCGCGCGGCTTGTAGGCGTTGCGCCCGGCACTGTTGCGCCCGCCATGCTTGTAGTCGCGCTGGTCGAATACGCTGCGGTTGAGCAGGCTCCAGCGGCCATCCTCGACAAAACCGTTGCTTTGCGATTGGGCGGAGTCGGCCAGCGCAGGGGGCGCGAGCAGGGCGCTGGCGAGCAGCAGGGCGACAGGGCGCGGCATAGGCAGAACTTCCTGTTCAGGGGGCGCGCAAACGCAGGATGTGCGCGCCGTCGAAGGGGTCGATGAGGTAGTGGGCATGCACGCCGAAAGTGTTCAGCAGGCGCTCGGGGGTGAGCACCTCGAGCGGTTTGCCGAGGGCGACCAGGCGGCCCTTGTCGAGCACCGCGACGCGGTCGCAGGTGAGCGCCTGATTGAGGTCGTGCAGGGCCACCAGGGTGGTCACCGGCAGGGCCTGCACCTGTTGCAACAGGCTCAGCTGGTGCTGGATATCCAGGTGGTTGGTCGGCTCGTCCAGCAGCAGCACCTGCGGCCGCTGTGCCAGGGCTCGGGCGATGTGCACCCGCTGGCGCTCGCCCCCGGACAGCGACCCCCAAAGGCGTGCGCGCAGGTGCAAAGCGTCGAGGTCGGCCAGGGCCTGCTCGACGATCGCGCGGTCTTCCCGGGAGAACGGCGCCAGCACCGACAGCCAGGGGGTGCGGCCCAGGGCAACGGCATCGAACACGCTGATCGCATCGAGGGTGTCGGCCTGCTGTTCGACCAGCGCCAAGGCCTGGGCGACACGGCGGCGGGGCAACCGTGCCAGCGGTTCGCCCAGCAACTGCACGCTGCCGTTGCCTGGCTTGCGCAGCCCGGCCAGCACCTTCAGCAGCGAGGACTTGCCGGAACCGTTGGGGCCGACGACGCCCAGGGTTTCACCGGCGACAACGCTCAGTTCGATATCACTGAGCACGGTATTGCCGGCCAGTTGCAGCCCCAGGTTCTGGCAACTCAAGGGGGCCAGCTGTAGCGCCGTCATGACCGTCATGGGCGCCCCCGGCGGCTGACCAGGATCAGCGCGAAGACCGGTGCGCCGAGCAGAGCCGTGACTACGCCCACGGGGATCACCTGGCCAGGGATCAAGATGCGCGACAGGATGTCGGCGGCAATCAGGAACAGTGCCCCGCCCAGTGCGCTGGCGGGCAGCAGGCGGCTGTGCCCGGGGCCGAGCAGCAGGCGCAGGGCATGGGGGATCACCAGCCCGACAAAACCGATGGCGCCGACGATGGACACCATCACGGCGGTCACCAGCGCCGCGCAGCTGATCAGCAGCAACTGGGTACGCCGCACCGGGATGCCCAGCGACGCCGCCGAGTCGGCACCGAAGGTGAAGGCATCCAAGGCACGGCGATGCCACAGGCACACCAACAGCCCGAACAGTACAACTGGCACGGCCAGCCACACCGAAGGCCAACGTACGCCACTGAGGTTGCCCAGCAGCCAGAACAGGATGCCGCGTGCCTGTTCGGCAGTGGCCGACATGGTGATGAGGAAGGCGGTAAGGGCGTTGAACAGTTGCGAGCCGGCGATCCCGGCAAGGATCACCTGGGCATTGTTGCTGCTGGGGCCGGCTGCCCGGGCCAGCAACAGTACCAAAGCGAACGCTGCCAGGGCACCGATGAACGCGCCGCCGGACATGCTCAGCGCCAGGCTACCGAAGCCCAGCAGGCCCACCAGCACCGCACCGGTCGAGGCGCCGGCAGACAGCCCCAGCAGGTAAGGCTCGGCCAACGGGTTGCGCAATAGTGCCTGGAGGATCACGCCGCAGGTGGCCAGGCCGGCGCCGCAGGCCGCGGCAACCAGGGTGCGGGGCAGGCGGTAGTTCCAGACGATGCCGGCGTCGATCGGGTCGACCGGGTAGCCGGCCTGCCACAGGTGGTTGGCCAGTACCTGGCCGACCACGCCGGGCGACAGGTTGGTTTCGCCGATGGCGGTGCCGGCCAGCAGGGCCGCCAACAGGGCGGCCAGGGCAACGGCGATGCAGGGTAGCAGGCGCATCATCACTGGGCTGCTTTGCCGCTGGCGAAGGCGGCGGCCAGCGTCTGCAGGCCGCTGAACAAGCGAATGCCGGCCTGCATGGCGTCGGCGTCGAGGATGATGATGCGGTCGTGCTTCACCGCGTCCATGTTGCGCGTTACCGGGTCGCTACGCAGGAATGCCAGCTTTTTCTGGTAGTCGTCGGCGGGGTAGCGGCGGCGGTCCATGCGGGCAATGATCAGCCAGGTGGGGTTGGCCTTGGCCAAGGTTTCCCAGCCTACGGTCGGCCATTCTTCGCTGGACTCGACCACGTTGCGCACGCCAAGGGTGCGCAGCATGAAATCGGCGACCCCCTGACGGCCCGCCACATAGGGGTCGATGTGCAGGTCGGCGCTGGAGAACCAGAACAGCGCCGAGGTGGCGGACAGGTCCTTGTCGGCCAGTTGCGCCTTGGCACTGTCCAGGCGGCCTCTGAGCTCGGCATTCAGGGCCGTGCCACGGTCCTGCACGTCGAAGATTGCCGCCAGCTGGCTGACGCTCTTGTAGATAGTGTCGACCTGAAATGCCTGCAGGCGAGTACCGTCGGCACCCACCAGGTTGTCCTTGCCTTCGCAGTCCGATGGCAGCAGGTAAGTGGGGATGCCCAGCTCATCGAACTGTTCGCGGGTGGCGACCGCCCCCTGAGCACCGACCATCCATTCGAACTGCACCGTCACCAGTTGCGGGCGCTTGCCCACTACTGCCTCGAAGCTGGGCTCGTTGTCGGCCAGGCGCGGCACCTTGGCGTTCTGCACCTGGTACTCGGGCAGCACATTGTTGAACCACAGCGAGGTGGCCGCCAGTTTGTCGCCCAGCCCCAGCGCGTAGAGCATCTCGGTGCTGGCCTGGCCAATGGTGACCGCGCGTTGCGGCGCCTGGGCGAAGGTTTGCGGCTTGCCGCAGTTGTCGACCGTAAGCGGGTAGTGGGTGGCAGCAGCCTGGGCCAGGCCGGTGAGGCCGAGGCCGGCGAGCAGAGTGGCAAAACGGGGCAGCATGCTGGGCGATCTCCTATCGGACAGTTCGGGTGAGGAACGCACGGACAGGCATCGCCGAGCCCCTGCTGGCGGCAGGGGCAACACTGATGGCCAATCCCGGACACCCCGCCGGTTGGTGAATGTAGGCCGGCAGGTCTCCTGACTGGTGCGTCATGGCCTGGCTCCGGCCTTCCCGGGTTCGTGGCCCAGTGGCATTGATGGAGCAGGCTCGGCACCTACAGTTGCGGGGGCAGTTCCGTTTGGCCCGAATTGGCGGGCCTGGGATTCCCTATTGATTCCGTGGTGGAAACCGGCGGCCGGCATGGTAGACCATCGTGCCGCCGGGTGAAAACGCTTTTCAGAAGTACTTCAGCCAGGTGATGTCGCGCCGCCGCGCCTTCAGGCGGGCGAACCAGCGCACCGGTAGGTACAGCGAAACTGCCAGCAGCACTGCCCCCAGCCACACCGCGGCGATGCCATCGAAGCCGAAGTAGTCGCCATGGTTGCGGCCGAACAGCGCCACGCTGGCCAGGTACAGCAGCTTCAGCACATACAGGTGCAGCAGGTAGAAGAACATCGGTGCCGCGCCGAACACCGCCAGGGCACTGATCCAGCGGGCCTGGCCGGCGCGTTCGAAGGCGCGCAGCAACAGCAGGCCACAGCCCAGGGTCAGGGCCAGGAACAGCAGCGATGGCGGGTACTTGGTGATGTTGAAGAAGCTCATCAGGGTTTGCGTGACGGTCGGGTAAACGCTCCATGGCGCCTCGCCGTAGCCGTTGACCAGGCGCAACACGACAAAGCCCAGCAGCGCGATCAGCCCGGCCAGCAGCAGGCGATGCTGGCGTTGGCCGGCCTCGCTGCCACGGGCGAACCACGGGCCCAGGCCGTAGCCCAGGGCGATGACCCCGATCCACGGCAGCACGGGGTAGGAGGTGCGCAGGCGCAGGCTGTCGGAGAACTCCAGCCAGCCCCGGTCATGCAGGATCGCCCATGGCACGTGCAGGGCGGATTCGACCCCGAAGTGCAGGCCATCGAGCAGGTTGTGGCCGGCGATGATGATTGCGCCCACGGCGAGCAGGGCGGCACGTGGCAACCACACCAGCAGCGACAGGGCGATCATGCTCACGCCGATGGCCCAGATCACTTGCAGGTAGATGACGCTGGGCGGCAGCTGGAAGGTCCAGGCGAAATTGACCAGGGTGAACTCCAGCACCACCAGGAACAGCCCGCGCTTGAACAGGAACGCCGAGACATCGCCGCGGCCCTGGTGTTTCTCGCCGTACAGCCAGGCTGAAAGGCCGGTCAGCAAGACGAACACCGGCGCGCACAGATGGGCCAGGGTGCGGCTGAAGAACAGCGTGGGCTCGGTAGTATCGATGGCCATCGGGTCACTGACCTGGCGGTGCAGAAAGAAGGTTTCACGAACGTGGTCCAGGAGCATGAACAGGATTACCAGGCCGCGCAGGGCGTCGATGCTCTGCAGGCGCTGGGTGAGCAGGGTGGGGGTGGCACTGGCGCTTGTCATGGGAGGTCGCTGATAGGAATGGATGTCAACTGAAACGTTATCTTATAACTATTTTTTCGGCGTCGGGTAGTGGTTTCTGTGTTGAGCGATCTCTTCGCGGCTACCCAGCGGACCTGTAGGAGCAGCCTTGTGCTGCGAAGGGGTCGGCATGACAGAAGCTTTTCTGTGGCAGTTATGGCCTCTTCGCAGCTCAAGGCTGCTCCTACAAAGGTTTCTCATCGGGCCTGAGGGCAGCCTACTCTTGTGGGAGCGGGCAAGCCCGCGAAGAGGCCGGTGCAGGCAGTTCAGATCAGAAGCTGTAATCCACCGTCGCAAAGTACGACCGTGGCATCCCCATCAGCCACTGCTGGCCACTGAACGCCGACTGCACATACTCACGGTCGAACAGGTTGTTCAACTGCAACCCCAGCCGCACATCCGGCAACACCTGCCAGCCGATGTCGGCATCCACCACGGTGTAGCCGGGGGCGCTGTAGGTGTTGGCGGTATTGGCATAGCGCTCGTCCACATAACGCGCGCCAATGCCGGCCTCCAGCCGCTGGCCGAAGCCTTTGCTCAGCCACAGGTTGGCGGTACGCCGCGGGACATTGGCCGGGCGATTGCCCGCACGGTCCTGCGCCACGCCGCCGACCATTTCGTTGAAGTCGTCGTACCTTGCGCGCACGATCGCCGCATTGGCCGACACCTGCCACTGGTGCGCCAGCTCCAGTTCCAGGGTTGCCTCCAGGCCGTCGGACGTCTGCTGGCCAGCCTGTTGCTTCTCGTGGGTGATCGGGTCATCCACCAGCAGCTTCTTCTTGACGATGTGGTAGGCCGCCAATGTCCATTCACCACGCCCTTCCCAGAAGCGCTGCTTCAGGCCCACTTCGGTCTGCCTGGCCTCGGTCAGGTCATAGTGCATCTGGTTGGCGCTGAGGCTGATGAGGTTGTCGACCCCGTCCTCGCTGGTGGAGTACTGGCCATACAGCGACAGGTCGTCGCTGACCGCAAACACCAGCCCGGCACGCCAGTTGCCGCCTTGCAGGCTGCGGTCGCTGCGGCTGTCGTTGGTCAGTTTTTCCTGGTCGATGTGGTTCTGGTCGCGGCGCACGCCGGTGACCAGCGACAGGCGATCGCTCAACTGCAGGCGGTTTTCGGCAAACAGGGCAAAGGTATGGGTGGTGGACAGCGTTTGCGGGCGCAGCGGCGAGGCGCTGTGGAACCAGCCTGGTTGCGGCTGCCACGGGTCGACGTAGTCCCCGCCCACATCGTTGTAGGGCGCGTTGCTGTCGACGTTGAAGCGGACCTTGTTGTACTCGGCGCCGACCACGGTCTTGCTGGCCAGGCCAAACAGCCTGTGGTCGAGGGTGAAGGCCTGGCGATCGCCGAACTGTTCCTGGTTGTGCTTGATCTGCAGATAGCTGCCGCGCAGCAGCTGCTGGCGCCCTGCATCCCAGCTGTACTCCTCGGCATTGCGCCAGTGACGGCGGCTCTTGATGTAGTACAGCTGGTTGCTGGCGCTGAGGTGATCGTTCAACGTCCAGTCGGTATTCAGGCGGGTCCATTCATCGACGTAGTGCTGCACATCGTCCTGCACGTTGTAGTTCTTCTTGCGTAGGCTGCTGCGGTAGCGGCCGTCGATCAGCGGGGTGCCGTAGTAGTTGGCAGGCTGCGCATCGCCGCGGTCGTGGGCGAGGGTGAAGCTGAGGTCGTCGCTGGCATCGAAGCGCAGCGCGGCGCTCAGCGCCAGGCTGCGTGACGGGGTGCGGTCGACCCAACCGTTACCGGTTTGCTGGTTCAGGGCCAGGCGGTAGCTCAGGCGCTCGCCGAGGCTGCCGCCGCTGTCCAGGCCGAGCTGCTGGCGGTCCCACGAACCGTAGCCCAGGCGCAGGTGGTTGCGTATCTCGCCGGCAAACGGCTTTTTCGGGGTCACGTTGACCACCGCCCCGGTGGCGCCTTCGCCATACAGCACCGAAGCCGGGCCGCGAATGACATCGATGCGCTCGACCATCCACGGGTCGACCGGGAATGTCTGGGTGCCGGCACCGGTGTACAGGCGTGCGCCGTCGAACAAGGTCATCACCGAGCCGTGCCCGGTAAAGCCGCGGGCGGACAGCCCCGTGCCGCCGTCGCCCGGGGAGCCGATGTAGCTGATGCCCGCTGAGCGGGTCACCGCGTCCTGCACGGTGAGGTTGTTGCGCTGCAGGATCTGCTCGGCGCTGATGCTGCTGGTGCTGGCCGGTGTCTCCAGGGCGCTGAGGCCCAGGCGCGAACCAGCCTGGGTCGGTGTGGCCAGGTCGATGGCGTGGCTGTCGAGCGTGTCGGTGATGGCCGTGGAGGGCAGGGCCAGTGGTTGTCGCTCGAGGTCATCGGCCAGGGCCGGCAGGGAAACGGCCAGGCAGGCCGCCAAGGGGTGAAGCTTGAAGATACGGGACATGTCGTTCCACTACTGCAGGAATGAATGGATCCCGGTGGAAAACACGCAAAGGCGCACCGTGCACGCAGGCGCACGCACGGATACCGGCCTGCGCCCGCCCACCGCGGGTTGCCAAGTGAAGCTCCAGGCCGGTCTCCGGGCTTGCGAGGGGCATGAAACCTTCACCTTCCCATGCAAGTGCACAGTGGTATCTCGAAGGGTTCGCTCGCTTACCGTTGCGGGGGCAGCGCCGGACTTGTCGTGGGCAACACGACGCACCGGCTTCCCGTTTCACCCTGCGCGCGGCGGCGCAGGGCACCTGAAACTGGCGGGCATATGACCATTGAAACGCGGGAGGCGTCAAATCTGCCTGCTACCAGTGAAACAACTCTCGTCGCGCCCCCTCGGTAATCGCCACGATCCCCGGGTGCTTGACCTTGCGCTCTACCGAAATGGCATAGAACGACTCGTGCACCGCCTCGGTCTGCCCGATCAGCTCCACGCCGTACTGGCGGCACACTTCCTCGGCGATCACGCTGGGCGCAACGAAAATGCCGCTGCCCGACTGCCCGAATGCCTGCATCAAGGCACTGTCATCGAACTCGCCCACGATCCGTGGCTGCACCTGCTGCTCACCCAGCCAGCGCAGCAGGCGGCTGCGTACCACGGTTTCCTGCCCGGGGATAAGCAATGGCGCATCCTGCAGGCAGGCGGGGAAGGGGCCTTCCAGGCGGTGTGCCAGCGCCGGGGTGGCGAAGAAGCTCAACCCGCATTCGCCCAGTTTCTGGCTATAGCCCTTGATGTCCAGGTGGCTGGGCATGGGGCTGTCGGAAATCACCAGGTCCAGGCGCTGGATCGCCAGGTCGGCCAGCAGCCGTTCGAGCTTGTCTTCGCGGCAGTTGATACGCAGCACGTCGTCCAGCTCCATGGTCGGTGCCAGCAGGCGGTAGACGATGGACTTGGGCACCACGTCCGCCACACCCACGCGGAACAGGATCTGCTCCTGCGGGCCGGCCCGCAGCATGGCCTCCAGTTCGCTTCCCAGCTGGAACATCTGCTCGGCATAGATCAGCGTCTGGCGCCCGGTTTCGGTCAGTTCCAGCTGGCGCCCCACGCGCTGGAACAGCTCCAGGCCATAGGTCTGCTCGAACAGGCTGATCTGACCGCTGATGGTTTGCGGGGTCAGGTTCAACTGTTCGCTGGCGCGGGCGATGCTGCCGGTCTTGGCCACGGCCCAGAAGTAGTGCAACTGCCGATAGTTGAGCATCGGTATCGTTCCGGATTCGTAAAAACCGAAGTATAACCGCTGAAAATACGAATTTTCCGGATGTGTTGCGCTCTTTAGAATGCGACTCCATCAGGCGCCGTGTGCGCCGCCGGAACATGAAAAGCGAGGAACCCATGCTGCAACTAAAATCCATCGGCACGCCGCTGGTGCTGGCCTTGGCCCTGTTCACCCTGGCCGGTTGCGAGCAGGCCGAGAAATCCGCCCAGCAGATGCTCGACCAGGCCGCGCAGTCGGCCAAGCAGGCCATCGACGACACCAACAAGGCCGCACAGCAGGCGTTGAGCGAGGCCATCGGCAGCGAAGGGCAAAAGCCCAAGGACGCCGACAACAAAGAAGACACCCAGGAAATCTGACCCCCAACCGCTGCTGCAGGATTTGAACAATGGAATACTTGCTGGAACTCGTCGCTAGCCCTACCGCCTGGGTTGCCCTGGCTACGCTGGTGGCCATGGAAGTCGTGCTGGGCATCGACAACCTGATCTTCATCTCCATCCTGACCAACAAGCTGCCGGTGGAGTACCGCTCCAAGGCGCGCCGTATCGGTATCAGCATGGCCTTGGTCATGCGCCTGGCCTTGCTCAGCACGGTGGCCTGGATCGTCCAGCTGACCGACCCGGTGTTTGAAGTATTCGGCAATGCCTTCTCCTGGAAGGACGTGATCCTGATTGCCGGTGGCCTGTTCCTGCTGTGGAAGGCGACCAAGGAAATCCACGAGAACGTCGACCCGCACGGGGCCAAGGAAGAAGCCAAGGTGTCGTCGACGGTTACCCTGGGCTTTGCCGCGGCGATCTTCCAGATCCTGCTGCTGGACATCGTCTTCTCGGTAGACAGCATCATCACCGCCGTGGGCATGACCGAGCACCTGCCTATCATGATCATTGCCGTTATCACTGCCGTGATCGTCATGATGGTGGCCGCCGACCCGTTGGCCAACTTCATCAACGACAACCCGACCGTGGTGATGCTGGCCCTGGGCTTCCTGATCATGATCGGCATGACGCTGATCGCCGAAGGTTTCGGCGCCCATGTACCGAAGGGTTATGTGTACGCGGCCATGGCCTTCTCGACGGCGATCGAGATCCTCAACATCCTGGCCCGTCGGGCGCGGTTGAAGCGTGAGGCGGCTGAAGGTTGATGTGAAAAAGCGGGGCGCTTGCGCCCCGTTCGCGGGTGAACCCGCTCCCACAGGTCCCCGCCGTTTCTGAAGGCAATGGAGGACCTTGTGGGAGCGGGTTCACCCGCGAATGGGCCTCGGAAATCTCTGAATCAGTGCACCCCGGCATGCCGCCGCGCCCGGCGCACAGGCTGTGGCTTGGCGGGGGCCTGCGGTGGCAGGTGGTGGTGGGAATGACGCCGCACGATACGCAGTACACCCCATAGCATGGCGGCTGCAACGCTCAGCCACATGCCAACCAGCATGAGGATTGCCATGGTCAGGCTCATCTGTGCCTCCATCTCTACGGGCCGCGCTCAGTCGCCGACGCTGGCCTTCCAGACACTGCTTTAGTCTAGTCTTTCGCCTGTGACGTTCCATTGACCAAAGGTCTATTGCTTGGTCCGATTTGCTCCTAAGCGGTGTCGGACTATACCCGCGCCGCTGTCCGACCTATGATCGGTGGCCAGAGCCGGGCGCTGCCTGCCCGGCGTTGGAGCAAGCGAGTGTCCATGCAGCAACCTTCCTTCAAGACCATCCCTCGTCGGCTGCTGGCTGCCTGCCTGGTTGCAGCCAGCCTGGCCGGTTGCGCCAGCGCACCCTCCGGCAACCTCAAGGGCCTGCCGCAGCGGGTCGAGATCAGCAGCGTGCCGTTCTACCGTGGCAACGCCAACCACAGCGGGGCCATGGCATTGGCGGCGGTGCTGTCGCAACAGGGTGCTCCGATCACGCCGGGGCTGCTGGACAAGCCGCTGAACCTGCCGCAGGGCGCCGAGGCCCTGGACACCGGCATCCCCCGGGTGGCGCGCGACTACGGCATGGTGGTGTATCCGCTGGACAAGCAGCTGGACGCGCTGTTGACCCAGGTGGCGGCGGGCAACCCGGTGCTGCTGCGTTACGAGGATGGTTCGGCCTGGTGGAGCGAGCCTCGCTACGCCGTGCTGATCGGCTACGACCGCTACAAGCAGCGGGTGCTGTTGCGCTCGGGCATGCACCGGCGGCAGTTGATGGCGTTCGATGACTTTGCCTCGGCGTGGGCGAAGCTTGGGAGCTGGGCGGTGCTGGTGCAGCCACCTCGGCAGCTGCCAGCCCAGGTGGACCGCCAGCGCTGGTTGCAGGCTGCCGATGAACTGGCCCGGGCGGGGCAGGAGATTGCGGCGAAGCAGGCTGTGAGTAGCCTGAACAAATAGCTTTGTCTGTACCGGCCCTTTCGCGGGTAAACCCGCTCCCACAGGAAACCCGCTGCCCTCAGGTCCAGTGATGTCCCTGTGGGAGCGGGTTTACCCGCGAAGAGGCCAGCCCTGCCTACATCAGAAGCCCAGGCGATCGCGCAGGCTGTAGTACCAGGCCCCAATGGCGCTGAACGGCACGCGCAGCATCTGGCCACCCGGGAACGGGTAGTGCGGCAGGCCGGCGAAGGCGTCGAAACGCTCGGCCTGGCCACGCATGGCCTCGGCCAGCACCTTGCCCGCCAGGTGGGTGTAGGTCACGCCGTGACCCGAGCAGCCCTGGGAGTAGTAGATATTGTCGCCGATACGGCCGACCTGTGGCAGACGCGACAGGGTCAGCAGGAAGTTGCCGGTCCAGGCGTAGTCGATCTTCACGTTCTTCAGTTGTGGGAAGGCCTTGAGCATCTTCGGACGGATGATCGCCTCGATGTTGGCCGGGTCACGCGCGCCGTACACCACGCCACCACCGAAGATCAGGCGCTTGTCGCTGGTCAGGCGGTAGTAGTCGAGCAGGTAGTTGCAATCCTCGACGCAGTAGTCCTGCGGCAGCAGGGTGCGCGCCAGTTCGTCGCCCAGCGGTTCGGTGGTGATCACCTGGGTGCCGCATGGCATGGACTTGCTGGCCAGCTCCGGCACCAGGTTGCCCAGGTAGGCGTTGCCGGCGACGATGATGAACTTGGCGCGGACCTTGCCCTGCGGGGTGTGCACCACCGGGTTGGCGCCACGCTCGATGCGTACGGCCGGGGTTTGTTCATAGATGATGCCGCCCAGCGACTCGACCGCGGCGGCTTCGCCCAGGGCCAGGTTCAGCGGGTGGATGTGGCCGCCGCTCATGTCCAGCATGCCGCCCACATAGTTGTCGCAGGCGACCACTTCGCGGATGCGCTTCTGGTCCATCAGCTCCAGCTGGTTGTGACCGAAGCGTTCCCACAGGCGCTTTTGCGACTCCAGGTGGCCCATCTGCTTGCTGGTGAGGGCAGCGAACACGCCACCGTCCTTCAGGTCGCACTGGATGTTGTACTTGGCCACGCGCTCACGAATGATGCGCCCGCCTTCGAAGGCCATGTGGCCCAGCAGCTGGGCCTGCTTGGGGCCGACGGTGCGCTCGATGACGTCGATGTCGCGGCTGTAGCTGTTGACGATCTGGCCGCCGTTGCGGCCCGATGCACCGAAGCCGACCTTGGCTGCTTCGACGATGCTCACCTTGAAGCCGTTCTCCAGCAGGAACAGGGCGCTGGACAGACCGGTGTAGCCGGCGCCGATGATGCACACATCGGTTTCCACCTCACCCTGCAGCGCCGGACGTGGCGGCACCGGGTTGG
Source organism: Pseudomonas sp. ABFPK (assembly GCF_001586765.1). Classification (NCBI taxonomy): domain Bacteria; kingdom Pseudomonadati; phylum Pseudomonadota; class Gammaproteobacteria; order Pseudomonadales; family Pseudomonadaceae; genus Pseudomonas; species Pseudomonas sp. ABFPK. Next base: position 36,120 of record NZ_LQXW01000004.1, on the reverse strand, counting down.
CCGAGGCGGCGTAGTAGGACTGGGGGTAGGGGGTGTTAGCCATGCTGCAGGAACCTCGTGTTTTATATTTTTAACGAATGTACCGATGCTATCAATAATAATAAACACCCGCTAGTCGTCCGTTGAAAATCCTTTACTCGGTCCCCGCCAGCGCACTTTTCTATAAAGAGTTTAAGATTCAGTAGGTTAGCGCGAAAAAAAGTGTTGACAGGGTTTTTGGAATGGGTAGAATGCGCACCACACGACAGGCACATAGCTCAGTTGGTTAGAGCACCACCTTGACATGGTGGGGGTCGTTGGTTCGAGTCCAATTGTGCCTACCAAATCGAAGAAGGGGTGATCCGCAAGGGTCACCCCTTTTTTTCATTGGGTTCTCGCGGCCTGGTGCTGCGCGGCAGCTCCTTATGCACGAATTCGCAAAGTTTTTGATTTTTCTGAAAAAAACGCTTTACAGGTACGCATTCGATCACTAATATGCGCACCACACGACAGGCACATAGCTCAGTTGGTTAGAGCACCACCTTGACATGGTGGGGGTCGTTGGTTCGAGTCCAATTGTGCCTACCAAATCGAAAAAGGGCGATCAGTAATGATCGCCCTTTTTGCTGTGTGCATGAAGCAGCGTGTAACGTTTGGTCGCGGTTCGGGGCATTGCCCGGCGTGCTAGAATCCGCCCCTTCGAATCTGGAGGTACACGCGTGCGCAAACTGGCTGTGGTAATGGCAGTGCTCGCCCTGGCGGGCTGTGAGAACGAGGTCGAAGGCGTGCACAAACAGGTGGCCGAACACCTGCACAACCCCAAGACCGCCAAGTTCGGCAACGTGCGGATCGACACCCAGGGCACCATCTGTGGCCAGGTCCGTGGCAAGGATGATGCCGGGCAGTACGAGGCCTACCGCAGCTACGTGGCCATCAAGCGCGATGGCCAGTACGAAATCATCGTCGACGACAGCGGCAACAACCTGCGCATCCGCGAGATGTGCGGCGGCGCCGAGCTGCAGCGCCGCGCCGAGGCCCTGGCTGGCCAGCCGGCCCCGCAAGGCTGGGATGTGGAAGTGATTCAGGGTGCAAACATGGGCGCGCTCAGCGACATGACCGCACGCCTGATCGAAAAGGGCATCCCGTCCTCGGTGGAGTACCGCGACGGCAAGCCGGTGGTGCTGATGGGGCCATTCCCCACCCGTGAGGAAGCCGAAGCGCGCAAGGCCGAGGTAATGGCCAAGCTGGGTACCGATTCGGTGGTGATTCAGCACGGCGCAGCGCGCTGAAAACTCTGTGTGAGTGGGGCTGTAGGAGCGGCCTTGTGTCGCGACGGGCTGCGAAGCAGCCCCACAGAATCTGCTGTGATGCCGAAATCCCGGGGCTGCTTCGCAGCCCGTCGCGACGCAAGGCCGCTCCTACAGGGCGTGCGCCAGCTTCCGGATTTCGAGCAGGCTAACGCGCGCTAGACATTGTCCGCACAGTTTTGGCTATGCTTGTCAGGAAGAAGCCGAACGGGGAGGGCCTCATGTCTACACTGGAGCGGGCCATTGCCGTGGCCGCCAGGGCGCATGAAGGGCAATACGACAAGGGTGGGGCCGCTTATATCCTCCACCCGCTACGCGTGATGATGCGGGTTTCCACAACCGAACAACGGATTGTCGCGGTGCTGCACGATGTGATCGAAGACACCCCGCTGACCCTGTCCGACCTGGCGCGCGAGGGTTTCGCGCTGAAAATCCTTGCCGCCTTGCTGGCGCTCAGCCGCCGTGAGGGCGAGGCCTACCAGGACTTCGTGGTGCGCCTGGGCGGTGACCCGCTGGCGCGCACCGTCAAGCTGGCCGATCTGGCCGACAACAGCGACCTTTCGCGCATCCCGTGCCCAGGCCCCACCGACCTGGCGCGGCTGGCGCGTTACCGCGAAGCCAGCGCCTACCTGCAGGCCTTGGCTTGAGGCTGAATGCAGTCAGTCTTCCTTCGGTACCGTCCAGAAAATCTGCACGCCGCCATCGTCGCGGTGGGCGAGGGTGACGTTATCGTTTTCGGCGATTTCCTCTAGCAGGGTTTCCCAATCTTCCGGGGTTTCCTGCTCCAGACGGAAGATCAACGCCGCACGGCTGCGCTGGGCAGTGGGGCTGTTGATGATTTTCTGAATGCGCATACCCAGTTGTTCATAGCTGCTTGGGGTGGCGGAGGCGGTGCTGGACACAAGTGTTTCCTTGTTTTTGCTGTATGCGCATACAGTATTTCACTGTAAGTAATTTCGCAACAGTCAGACAGCAAACGCCCCGCCTGGGCAGCGGGGCTGTTTGCATTTCAGGGGTGGCTGGCGATCAGTACTCCCAGAAGATCCGCTGCAGCTCCTTGCTGTCCTGGGTCCTGGTCATCGCTACCATCGCCAGAATCCGCGCTTTCTGTGGGTTCAGGTCATGGGCCACGACCCAGTCGTTCTTGTCATCCGGCTGCTCGGCGTTGCGCAGCACGAAGCCACCCTGGTTGACGTGCGACGAGCGAATGATCTGCACGCCGTTCTTGCGCAGCTCCTGCAGCGCCGGCACCACGCGCGACGACACCGAACCGTTGCCGGTACCGGCATGGATCAGTGCCTTGGCGCCGTTCTGCGCCAGTGCCTTGTAGGCGGTGTCGGTGACGTTGCCATAGCCATAGGCGATATCCACCTGCGGCAGGCTGCTGATCTGCTTGATGTCGAACTCGGAGTTGACCGTGTGGCGCTTGGCCGGCAGGCGGAACCAGTACGACTTGCCTTCCACCACCATGCCCATCGGGCCCCAGGCGCTCTTGAAGGCTTCGGTCTTGATGTTCACTGCCTTGCTGACATCGCGCCCGGACTGGATCTCGTCATTCATGGTCACCAGCACGCCCTTGCCGCGCGACTGCTTGTCGCTGGCCACGGCCACGGCGTTGTAAAGGTTGAGCATGCCGTCGGCGGACATGGCGGTGCCCGGGCGCATCGAACCGACGACCACGATCGGCTTGTCGGTCTTTTCCACCAGGTTGAGGAAGTAGGCGGTCTCTTCCAGGGTGTCGGTGCCGTGGGTGATGACGATACCGTCGACGTCCTTGCTTTCGGCGAGTTCGGCAACGCGTTTGCCCAACTTGAGCAGGTCGTCGTTTGAGATGCTCTCAGAGGCGATCTGCATGACCTGCTCGCCGCGGACGTTGGCCAGGTCGGCCAGCTCCGGCACACCGGCGATCAGTTTGTCGACGCCCAGCTTGGCGGCCTGGTAGGTGGCGCTGTTGGCGGCGCTGGCACCAGCGCCGGCAATGGTGCCGCCGGTGGCGAGGATGACCACATTGGCCAGCTTCTGCTGGGTTTCAGCCTCTTTGGCCGAAACGGTGGCTGGAATGGCCAGCAGCACGGCGAGTGCGCTGGGGGCGAAGATTTTCAGTGCGGCATTCATCGTTATTGTTCTCTCTCTTCCTAATGAGATGGTGGTTTTGTCGCACAGGGTGCAAGGCAGGTTTCGTACCAGTTGCGCGCACGGCCCTTGTGGGGGCGGCCTTGCGTCGCGAAAGGGGCGCGTAGCGGCCCCGGATTCCGGCGCAACAACACACATTGCCGGGGCCGCCTTGCGGCCCTTTTGCGTCACAAGGCCGCCCCAACATGAAGGTGCGGTCCATTCGAGATTCCGAACAAACGCAGGAAAAGACGTTCGGCTTTTCGGAAAAAATCCGGATAAACTGCGCCAAGCTCGACTTGACCTCCGACAGCCAAACGGATTTGACAAACCCCGGTCCTGTTTCCATAGTTAGGCAACGCAAACGTTTGCGATCCGACAAAAAACACAAGATTCGGAGTCATCGTCCATGAAACTGCCGTTCCCCGGTCGTCTGCTGGCCCTCGCGGTCATTTCCTCGCTGTCCCTGGCCCTGCCAATTTCCACCGCCCATGCCGAAGACAAGCCCAAGGTCGCCCTGGTCATGAAGTCGCTGGCCAACGAGTTCTTCCGCACCATGGAAGACGGCGCCAAGGACTACCAGAAAGCCCACGCCGATGAATTCGAACTGATCGCCAACGGCATCAAGAACGAGACCGACACCGGCGAGCAGATCCGCATCGTCGAGCAAATGGTCAACGCGGGCGCCAAGGCCCTGGTCATTGCCCCGGCGGACTCCAAGGCGCTGGTATCGGCGGTGAAGAAGGCCATGGACCAGGGCGTGGTGGTGATCAATATCGACAACCGCCTGGACCCTGAACTGCTCAAGAGCAAAGGCATCAGCGTACCCTTCGTGGGCCCCGACAACCGCAAGGGCGCGCGCCTGGTGGGTGACTACCTGGCCAACGAGAAGCTCAAGGCCGGCGACCAGGTCGGCATCATCGAAGGCGTGCCGACCACCACCAACGCCCAGCAGCGTACCGCCGGCTTCAAGGACGCCATGGACGCCGCGCAGATCAAGATCGTTTCGGTGCAGAGCGGCAACTGGGAAATCGACAAAGGCAACGCCGTCGCCGCCTCCATGCTCAACGAATACCCCGACCTGAAAGCCCTGCTGGCCGGCAACGACAGCATGGCCCTGGGCGCGGTGTCGGCCGTGCGTGCCGCCGGCAAGACCGGCCAGGTGCAAGTGGTGGGCTACGACAACATCAACGCCATCAAGCCGATGCTCGCCGATGGCCGTGTACTGGCCACCCTCGACCAGGCGGCCAGCCAGCAGGCGGTGTACGGCATCCAGGCGGCGCTGAAAATGGTCAAGGGCGAGAAACCCGACGTGGATGCCGACAACGTCATCCAGACCCCGGTCCAACTCATCACCAAACCCTGATCGCTGGCAGGAGAAACGGCCATGCCTGCATCGGCCAACGAAGTAGTGCTCGCCGCCAGCGGCCTGGGCAAGACCTACGCCCAGCCCGTGCTCGGCGAGGTCAGCCTGAACCTGCGTGCCGGCGAAGTGCTGGCCCTGACCGGCGAGAACGGCGCGGGCAAAAGCACCCTGTCCAAACTCATCAGTGGCCTGGAAACCCCCACCACCGGGCACATGCGCTACCGCGGTCAGGCCTACGCGCCTGGCAGCCGCAGCGAGGCTGAGCGCCTTGGCGTGCGCATGGTCATGCAGGAACTGAACCTGCTGCCCACGCTGACCGTGGCGGAAAACCTGTTCCTCGACAACCTGCCCGGCCGCTTCGGCTGGATCAGCCAGAAGCGCCTGCGCCAGCTGGCCACGGCCGCCATGGCCCAGGTCGGCCTCGACGCCATCGACCCGGACACCCCGGTCGGCGAGCTGGGCATCGGCCACCAGCAGATGGTCGAGATCGCCCGCAACCTGATTGGCGACTGCCATGTGCTGATCTTCGACGAGCCCACCGCCATGCTCACCGCGCGCGAAGTGGAGCTGCTGTTCACCCAGATCGAGCGCCTGCGCCAACGTGGTGTGGCCATCGTCTACATCTCCCATCGCCTGGAAGAACTGCAGCGCGTGGCCCAGCGCATCGTCGTGCTGCGCGACGGCAAGCTGGTGTGCGACGAACCGATCGAGCGCTACAGCAGCGCCGAACTGGTCAACCTGATGGTCGGCCGCGAGCTGGGCGAGCATATCGACCTGGGCCGCCGGCAGATCGGCACGGCGCTGCTCAAGGTCGACAGGCTCAGCCGTGCCGACAAGGTGCGTGGAGTGTCGTTCGAGGTCAGGGCAGGGGAGATCTTCGGCATCTCCGGCCTGATCGGTGCCGGCCGTACTGAGCTGTTGCGCCTGATCTACGGCGCCGACCGTGCCGACAGCGGCAGCATCGCCCTCGGCCAGCCGCCCAAGGCTGTCACCATCGACTCGCCCAAGGCTGCGGTGCAGGCCGGTATCGCGCTGATCACCGAAGACCGCAAAGGCGAGGGCCTGCTGCTGACACAGTCGATCAGCGCGAATATCGCCCTGGGCAACCTCGGCGCGGTTTCACGGGCCGGGGTGCTCGATGGCGAAGCCGAAGCGGCATTGGCCGAACGCCAGATCCAGGCCATGCGCATTCGCAGTGCCGGCGCGCAGCAGGTGGTGGGCGAGCTGTCTGGCGGCAACCAGCAGAAGGTGGTGATCGGCCGCTGGCTGGAGCGCGACTGCCAGGTGCTGCTGTTCGACGAGCCCACCCGTGGCATCGACGTCGGCGCCAAGTTCGACATCTATGGCCTGCTGGCCGAGCTGGCGCGCCAGGGCAAGGCCCTGGTGGTGGTGTCCAGTGACCTGCGCGAGCTGATGCTGATATGCGACCGCATCGCCGTGCTGTCGGCCGGTCGCCTGATCGACACCTTCGAGCGGGACCATTGGAGCCAGGACCAGTTGCTGGCCGCGGCCTTTGCCGGTTATCAGAAACGTGACGCACTGCTGCATGAAGCAGCTCCCAGGATGGATGCATGAAAACCACCCCGCTCGACAGCCAAGGCGCCGCACCGGTGCGCCGCAGTGGCACCTATCTTGGCCTGGGTACCTACCTGGGTCTGGCCGGCGCCTTGCTGGCGATGATCGTGCTGTTCTCGTTCCTCAGCAGCCACTTCTGGTCGTACAACACCTTCAGTACCCTGGCCAACCAGATCCCCGACCTGATGGTACTGGCGGTGGGCATGACCTTCGTGCTGATCATCGGCGGCATCGACCTGTCGGTGGGCTCGGTACTGGCGCTGGCGGCCTCCACGGTCAGCGTGGCGATCCTCGGCTGGGGCTGGGGCGTGGTGCCTTCGGCCCTGCTGGGCATGGCCGTGGCGGCACTGGCCGGCAGCATCACCGGCGGCGTCACCGTGGCCTGGCGCATTCCGTCGTTCATCGTTTCGCTCGGGGTGCTGGAAATGGCCCGCGGCCTGGCCTACCAGTTCACCGACTCGCGCACCGCCTATATCGGTGATGCCTATGCCTGGTTCTCCAACCCCATCGCATTCGGCATCTCGCCGGCGTTCATCATCGCCTTGCTGGTGATCGTGCTGGCCCAGTTGGTGCTGACCCGCACGGTGTTCGGCCGCTACCTGATCGGTATCGGCACCAACGAAGAGGCCGTGCGCCTGGCCGGCATCGACCCGCGCCCGTACAAGGTGCTGGTGTTCGCCCTGATGGGCCTGCTCGCCGGGCTGGCCGCGCTGTTCCAGATCTCGCGCCTGGAAGCCGCCGACCCCAATGCCGGCTCCGGCCTGGAGCTGCAGGTAATCGCCGCCGTGGTGATTGGCGGCACCAGCCTGATGGGCGGGCGCGGCTCGGTCATCAGCACCTTCTTTGGCGTGCTGATCATTTCGGTGCTGGCCGCAGGGCTGGCGCAGATCGGTGCCAGCGAACCGACCAAACGCATCATCACCGGGGCGGTGATCGTCATCGCCGTGGTGCTCGACACCTACCGTAGCCGGCGTGCAGGCCGGCGGAACTGAGAACATGGCAACCATCAAAGACGTCGCGGCACTGGCGGGCATTTCCTACACCACCGTGTCCCATGTGCTGAACAAGACCCGGCCGGTCAGCGAGCAGGTACGGCTGAAAGTCGAAGCCGCCATCGCCGAGCTCGACTACGTGCCCAGCGCCGTGGCCCGCTCGCTGAAAGCACGCAGCACGGCCACCATCGGCTTGCTGGTGCCCAACAGCGTCAACCCGTACTTCGCCGAACTGGCGCGGGGCATCGAAGACGCCTGCGAACGCAACGGCTACTGCGTGATCCTGTGCAACTCCGACGACAACCCGCAGAAGCAGCGCAGCTACCTGCGCGTACTGCTGGAAAAACGCATCGACGGCCTGGTGGTGGCTTCGGTGGGCCAGGACAGCGACCTGCTGCAAAGCCTGACTGGCGTGCGCACGCCAATGGTGATCGTCGACCGCGAACTGGATGGCATCGATGCCGACCTGGTGCGCATCGACCACGAGCAAGGCGCCTACCTGGCCACCCGCCACTTGCTGGAGCTTGGCCACCGCGACATCGCCTACATCGGCGGCCCCGCCGAGACCGGGGTCACCCAGCTGCGCCTGAGCGGCTTCCGTCGCGCCATGGCCGAGGCCGGCGCAGCGGTGCTGGGCGACCGCGTGCTGCACTGCGACTTCACCAGCCCGGGGGGCCATGCGGTGGCAACCCGGTTGCTGGAGGGCAAGCGGCCTACGGCGATTTTTGCCGGCAACGACATGATCGGCTTCGGTGTGTTGCGTGCCGCGGCCGAACGCAATATCAACGTGCCCGGCGAGCTGTCGGTGATCGGCTTCGACGACATCGAGCTCAGCCGTTACGTGTACCCGCCGTTGACCACGGTGGGCCAGTCGATTCGCGAGCTGGGCGAGAGCGCCGCGTCGCTGTTGCTGGCGCGTATCGGCACCCCCCGCCAGGGCGCGGCAGAGCAACGCATCGTCGCCCCGCGCATTGTGCTGCGCGAGTCCACCGGGCCGCGCCCGGACCTGTTCAACGATTACCGCTGATGCTAAGGAAATGTCATGAATGCCAAGGTTGTGGTGGTCGGTAGCCTCAACATGGACCTGGTGGCCCGCGCGCAGCGCCTGCCCCGGGCCGGCGAAACACTCCCCGGCGAAAGCTTTTTCACCGTGCCGGGCGGCAAGGGGGCCAACCAGGCAGTGGCCGTGGCGCGCCTGGGCGGCAGCGTGGCGATGATCGGCAACGTCGGCGACGATGACTATGGTCGACAACTGCACCGGGCCCTGTATGTGGAAGGCATCGACTGCCAGGGCGTCACCACCTGCCAGGGCGTGTCCAGCGGTGTGGCGCTGATCACCGTGGATGCCGCCAGCCAGAACTGCATCGTCATCATCCCCGGTGGCAACGGCCTGCTGACCCCGCAGTCGGTGCAGTGTTTCGATGCGCTGCTGCAGGCGGCCGAAGTGATCATCTGCCAGCTGGAAGTACCGGCCGACACCGTGGCCTGGACCCTTGCCAGGGGGCGCGAGCTGGGCAAGCGGGTAATCCTGAACCCGGCGCCGGCGACCGGCCCCTTGCCGGCGGACTGGTTCGCCCGCATCGACTACCTGACGCCCAACGAAAGCGAGGCCGAAGCCCTGACCGGCGTGGCGGTGACTGACCTGGACAGCGCCCGACGTGCCGGCGAGTGCTTGCTGCAACTGGGCGCGGGCAAAGTGATCATTACCCTGGGCGCGCAAGGGGCCTTGCTGGTCACCCCTGGGGGCCACCAGCACTTCCCCGCGCCGGTGGTGCAGCCGCTGGACACCACGGCAGCCGGCGATACCTTCATCGGCGGCTTTGCCGCTGGCCTGGTGCGCGGCCTGGGGGAGGGCGACGCCATCGCTTTCGGCCAGCGCGCCGCAGCCCTGTCGGTTACCCGCGCCGGCGCCCAGCCGTCGATTCCCTACCTGGCGGAGCTTGCGCCATGAAGAAAACCCCACTGCTGAACGTTGCCCTTTCGCGGACCATCGCCGGCATGGGGCATGGTGACATCCTGGTGATCGGTGATGCCGGGCTGCCGGTGCCGCCGGGTGTCGAACTGATCGACCTGGCCGTCACGCCTGGCCTGCCGGATTTCGCCAGCGTGTTGCGGGTTGTGCTGAGCGAGTTGCAGGTAGAGCGCCACGTGCTGGCCGAAGAGATGCAGAAAGTGGTGCCGCCGGCGCTGGTCGAAATCGAGCGGCTGAAGGGCAAGCTGGGCAAGCGCGAATGGCTGAGCCATGAAGATTTCAAGGAGTTGTCACGCAGTGCCCGTGCGGTTGTGCGCACTGGCGAGTGCCAGCCCTACAGCAACATCGCGCTGATTTCCGGCGTGACTTTCTAGCTCGTCGTCCCCTGTGGGAGCGGGTTCACCCGCGAACACCGGCGAAGCCGGTGCCAGCCACCGCGTTGCCTTCTTCGCGGGTAAACCCGCTCCCACAGGGATTTGCGGTGTATCAGGAATACCAATCCAGGCAACAGGAGTGCCACCCATGCTCAAACCCCTGCTACAAGGAATCGCCCTCATGGCCGCAGCCACCACCCTCCAGGCCGCCCCCATCGACCTGATCATCGACACCGACCCCGGCGCCGACGACGTGGTCGCGCTGTTCCTGGCCATGGCCTCGCCCGACGAGCTCAACGTCCTCGCCATCACCACCGTGGCCGGCAACGTGCGCCTGGAAAAGACCTCGCGCAACGCCCGCCTGGCCCGCGAATGGGCCGGCCGCGAAGACATCCCCGTTTACGCCGGCGCCGCTCGCCCGCTGGTGCGCAAGCCGATCTACGCCGCCGAGGTGCACGGCGAAGAAGGCCTCACCGGCAGCCAGGTGCACGAACCGAAAGCGCCGCTGGCCCAAGGCAATGCCGTGCAATACCTGGTCGACACCCTTGGCGCCGCCAAGCCCCACAGCATCACCATCGCCATGCTCGGCCCGCAAACCAACCTGGCCCTGGCGCTGATCCAGCGCCCGGACATCGCCAAAGGCATCAAGCAAGTGGTGGTCATGGGCGGTGCCCATTTCAACGGTGGCAACATCACCCCGGTGGCGGAGTTCAACCTCTATGCCGACCCGCATGCCGCCGAAGTGGTGCTGGCCAGCGGCGTGCCGCTGACCTACCTGCCGCTGGACGTCACCCACAAGCTGCTGACCAGCGACGCCCGCCTCAAGCAACTGGCGGCGGTGAACAACCAGGCCAGCAAGCGGGTGGTGGATATCCTCAACGCCTACATCACCCACGACATGGACCTGTACGGCATGCCCGGCGGCCCGGTGCACGATGCCAGCGTCATCGCCTACCTGCTCAAGCCCGAGCTGTTCAGCGGCCGGCGTATCCACATGACCATCGACAGCCGCGAAGGCCCCAGCTTCGGCCAGACCCTTGCCGACTGGTACGGCGTGCTCAAGCAGCCAGCCAACGTGATGTGGGTGGACGAGGGCGATGCCCAGGGCCTGTTCGACCTGCTCAGCGCCCGTTTGGCGCGATTGGAATAGCCGTGTGCGGCGCGTAGCGCTCGAACACCTGGTCGAAGAAGCTGCGTGCCGCCTCGGCGCCGCGATCGCGCACCAGCAGGTCGATGGCAATCAGCAGCAACTCCTCCGGCGTGCCAGGGCTGTACGCGCTCTGGCCTTCGGCCCATTTGACCTTGATATCGGCTTCGATGCTGTGGCTGCTCATGAAAGGCTCTCGCTTGGGGCCCGGGACGAAGGGGCGAACACCTGACCCTGGTGTTCGATGGAGGCGGGGTGCGCTCCACTTCTTGCACTAAATCATGACTTTGCGTCAGTGACCTTGCGGCTTAAGCATATGGCAAACGCAGCGGGTTGTGCAAAATCCGGTCACGATTGCGTTTTCGCCTCGGCTGGCGAGTTCAGGCAGACTTGACCGGTTTTGCAACAAAAGATCAGCGGAACTGTCGGATCAGACAGTTCCCGGACCGATTTAGGAGGCTTCATGTTCCGTACCCGTGCTTACCTGGCAACCCTGGCGGTGGCTGCTGTCCTGGCTGGTTGCAGCACTGGTGGCAATTCTGCTGGTGGCGCTGCGCCAGCCACGCCGGCAGGCAACGATGGCCGCTGCGAAGCCAGCGGCGCCGATTTCGCCATTGGCAAGCTTGCCAGCGCCGAGCTGCTGGAGCAGGCGCGCAAGGCCAGTGGCTCGCAGATGGCCCGCATTCTCAAGCCGCATGACGTGGTTACCCTCGAGTACCGTTCCGAGCGCTTGAACCTGAATGTGGACGAGCAGGGCAAGGTGGTTCGCGTCAACTGCGGTTGATACAGCCCGGAGGATCGACGCGGTCCCTGTAGGAGCGGCCTTGTGTCGCGAAAGGGCCGCAAAGCGGCCCCGGCCATTGATGCTGCGAAGCTGAAACCCTTGGGCCGCTACGCGGCCCTTTCGCGACACAAGGCCGCTCCTACAAAAAACGAGCGTGTGCAGCCTGGTAAACGCCCATAAAAAAACCCGCCACAAGGGCGGGTTTTTTTACAGCTATCCGAATTACTCCGGACGAACCTGTGCAGCCTGCATGCCCTTCTGGCCGCGCTCGGCGACGAAGGAAACAGTCTGGCCTTCTTTCAGGCTCTTGAAGCCGTCAGATTCGATGGCCTTGAAGTGAACGAACAGGTCGTCGCCGCCGCCTGCTGGGGTGATGAAGCCGTAGCCTTTCTCATCATTGAACCATTTGACGGTGCCTTGTTGGCGATTGGACATGGGTGAATCTCCAGAACATTTAGTTTTTTCAGTGGTGCAATGCGGCCGAGGCTACGGAGCACGGAACACATCATAGTCTAATTCTGCGCATCTAGCGCCTTTTACCTTCGCAGGATGTTGATCCAGCTCAAAGAATGGCTGGTCTGCTCTGGCTTTAAGGTTTCAGCTCTTCGGTGCACAGGCCTGTTTCACGGCCATCTGGGCCTTCTGCATCAGCTTGGCGTCCACGCCATCGTTGCTGTCGAGGTCGGCAATTTCCGCGTCGGTGAAATTCTTTTTGATGGTTTGCGCGCCACAGTCGCAGTGCTTTTTCGCGGTCGCAGCGTCAACGCCTTGGCCTTGAGCCACTTGCGTGCACTGGGTCATGTAGGCAGCTTCCTTCCCGGCCGGGAAGTTGCCGGCGTTCGCAGCCATGGGCAGCAGCAGGGCCCCAGCGGCCGCCAGGGCCAGAAGAGACGGAACTCGCATAACCAGTTACTCCTTGGGTTAAGGTCTCATCAAGAGTAGGTTGCTTCCCAAAGTCTGATAGGAATTTTTCCGCGTTAGTTCACCGCTGCGGCGTAATTTCCAAATATTTCTGCCTGGCGTGCAACCCGCGTGCTAGCATGCCCGGCTTGCAGCTGACAACTTGCAGCTTGCAGCTATCTTTTTTCTTTCCAGTCACTCTGGTTCGTCCCTGGCAAGCCGAAAGGCTTCTGCCACTGTGAGGCAGGCTTCCCGTTGCGGGAAGGCAGGTCGGATCTTGTACTGGCTCATCCCAACCCACGTGACCTTTGGTAGGGGTCACCACTAGGAGAGGAGGCGCCATGCCCGTTATTACTCTTCCCGATGGCAGTCAACGTTCGTTCGATCATGCCGTATCCGTAGCCGAAGTCGCCGCTTCCATCGGCGCCGGCCTGGCCAAGGCCACCGTGGCCGGCAAGGTCGACGGCAAACTGGTCGATGCCTGCGACCTGATCAGCAACGACGCCACCCTGCAGATCATCACCCCTAAAGATGAAGAGGGACTGGAGATCATTCGTCACTCGTGCGCCCACCTGGTCGGCCACGCAGTGAAACAGCTGTACCCGACCGCCAAGATGGTGATCGGCCCGGTCATCGACGAAGGCTTCTACTACGACATCGCCTACGAGCGCCCCTTCACCCCTGAAGACATGGCCGCCATCGAAAAGCGCATGATGGAGCTGATCGACAAGGACTACGACGTCATCAAGAAGGTGACCCCGCGCGCCGAAGTCATCGAGGTGTTCAAGGCCCGTGGCGAAGACTACAAGCTGCGCCTGGTCGAAGACATGCCGGACGAGCAGGCCATGGGCCTGTACTACCACGAAGAATACGTCGACATGTGCCGCGGCCCGCACGTGCCGAACACCCGCTTCCTCAAGGCATTCAAGCTGACCAAGCTGTCCGGCGCCTACTGGCGCGGCGATGCCAAGAACGAGCAGCTGCAACGCGTGTACGGCACCGCCTGGGCCGACAAGAAGCAGCTGGCGGCATACATCCAGCGCATCGAAGAAGCCGAAAAACGCGACCACCGCAAGATCGGCAAGCAGCTCGACCTGTTCCACCTGCAGGAAGAAGCCCCGGGCATGGTGTTCTGGCACGCCAACGGCTGGACCGTGTACCAGGTACTCGAGCAGTACATGCGCCAGGTGCAGCGCGTCAACGGCTACCAGGAAATCAAGACCCCGCAGGTTGTCGACCGCATTCTCTGGGAACGTTCCGGCCACTGGTCCAACTACGCCGAGAACATGTTCACCACTTCGTCGGAAAGCCGTGACTACGCGGTCAAGCCGATGAACTGCCCGTGCCACGTGCAGGTGTTCAACCAGGGCCTGAAGAGCTACCGCGACCTGCCGCTGCGCCTGGCCGAGTTCGGTGCCTGCCACCGTAACGAGCCGTCCGGCGCCCTGCACGGCATCATGCGCGTGCGTGGCTTCGTGCAGGACGACGCGCACATCTTCTGCACCGAAGAACAGGTGAAGAAAGAAGCCGCCGACTTCATCAAGCTGACCCTGGACGTGTACAAGGACTTCGGCTTCACCGACATTGCCATGAAGCTGTCGACCCGCCCGGCCAAGCGCGTGGGTTCCGAAGAGCTGTGGGACCGTGCCGAAGGCGCACTGGCCGACGCCTTGAACGAATCGGGCCTGGAGTGGGAATACCAGCCGGGCGAGGGCGCCTTCTACGGCCCGAAGATCGAGTTCACCCTGCGCGACTGCCTCGGCCGTAACTGGCAGTGCGGTACCCTGCAGTACGACCCGAACCTGCCAGAACGCCTGGATGCCAGCTATATCGCCGAAGATAACAGCCGTGTTCGCCCGGTCATGCTGCACCGCGCCATCCTCGGTTCGTTCGAGCGCTTCATCGGCATGCTGATCGAGCACTACGCCGGCGTGTTCCCGGCCTGGCTGGCCCCAACCCAGGCCGTGATCATGAACATCACCGACAAGCAGGCCGATTTCGCCCTCGAGGTGGAAAATACCCTGAACGGTAGCGGTTTCCGTGCCAAGTCGGACTTGAGAAATGAGAAGATCGGCTTTAAAATCCGCGAGCATACTTTGCTCAAGGTCCCGTACCTTTTGGTTATAGGGGATCGCGAAGTCGAAACGCAGACCGTCGCCGTACGCACCCGTGAAGGCAAAGACCTCGGCTCCATGCCGGTGGCTGAATTCACGCAGCTGCTCAACAGCGCTGTTGCCCAGCGCGGTCGCCTAGAATCGGAGTAATGACTATTAAGCGTGAAATGAGAAACGATAAACGAACTGCACCGAAAGCCCCGATCAACGAGAATATCTCGGCACGCGAGGTTCGGTTAATTGGCGCTGACGGCGAGCAGATTGGCATCGTCTCGATTGATGAAGCGCTTCGTATCGCTGATGAAGCGAAGCTGGATCTGGTGGAAATCTCCGCCGACGCGCAACCGCCCGTCTGCAAGGTGATGGACTACGGCAAGCACCTCTTCGAGAAGAAGAAGCAGGCCAACGAAGCCAAGAAAAACCAGAAGCAGATCCAGATCAAAGAAATCAAGTTTCGTCCAGGGACGGAAGAAGGGGATTACCAGGTAAAACTACGCAACCTGGTACGTTTCCTTACCGATGGGGACAAGGCCAAGATCTCTCTGAGATTCCGCGGCCGTGAGATGGCCCACCAGGAGCTGGGCATGGAGCTGTTGAAGCGGGTCGAAGCCGACCTCGCCGAATACGGCTCCGTTGAGCAGCATCCGAAGATGGAAGGACGCCAGCTTATGATGGTCATCGCCCCCAAAAAGAAGAAGTAATCTCCCGGGCACGGCAGGCCTGATGATTATTGTGTAATTTTATCGAATGCGGAGTTCCAACATGCCAAAAATGAAAACCAAGAGCGGTGCTGCGAAGCGCTTCCTGAAGACCGCTTCCGGCTTCAAGCACAAGCACGCTTTCAAGAGCCACATCCTGACCAAAATGTCGACCAAGCGTAAGCGTCAACTGCGCGGTGCCAGCCTGCTGCACCCGTCTGACGTGGCAAAAGTCGAGCGCATGCTGCGCGTACGTTAATTCTGGTTTAGATAGAGGAAGTTACTCATGGCTCGTGTTAAGCGTGGCGTCATCGCTCGTAAGCGTCACAAGAAAATTCTGAAACTGGCTAAAGGCTACTACGGTGCACGCTCGCGCGTATTCCGCGTTGCCAAGCAGGCTGTCATCAAGGCAGGTCAATATGCCTACCGTGACCGTCGTCAGAAGAAGCGTCAGTTCCGCGCACTGTGGATCGCTCGTATCAACGCCGGTGCCCGCACCAACGGTCTGTCCTACAGCCGTCTGATTGCTGGCCTGAAAAAGGCTTCGATCGAAATCGACCGTAAGGTTCTGGCCGATCTGGCAGTGAACGAAAAAGCGGCGTTTGCTGCGATTGTCGAGAAAGCTAAAGCCGTTCTGGCTTAAGTACCCGCGACAATCACCCGGCGGCGCTAGCGCCGTCGGGCATTGAACGTCATCGATAGGGGAAGAGCCTTCAAAGCTCTTCCCCTATTTTCGTATCTGGAGTCTGTACATGGAAAACCTGGATGCGTTGGTCTCCCAAGCCCTAGAGGCCGTGGAGCGCGCTGAAGACATCAATACCCTGGAACAGATCCGGGTGAACTATCTCGGCAAGAAAGGCGAGCTGACCCAGGTGATGAAGACCCTGGGCAACCTGCCAGCCGAAGAGCGGCCGAAAGTCGGCGCGCTGATCAACGACGCCAAAGAGCGCGTTACCGTTGTGCTCAATGCCCGCAAGGCCGCCTTTGAAGAAGCCGAGCTCAGCGCTCGCCTGGCTGCCGAATGCATTGACGTCACCCTGCCAGGCCGCGGCC
The DNA here is from genome assembly GCF_001586765.1 of Pseudomonas sp. ABFPK. Lineage (NCBI taxonomy): Bacteria > Pseudomonadati > Pseudomonadota > Gammaproteobacteria > Pseudomonadales > Pseudomonadaceae > Pseudomonas > Pseudomonas sp. ABFPK. The sequence goes on along the minus strand of NZ_LQXW01000004.1, from coordinate 19,747 downwards.
AGGCCACCGGTGGCCTGCACCCGATCACCCGTACACTCGAGCGCATCGAGCAGTTCTTCACCCACATCGGCTACGGCATTGCCGAAGGCCCAGAGGTGGAAGACGACTACCACAACTTCGAAGCGCTCAACATCCCTGGCCACCACCCGGCCCGGGCGATGCACGACACCTTCTACTTCAATGCCAACATGCTGCTGCGCACCCACACCTCGCCGGTGCAGGTGCGGACCATGGAGTCCACCCAGCCGCCAATCCGCATTGTCTGCCCGGGCCGCGTATACCGCTGCGACTCGGATATCACCCACTCGCCGATGTTCCACCAGGTCGAAGGCCTGCTGATCGATCGCGATATCAACTTCGCCGACCTCAAGGGCACCATCGAAGAATTCCTGCGCGTGTTCTTCGAAAAAGAACTGGCGGTACGTTTCCGCCCATCGTTCTTCCCCTTCACCGAGCCGTCCGCCGAAGTCGACATCCAGTGCGTGATGTGTTCCGGCAAAGGCTGCCGCGTGTGCAAGCAGACCGGCTGGCTGGAAGTGATGGGCTGCGGCATGGTGCACCCGAACGTGCTACGCATGTCCGGCATCGACCCTGAAGAGTTCCAGGGCTTCGCCTTCGGCATGGGCGCCGAGCGCCTGGCCATGCTGCGCTACGGCGTCAACGATTTGCGTCTGTTCTTCGATAACGACCTGCGGTTCCTTGCCCAATTCCGCTAGGCCCAATCGACGCACATTCTAGGAGAACAGCATGAAATTCAGTGAACAGTGGCTGCGCGGTTGGGTAAACCCGCAAGTCTCCCGTGACGAACTGGTCGCCCGCCTGTCCATGGCCGGCCTCGAAGTCGACAGCGTTACCCCCGCTGCCGGCCAGTTCAGCGGCATCGTCGTGGGCGAAATCCTCGCCACCGAACAACACCCGGACGCCGACAAGCTGCGCGTGTGCCAGGTAAGCAACGGCCAGGAAACCTTCCAGGTCGTGTGCGGCGCCCCTAACGCCCGCCCAGGCATCAAGATCCCGTTCGCCATGATCGGCGCCGAACTGCCAGGCGACTTCAAGATCAAGAAGGCCAAGCTGCGCGGTGTCGAGTCCTTCGGCATGCTGTGCTCGGCTGCCGAGCTGCAGATCAGCGAAGAGAACGACGGCCTGCTGGAACTGGCTGCCGACGCCCCGGTTGGCGAAGACATTCGCCAGTACCTGAGCCTGGACGACGCCAGCATCGAAATCGGCCTCACCCCCAACCGCGGCGACTGCCTGTCCATCGCCGGCCTCGCCCGCGACGTCAGCGCCCTGTACGACACCCCGGTCACCCGCCCGGTAGTGCCAGCCGTACCGGCTGCCCACGACGAAGTGCGCCCGGTCGAAGTCAGCGCCCCGGCTGCCTGCCCACGCTACCTGGGCCGCGTCATCCGCAACGTAGACCTGAGCAAGCCGACCCCGCTGTGGATGGTCGAACGCCTGCGCCGCAGCGACGTGCGCAGCATCGACGCTGCCGTCGACATCACCAACTACGTGATGCTCGAACTCGGCCAGCCGATGCACGCCTTCGACCTGGCAGAAATCAACGGCGGCATCCGCGTACGCATGGCCGAAGAGGGCGAGAAGCTCGTCCTGCTCGACGGCCAGGAAGTTGCCCTGCGCGCCGACACCCTGGTAATCGCCGACCACACCCGCGCCCTGGCCATTGCCGGCGTCATGGGTGGCGAGCACAGCGGTGTGAACACCGAAAAAACCCGCGACCTGTTCCTGGAAAGCGCCTTCTTCGAGCCGATCTCCGTCGCCGGTAAAGCCCGTTCCTACGGCCTGCACACCGACGCCTCGCACCGCTACGAGCGCGGCGTAGACTCGCAGCTGGCCCGCGAAGCCATGGAGCGCGCCACCCAGCTGCTGCTGGACATCGTCGGCGGCGAAGCCGGCCCGGTTGTCGAAGCCGTCAGCGAACAACACCTGCCGCAAGTGGCCCCGGTTACCCTGCGCGCCGAACGCATCACCCAGATGCTCGGCATGGAAATGGACCCAGCCCAGGTCGAGCAGCTGCTCAACGCTCTGGAGCTGACCACGACTAAAAACGGGGAAGGGCAGTGGATCGTCAACGTCCCAAGCCACCGCTTCGACATCAGCCTGGAAGTGGACCTGATCGAAGAGCTGGCCCGCCTGTACGGCTACAACAACCTGCCGGTTCGCTACCCACAAGCCCGCCTGGCCCCCCAGGGCAAGCTGGAAACCCGCGGTGACCTGCCGACCCTGCGCCGCCTGCTGGTTGCCCGCGGCTACCAGGAAGCCATCACCTACAGCTTCATCGACCCGAAACTGTTCGAACTGTTCAGCCCGGGCGTAGAGCCGCTGCTGCTGGCCAACCCCATCTCCAGCGACATGGCCGCCATGCGCGCGTCCCTGTGGCCGGGCCTGGTCAAGGCACTGCAGCACAACCTGAACCGCCAGCAAGACCGCGTGCGCCTGTTCGAAAGCGGCCTGCGCTTCGTCGGCCAGCTTGGCGACCTGAAGCAGCAGCCGATGATCGCCGGCGTTATCACCGGCAGCCGCCTGCCAGAAGGCTGGGCCAACGGCCGTGACGGCGTCGACTTCTTCGACGTGAAGGCCGACGTGGAAGCCCTGCTGGGCTACTCCGGCGCCCTGAGCGACTTCACCTTCAGTGCCGGCAAGCACCCAGCCCTGCACCCAGGCCAGACCGCCGCCATCGAGCGTGACGGCAAGCTGGTCGGTTACCTCGGCGCCATCCACCCAGAGCTGGCAAAAGCCCTGGACCTGGACCGCCCGGTGTTCCTGTTCGAGCTGGTGCTGGGCGACGTGGTCGAAGGCCGCCTGCCGAAATTCAGCGAGCTGTCCAAGTTCCCGGAAACCCGCCGCGACCTGGCTTTGATCGCAGGACGTGATGTAGCTTCTAGCTCGGTGCTTGAAGTAATTCGTGACAATGCAGGCGAATGGCTCACAGACCTCAGGCTGTTTGATGTCTACCAAGGTAAAGGCATTGATCCTGATAGAAAAAGCCTTGCCGTCGGCTTGACCTGGCAGCATCCATCGCGCACTCTTAACGACGATGAGGTGAACGCCGCACTGCAAAACATCCTCACCTCGCTCGAACAAAGGTTGAACACCACGTTAAGGAAATAACGGCATGGGTGCTCTGACGAAAGCTGAGATGGCCGAAAGGCTGTACGAGGAGCTGGGGCTTAACAAGCGTGAGGCCAAGGAGCTGGTCGAGCTGTTTTTTGAAGAAATTCGGCACGCACTTGAAGAGAACGAGCAGGTCAAGCTGTCCGGTTTCGGCAACTTCGACCTTCGCGACAAACGCCAGCGGCCGGGCCGCAACCCCAAGACAGGGGAAGAAATCCCGATCACTGCACGGCGCGTCGTCACCTTTCGTCCAGGGCAGAAGTTGAAGGCCCGGGTTGAGGCCTATGCTGGAACCAAGCCATAACGACGAACTGCCCCCCATACCGGGCAAAAGGTACTTCACCATTGGTGAGGTGAGTGAGCTTTGTGCGGTGAAACCGCACGTGCTGCGGTATTGGGAGCAGGAGTTCGATCAGCTCAATCCCGTGAAGCGGCGGGGGAACCGGCGGTATTATCAGCGGCAGGATGTGCTGATGATTCGCCAGATTCGTGCGCTGCTTTATGACCAGGGGTTTACCATTGGCGGGGCTCGGTTGAGGCTCTCCAGTGATGAGGCCAAGGATGAGTCTAGCCAGTACAAGCAGCTGATTCGGCAGATGATTGTTGAGTTGGAGGATGTGTTGGTGGTGTTGAAGAAGTGACCTGGTTTACTGGTGAGTGGAAATTTTTTTGAGAAAAAGCTTTCATTTATCAGGAGGTTAAGGTAGATTCTTCATCGTTCTCAGAGGTTATGAGAATGTAGTCGGGGCGTAGCGCAGCCCGGTAGCGCACTTGCATGGGGTGCAAGGGGTCGAGTGTTCGAATCACTCCGTCCCGACCAATATATTCAACAACTTAGCCACCTTCGGGTGGCTTCGTTGTTTCTGGGGCTAGTGACTTTTCGAGTGACTTCGCCTTTTTCATCATCCGATCCTCCTCTTCAAAATTGTCAGTACCGGTCCACGCGAGTCGGTGGCCGACACCTTGTTTGCTGCTTCTATCAGCTGACCAAGCTCCGCGCCGGAGTAGTGACTGGTCACGCTGCCGTTCTTATGGCCCAATAACGACTTGCGGTCCTCTTCAGTAACGCCTGCTGCTTTCAGCCTCCTGCCAAAAGTGTGCTTGAGGTCATGAATCCGTATGGATGCGAACCCGGGGTGTGCCGGCCGCAAGTGTTGCTCCTGCCAGAGCTTCGCCGCGCGCACCCGAGCTTTCTTCCAGGCTGAGTCGTTCATGCGATGCATCGCCGTACCGTTGTAGGGGAACACCCATTCCCGACTGATGCCGCGCTGACTATCGACTACCGACTTCGCCACGCTGTTCAGCACTACCAGGCGCTCGTCCCGGTTCTTGACCCCTGAGTTTTCGTGTCGGCCGCCAAATTCGGCCGGTATCAGAAACACGCTAGTGCCAAGCTCCGGCACGAAGATTTCCCAGTCCCACCTCAACTTGCAGACCTCTTGCTCGCGGCAGCCCGTGTTCACCTTGAACAGGGCCATGCGCTGCAGGTGGTCCGGCAACTCCCCGAAAAGAATCGACTGCTCCTCCCAGGTCATGGGGTAGGGCTTTCGGCTCGCCTTCTTCTCTTCCAGCTTGGTCAGCAGCGGTACGCTGTCGAGCCAAGGCCTGCGTTCTTCGTCCCGCCACTTCCTGCAAGCCAGCGACAACACGCGAATCGCACGCTCGATCGCGATGTTGATCGTTCGGTTGCTCAGGCGTCAAGCTCGAGGCGGTCGAAGCCGATACCCTGTTTCCCGATCGGGAATTCACGGACATGCGGCCTGACGGTGTTCTTGAATTCGTCCTTGCACATGCCGAGGTAGCCTCGGCTGGCTGCTGAGCGCCATGCTCGGCTTGAAGTGTTTCTTGCGGATTTCATGGATGAGGTCGGGGCTGGCGGGGTAGGGATGCAGTGACGGGGCTTGGGGCGATTGGCAGGTTGTTTTGGGCGTTGGCCAGTTGTCCTGGAACTGCATATGGCTGATCGATTTGGCAGGTGCCTTTGGGCAAGGTGCAAGGCCTTGGGTTTTGGAGGCGGGTAGCTGTGGTCTCATGGCCCTGAGTATTGCGTTTGGGCGGGGAAGAATCTGGCGTGGGCATGGCACCGGCTGCGCCGGTGTTCGCGGCTGAAGCCGCTCCCACAGGGGGGAACTGCTAGGTCATGGAGATGTGGGCAGTTTTGAGGGCGGATTTGTTCGTGGAGACCTTTTGTGTACGGTTCTGCTTATTGATGAGTGGCTTGCAGCTTTTTTAGCGGGTTTATCGTGGATGGCACGGGCTGCGCCCGTGTTCGCGGGCGCGCCCGCTCCCACAGGATGCGCGCAGGGTTTGAGCGCTGTGTTGGGGCATTCAGATAATCCAGCTTTGGCGGAACGGGAGTGTCGAGCGGGGCGGGGGCGGGGGCTGGGGCAATGCATAGCCGGGCTGAGAGGCGAGAAGAGATGCCGCACAGCCCGGATCGTGCTCGTCTCAGAGAGGTGGCGCTATGTAGACAACCCGGTTTCGTCCATTCTGTTTGGCGTCATAAAGCCCCTTGTCAGCGCGTTCCAGTGCGTCATCCAGCGTTTCTCCCTTGGCAAACAGGGTGCACCCGATGCTCAGGGTTACGTTCAACTGGCCACAGGGCAACTGCATCGGGCTGGCACCCACCTGTTCGCGAATCCGCTCAGCAATCCGGGTCAGCTCTTCGCTGTCCTTCACCTGCAAAATTGCAACAAACTCCTCACCCCCATGGCGCACCACCAGGTCATCGGGGCGCAGTGCCGCGCGCAGGCGACGGGCCGTTTCGCACAGTACCTTGTCACCGCCGCCATGGCCGTACTTGTCGTTGATGGACTTGAAGTGGTCCAGGTCGGCATAAACCGCACCCAGCTGTAAGCCGTTCACCTCGGCCAATCGCCGTTCATGCGCTTCAAACGCCGACAACGCGCCGCGGTTCCACAGTTGCGTCAAAGGGTCGAGCAGGGCTTTACGCTGCTCGCGATCCATTTCAAGCCGCAGATCGCGGTTCACCTGGGCCAAGGTACGCAGCTGCAGATACCCCTCGGCGAGCGTGGCCAGGTCCCTGAAGTTCGCTTGCTGAGCCTCGCTGAGCACACGCGGGCGCGGGTCGAACATACACAGCGTACCGATGGCTTTACCGTTGCCGGCGCGCAAGGGGTGGCCGGCGTAAAAGCGGATGTAGGGCTCGTTCAGCACGAGCGGGTTGTCGACGAATCGTTCGTCGCACAGGGCGTCGGGCACCATCAGGGTGTCCTCGCCGAGAATGGCGTAGCCGCAGAACGAAACACTGCGCGTCGTCTCGCTTGCCTCAAGGCCTATGCGGGCCTTGAACCACTGCCGGTCCTGGTCGATCAGGCTGATCAGCACAGTGTCCACATGGGCCAGGTCCTGGGTGAGCCGCACCAAGGTATCCAGGTAATGCTCGGCTGGCGTGTCGACCAGGTTCATGTCGTCGAGCGTGCGCTGGCGTAGCGCTTCGTCAGCAGGCAAGGGGCAAGCTGGCATTGTGGGTCCTCCGTTCCTTGGTTGGCTTGGGTACCTGGCGGGTGCGCGGGCTGTATACCGTCGAAACAAGCACAGCATAGGCCATGGCGTGATGCACGGTCGGCCGACAATTTCTTGCCGGGAGTGTGATTTCTTTCGCTCGATCTTCGTCAAGGATGCTACCCCTTAGCCGTCGTCTGGGGACTGATACAGGGCCTTCCATGCAAACGCTGTTGAACGAGATTCTCGAAGAAGTACGTCCTTTGATCGGCAAGGGCAAAGTGGCTGACTACATTCCCGCGCTGGCCGATGTGCCGGCGAACCAGCTGGGCATCGCGGTCTATGGCAACGATGGCAGCTATTACTGTGCAGGCGACGCGCTGGTGCCGTTCTCGGTACAGAGTATTTCCAAGGTGTTCAGCCTGGTGCAGGCGATCGGGCACTCCGGGGAAGCCATTTGGCAGCGGCTTGGCCATGAGCCTTCCGGCCAGCCGTTCAACTCGCTGGTGCAGCTGGAGTTCGAACGCGGTCGGCCGCGCAACCCCTTTATCAATGCGGGTGCGTTGGTGATCTGCGATATCAACCAGTCGCGCTTCGCTGCACCCACGTTGTCGATGCGCGATTTCGTGCGGCGGCTATCGGGCAATCCCCATATTTCGATCGATGCCCGCGTTGCTGATTCGGAGTATCAATTCCGCGCGCGCAATGCGGCCATGGCTTACCTGATGCAGTCGTTCGGCAACTTCCATAACGAGGTGGAGACGGTGCTGCGCAGCTATTTCAGTTACTGCGCGCTGCAAATGAACTGCCTTGATCTGGCTCGGGCGTTCTGTTTCCTGGCCAACGATGGGTTCTGCAAGCACAGTGGTGAGCAGATTCTGACCCGGCGCCAGACCCAGCAGGTGAACTCGATCATGGCCACCAGCGGGTTGTATGACGAAGCAGGGAATTTCGCCTATCGGGTGGGGTTGCCGGGCAAGAGTGGTGTAGGGGGCGGGATTGTGGCCATCGTGCCGGGGCAATTCACCGTGTGCGTGTGGTCGCCGGAGTTGAATGCGGTGGGTAACTCCCTGGCCGGCATGGCGGCGCTCGAACTGCTCAGTTCGCGGATCGGCTGGTCGGTGTTCTGATCGGCGGGCCCGGTGGCTGAGGTAGGCCCGGTCGATACCTCAGCTTGTCGGGTCCTGCCCCAGTACCTTGGCCAGGGCCACGCGGGCATCTTCAAGCTGTACCAGTGAAGCATGCCGCGCGCCCAGCGCGTCACCGTTCTGGATAGCGGTCAGAATCGCCTTGTGCCGGGGCAGGGCGAGTTCGTCGAAATTCGCCCGCTGGTTGGAGTAGCGCACCGACTCGCGCAGCGCCATCGACAGCATGTTGCACAGGTAGGCCAGCAGGTCATTGTGGGTGGCGTCGGCGATGCGGGCGTGGAAGTCCAGGTCCGGTTGCAGGCGCTCTTCATGGTTGCGGGCGGCTTCCATGCGCTGGTAGGCCTCGGCGATCGAATCGACGTCGTCGGCGCTGGCGTTGGTGGCGGCCAGTGCGGCGGCGGCGGGTTCGATGACCCAGCGTACGCTGCTTAGCATGTTGAAGAATTCCTGTTGCGGTGTGGCCTGCATCAGCCAGTGCAGCACGTCAGGGTCGAGCATGTGCCAGTCATGGCGCGGCCGAACCAGGGTACCCACCCGCGGGCGGGCCTCGATCAGGCCCTTGGCGGTAAGGGCGCGCATCGCCTCGCGGAACACCGGCCGGCTGATCGCGTAGGCTTCGCACAGGCTGGCCTCGGAAGGCAGCTTCTGCCCGGGTGCGAGTTGGCCGGATACGATCTGTACGCCAAGGTCCTGGACCAGGGTGGCGTGCATGCTCTTGCGCGTGGTGGGTTGGCGGTAGTTCATGTGGGGCGGGGCGGATCCTTCGGGCGGGGGCAGCATCATAGCATTAGCGCGTCGACGCGGTGCATGGCACCGGCTGCGCCGGTGTTCGCGGCTAAAGCCGCTCCTACAGGTACCGCGTGAGCCTGAAGCCTGCGCCGTCCCTGTGGGAGCGGGTTCACCCGCGAAGCAGGCGACGCGGTGGATGGCACCGGCTACGCCGGTGTTCGCGGCTGAAGCCGCTCCCACAGGTGTAGCGTCACCTCGAAGCTAGCGCGGTACCTGTGGGAGCGGGTTTACCCGCGAAGAATCCGGCGCGATGGATGGCACCGGCTTTGCCGGTGTTCGCGGGCATGCCCTGATGCCAGTCAATTAAGCGGTCTGGGGGCCGCTTTGCGGCCTATCGCCGGCAAGCCGGGCTCCCACAGGGACCGCGTAGCTCTTGGGGGGGGGCGCCGTACCTGTGGGAGCCCGGCTTGCCGGCGATGGGCTGCGCAGCAGCCCCAATGACGCTAAACGACAGGCTTCAGGCCTTAGTGCGAGTGCTTGGGCACCGCCGCCCCGCGGCATCCGACCAGGAAGTCGAAGTCGCAACCCTCATCGGCCTGCATGACGTGGTCCAGGTACAGCTTGGCGTAACCACCGCTGATCAGTTGTGGCGGGGCTTGCAGGTCGGCCAGGCGGCCGGCCAGTTCCTCGTCGGAAATGTCCAGGTGCAGCCGGCCTTCCTTGCAATCCAGTTCGATCCAGTCGCCTTCGCGCACGGCAGCCAACGGCCCGCCAGCTGCCGCTTCCGGCGCCACGTGCAGCACCACGGTGCCGTAGGCGGTGCCGCTCATGCGGGCATCGGAAATACGCACCATGTCGGTCACGCCCTGGGCCAGCAGCTTGGCCGGCAGGCCCATGTTGCCGACCTCGGCCATGCCCGGGTAGCCCTTGGGCCCGCAGTGCTTCATCACCAGCACGGAACTGGCATCCACATCCAGCTCGGGGTCGTTGATGCGTGCCTTGTAGTCGTCGAAGTTCTCGAACACCACGGCGCGGCCACGATGCTGCATCAGCGCAGGGGTGGCGGCCGATGGCTTGAGCACGGCGCCCTTGGGCGCCAGGTTGCCGCGCAGGATGCAGATGCCGCCATCGGCCACCAGCGGCTTGTCGATCGGGCGGATCACCTCTTCGTCGTACAGCGGTGCGGCCTGGCAGTTGTCCCACAGGCTCTTGCCGTTGGCCGTCAGCGCGGCAGGGTTGGGCAGCAGGCCGTTTTCGCCCAGGCGGCGGATGACCGCAGGCAGGCCGCCGGCGTAGTAGAACTCTTCCATCAGGAAACGGCCCGAAGGCTGCAAGTCGACCAGGGTTGGCGTACCGCGGCCGATGCGGGTCCAGTCTTCCAGCTGCAGGTCCACGCCGATGCGCCCGGCAATGGCCTTCAGGTGAATCACCGCGTTGGTCGAGCCACCGATGGCGGCGTTGACGCGGATGGCGTTCTCGAAGGCTTCGCGGGTGAGGATTTTCGACAGGCGCAGGTCTTCGCGCACCATGTCGACAATGCACATGCCCGACAGGTGGGCCAGCACGTAACGGCGTGCATCCACCGCCGGGATGGCGGCGTTGTGCGGCAGCGAGGTGCCCAGCGCTTCGGCCATGCAGGCCATGGTCGAGGCAGTGCCCATGGTGTTGCAGGTACCCGCCGAGCGCGACATGCCGGCCTCGGCCGAGAGGAACTCGTTGAGGTCGATCTGGCCGGCTTTGTAGGCCTCGTGCATCTGCCAGACGATGGTGCCGGCGCCAATGTCCTTGCCTTTGTGCTTGCCGTTCAGCATCGGCCCGCCGGTAACCACGATCGCCGGCACGTCACAGCTCGCCGCGCCCATCAGCAGCGCCGGGGTGGTCTTGTCGCAGCCGGTCAGCAGCACCACGGCGTCCACCGGGTTGCCGCGGATCGCTTCCTCCACATCCATGCTCGCCAGGTTGCGGGTGAGCATGGCGGTGGGGCGCAGGTTGGACTCGCCGCTGGAGAACACCGGGAACTCCACCGGGAAGCCGCCAGCCTCCAGCACGCCCTTCTTGACGTGTTCGGCAATCTTGCGGAAGTGCGCGTTGCACGGGGTCAGCTCCGACCAGGTGTTGCAGATGCCGATGATCGGCTTGCCCTGGAATTCGTGGTCCGGAATACCCTGGTTCTTCATCCAGCTGCGGTACATGAAACCGTTCTTGTCGGCGGTGCCGAACCATTGGGCGGAGCGCAGTGGGCGTTTGCTATCAGACATGGGAACACCTAATTAGTATTACTATTTGTCGTTGTGCGATCGACTGTACTGGTAAAAATGGTCTCTGTGAAGGCTTGTTGGCTCAATTAGTAATACTATAAGATCATTCACCCAGGTCAGAGGTCTGCCAAAAAGTCCCCGACCAGGTGCTGTACCCATTACAAGAACAATTGGAGACATCGCCATGATTCAGGAGCAGCGGCTCGTCCGCCTGATCACACTGAAACTCATCCCTTTTCTGGTACTGCTTTACCTGGTGGCCTATGTCGACCGTTCCGCGGTGGGCTTCGCCAAGCTGCACATGGGCGCCGACATCGGCCTGGGTGACGCGGCCTACGGCCTTGGTGCCGGGCTCTTCTTCATTGGTTACTTCCTGTTCGAGGTGCCAAGCAACCTGTTGCTCGACCGCTTTGGCGCGCGCCGCTGGTTCGCCCGCATCCTGGTCACCTGGGGCGCGATCACCGTCGGCATGGCGTTCGTTACCGGGCCCAACGGTTTCTACGTGATGCGCTTTCTGCTGGGGGCGGCCGAGGCGGGCTTCTTCCCGGGCGTGCTGTACTACATCACCCAGTGGTACCCGGTGCGCCATCGCGGCAAGATCCTCGGCTTCTTCATCCTCTCCCAGCCGCTGGCGATGCTGATCACCGGGCCGCTCTCGGGCGCGCTGCTGGGGCTCGATGGCATCTACGGCCTGCATGGCTGGCAATGGCTGTTCATCTGCATCGGTACCCCCGCGGTGCTGCTGGCCTGGCCGACCCTGCGCCTGCTGCCGGACAGCCCGGCCAAGGTGCGCTGGCTCAGCGACGAACAGCGCAGCTGGCTGCAGGAACAGCTGGCCAACGACCTGCGCGAGTTCGGCCAGACCCGTCATGGCAATCCGTTGCATGCCCTGAAGGACAGCCGGGTGCTGTTGCTGGCGCTGTTCTACCTGCCGGTGACTCTGAGCATCTACGGCTTGGGCCTTTGGCTGCCGACGCTGATCCACCAGTTTGGCGGCAGTGACCTGGTCACCGGTTTCGTTTCGGCCGTGCCTTACCTGTTCGGCATCATCGGCCTGCTGATCGTGCCGCGCAGCTCCGACCGCCTGAACGACCGCTATGGCCACCTGGGCCTGCTGTATGCCCTGGGTGCGATCGGCCTGTTCTTCAGTGCCTGGCTTAGCGTGCCGGTCATGCAGCTGGCAGCGCTGTGCCTGGTGGCATTCGCGTTGTTCTCCTGCACCGCCATCTTCTGGACCTTGCCGGGCCGGTTCTTCTCCGGGGCCAGCGCCGCAGCGGGCATCGCCTTGATCAACTCGATCGGCAACCTCGGCGGCTACCTGGGCCCGTTCGGTATCGGCGCGCTCAAGGAACACACTGGGCAACTTTCGTCGGGGCTGTATTTCCTGGCCGTGGTGATGCTGTTCGGGCTGTTGCTCACCGGGGTTGTCTACAACCGCCTGGAGCGCCGCCAGCGCCTGGCTTCCACGCGGGCAGCCGAAGCCTCCCGCTAATTTTCGCAACCGAGAAGCGAGCACAAACATGCGATTGATCCAATTTGAAACCGCCACCGGCGAGCGCTGCGTGGGCGTGGTGGAAGGCGATTACGCCCTGCAGGTGCAGGGCGCTGGCAGCACCCGCCAGCTGGCCCTGCAAGCCATTGCCGCCGGCCGTGACCTGGCCGCTGAAGTGCAGGCTGCCGGCCTGGGCGAGCGCCACGACTACCTGGCCCTGCTGGCCGAAGGCCGCGTGTTGCCACCACTGGACCACCCGGACCCGGCGCACTGCCTGGTCACCGGCACCGGGCTGACCCACCTGGGCAGCGCCGCAACCCGCGACAAGATGCATCAGCAGCAGGCCGAAGGCGCGGTGACCGACAGCATGCGCATGTTCCAGTGGGGCCTCGATGGCGGTCGGCCGCCGGCAGGCGAGGAGGGCGCGCAGCCGGAGTGGTTCTACAAGGGCGACGGTGGCATCGTCGTGCGCCCTGGCGCCGACCTGCCGCTGCCGGCGTTCGCCGAGGATGCCGGCGAGGAGCCAGAGCTGGTCGGGCTGTACCTGATCGGTGCCGACGGCACGCCTTACCGCCTTGGCTATGCGTTGGGCAACGAGTTTTCCGACCATGTGATGGAGCGGCGCAACTACCTGTACCTGGCCCATTCCAAGCTGCGCGCCTGCAGCTTCGGCCCAGAGCTGCGCCTGGGTGCGCTGCCAGCCCACCTGGAAGGCACCAGCCGCATCCTGCGCGACGGCCAGGAGCTGTGGCGCAAGCCGTTCCTGTCGGGCGAGCAGAACATGTGCCACAGCTTCGAGAACCTGGAATTCCACCACTTCAAGTACACCCAGTTCCTGCGCCCCGGTGATATCCACGTGCATTACTTCGGCACCGCCACGCTGTCGTTCGCCGACGGCATCCAGGCGCGCCCGGGCGACACCTTCGAAGTCAGCCTCGACGCCTTCGGCCAGCCGCTGCGCAACGGCATTGCCGCCGCGCCCGGGCAGGTTCGCCCCGGGGTGGTGAAAAGCCTTTGAGCCGTCAGGCGAGCAGTGTGTCGGGTTCGCCCGCGTACTTGTGGGAGCGGCTTTAGCCGCGAAGGGCCCGGCGCGGTGCATGGCACCGGCTACGCCGGTGTTCGCGGCTGAAGCCGCTCCCACAGGGGCCCTGTTGACATGGCGGGGCATGTGCACTCCATGGCTGACATGAACCTTTGAATCTTCTTTCCTCATTACAGGAGCCAACCATGACCGGAAGCAACTTCATTGGCGGCCAGCGCAGCGCTGCCGGCAGCGTGCGCCTGCAAAGCCTCGACGCGCGCACCGGCGAAGCCTTGCCGCAGGCTTTTGCCCAAGCCACCCCGGAGGAAGTGGACGCCGCCGCCCAGGCTGCCGAAGCGGCCTTCGCCGAATACAACGCCCTGGCGCCGCAGCGCCGTGCGCAGTTCCTCGATGCCATTGCCGACCAGCTGGATGCGCTGGACGACACCTTTGTCGCCACCGTGTGCCGCGAAACCGCACTGCCGGCCGGGCGCATCCAGGGCGAACGCGCGCGCACCAGCAACCAGATGCGCCTGTTCGCCTCGGTGCTTCGTCGTGGCGACTACCTGGGGGCTCGCATCGACCGTGCCCAACCCCAGCGTCAGCCGCTGCCGCGCCCCGACCTGCGCCAGTATCGCACCGGCGTCGGCCCGGTAGCTGTGTTCGGCGCCAGCAACTTCCCGCTGGCCTTCTCCACCGCTGGGGGTGATACCGCCGCAGCGCTGGCCGCCGGTTGCCCGGTGGTGGTGAAGGCGCACAGCGGCCACATGGCCACTGCCGAACGGGTGGCCGAGGCCATCGAGCGGGCAGTGGTGGCCACCGGCATGCCCGCGGGCGTGTTCAACATGATCTACGGTGCCGGTGTCGGCGAAGCGCTGGTGCGCCACCCGGCGATCCAGGCCGTGGGCTTCACCGGTTCGCTCAAGGGCGGCCGTGCGCTGTGCGAGCTGGCTGCAGCGCGCCCGCAGCCGATTCCGGTGTTCGCCGAAATGAGCAGCATCAACCCGGTGCTGGTCTTGCCGGCGGCCTTGCAGGCCAGGGGCGAGCAGGTGGCCAGGGAGCTGGCCGGTTCGGTGGTGCTGGGCTGCGGGCAGTTCTGCACCAACCCCGGGCTGGTCATCGGTATTGCCGGCGAAGCGTTCAGCAACTTCCTGGCGGCCCTTGGTGCGCAGCTGGCCGACCAGCCCGGGCAGACCATGCTCAATGCCGGTACATTGCGCAGCTATGCCCAGGGCGTGCAACGCCTGCACCAGCACCCGGGCGTGCGTCATCTGGCCGGCGCCGACCAGGCTGGCGACCAGGCGCAGGCGCAGCTGTTCCAGGCGGATGTGAGCCTGCTGCTTGACGGTGATGCGTTGCTTCAGGAGGAGGTGTTCGGGCCGGCCACGGTGGCCGTGGCGGTGGCCGACGAAGCCGAACTGCGCCGCGCCGTGCAAGCCCTGCATGGGCAACTAACCGCAACCCTGATTGCCGAGCCGGAAGACTTCCAGCGCTTCGCAGCGCTGGTGCCGCTGCTGCAGCGCAAGGCCGGGCGCCTGCTGGTCAATGGTTACCCGACCGGTGTCGAAGTGTGCGATGCCATGGTGCATGGCGGGCCATACCCGGCCACGTCCGATGCCCGTGGGACCTCGGTCGGCACTTTGGCCATCGACCGCTTCCTGCGGCCGGTGTGCTACCAGGACTACCCGGATGCGCTGCTGCCCGACGCCCTGAAAAACGCCAACCCGCTGGGCCTGCAACGCCTGGTCGACGGCCAGCACAGCCGCGAGGCGCTGGCCTGACGCCAAGGGCTTCGGCGTGGTACCGCTGCACCCCGCCCGGGTAGGCCCGGGCGGGGGTGTCAGATATGCGGCCAGAGCGCCAGCAGCAGTCCACCAGCGATAAGCAGGGCGCCACTGTAGCGGCGCCAGGCCGCGCCCAACCGCAACACTTTCTCCGCCAGAACCAGCATCGCCAGCGCGGCCATGCCCCACAGGCTCATGGCGCCAACCACCAGCAGGACCAGCATCAGCGCCCAGCAGCAACCGATGCAGTACAGGCCATGCTGCAACCCCAGCCTCCAGGCGCCGCCAAGGCCCGGGCGTATATGGTGCTGAAGAAAAAACAGCGGGCTCTGGCAATGCTCCAGGCAAGCGGCCTTGCCCTGGCTCATCTGGTAGCCACCGGCTAGCAGAAGCAGTAGCGCACCCATGAGCGGTGGCAGGCGCAGGGTCATGGGATCGAGCCAGCCAAGCCATTCGCCAAGGGCCTGCAGCAGGGTCATCAGCAGGGCGAAACCACACCAGAGCAGCGCATAGGCCGCGCAGAACAGCAACAGCTTGAATGGGCCGGCGCTGTCGCGCAGCAGGCAGCGTCGGTAAAGCAGGAACACCGGCAGGGCGGCCGGCAGCATCATCGCCTGCATCATCGCCAACCACATCAGCAGGGTCAGCGCGCCCTGGCGCGACCACCAGGCGGTGGGTGGCATCTGCATCTCGCCCATCGCCGCCATGGTCGTTGCCTGCTCGACGTGCCACCACCAACCCAGCGCGCTGATCATCAGCACCAGCGCGCCGGTCAGCAGCGCGCCCGGGGCTGGCCAGCGACTAGCCGCGGATGATGCCATTTGGCCCCATATCCAGGTCGTAGAGCATGGCGTTGCGCCCGGCATAGTCCAGCTTCACCGCCCCGGAGCAGTTGAAGGTGGCGCTGGCGCAGTCCGTCTCGCCGAACTCGAAGCCCTCTGGCAGCACCAGCCTGGCCCGGTGCACCGATCCGTCCACGGGGTTGCGGATCGGCTCGGCCCGGCCATCCAGCACCCCAGGCACGTGGATGCTGGCGGTCAGTGCGGCGCGGTCGGTGTGCACCTCAACCGGCACGAACTGCGGTGCGTGCATGGTCTGCACGGTGCTGGCAAAAATGGCGAAGAAGGCCGTGGGTTCCTGCTCCTGGCCGCTGAGAATGGTCAGCAATGCCTGGCGCTGGGCATCACTGGCGCGTTCATCGATAAAGGCCTGGCATTGCCCACCGCCCTCGTGGATGGGCCCAGGCCAGGCGAAGGTGCAGGCCACATTCAAGCCGGCCAGCGACACCTCGTCGAAGTACCCCTCCTCAATGTGATAGCCCACTGCCGCTTCGCAAGTGCCATGGGTGGGCAAGGCATTGAACTGGCAGGGGCAGCCATAATCGCAGTTGCAAAGGTCGACCCCTGCGCCGCGCAATCGCCAATCGACATAGGCCATGATCCTATCCTCGCAAACAAGTGCCACTTGTTAGTTTAGTTCCGGATCATGCCGCCATATTTAGATAGATTCGGCATCTGACACGGGCCGTATAAAACCACTGCTTCAAAGCATCGGCCTTCTCAGTCAGATGGGGCAGTGCGGGATTCACGGTCAATGTCCTCCGGCCAATGAACCTTTGGTGCCAGGCAATGCATGTGGCTCAGGCCATCGTCATCGTTCCAGTCACGGGGTGGGTGTACGAACTTCGGCAGGGCTTCGGGGCCTTGCTGCATGAATAGTCGGGCGATGGCCCAGTAGGCTTCGCCTTTGTAGAGGTCATAGGTGAAGAACACACGGTCGATGACTTCGTTGGTTTCCGGGTTGCGGATCGACAGCATGACGTTTTCGATCAGCCCACCGTGACCTGGGGCGTAGACTCGGTAGACTTCGGCGGTTACGTCGTCCCAGTTGTAGGCGACAGGTTTGACGCCCCAGCGTTTGCGGCTGAAGATAAATATGCGGTCATATTTAAACTCATAAATGTATATTTTTTGGCGGAGTCGATTGAAGCGAATTGGCTCATCTCTAGGAGCAACCAGATCAAGCCTGACATAGGCAGTCAAAGCCCATAATGCTACCGGAAGAAGAGCTATTGATATGTTTGTAAGCCAGTCGCGCGGCCAACTGCCATGCAAAAGGCTCCAGTATAAGTAAAGCGTAAGTCCTAAAGCAAATAGCAAACCCGGAACCCCAATCAAAAATATAACACCTCGAAGGATGGTGCTGCTCCGTGGTAACTCGAGATATACATGATCGAAATAATTGGGTGCCGGCTTGACACTCGTCCATACGCTCCGCCATTTTGGCACTTCATCCACCTTGGGAAGGTCATGGCTCCAGCCTAAAGCACGCTCCCACAAAACTTTACCATCACGCTTCACTCGTTAATCTCCCTGACACAAATCTCAAAGTACCCACTTGGCATCTAGGCAGAGCGTGTAGCAGCTTGCCGTGGGGCCTGGCTGTGCAGGGGCCTTGCGGGAACAGTGAGGCTGCCGCAACCTACGGCAGCCTATAACTTCTAGGCCCGGGGGCATCGGCCCTCTCATTCAGATGGGGCAGTACGGGACTCACGGTCAATGTCCTCCGGCCAATGAACCTTGGGTGCCAGGCAATGCATGTGGCTCAGGCCATCGTCGTCGTTCCAGTCACGGGGTGGGTGCACGAACTTCGGCAGGGCTTCGGGGCCTTGCTGCATGAATAGCCGGGCGATGGCCCAGTAGGCTTCGCCGTGGTAGAGGTCGTGAGTGAAGAACACGCGGTCGATGACTTCGTTGGTTTCTGGGTTGCGTACCGACAGCATGACGTTCTCGATCAGGCCGCCGTGGCCGGGGGCGTAGACTCGGTAGACTTCGGCGGTTACGTCGTCCCAGTTGTAGGCGACCGGTTTGACGCCCCAGCGTTTGCGACTGAAGATGAATATGCGGTCATATCGAAACTCATAAATATATATCTTTTGGCGAAGTCGATTGAAGCGGATAGGTTCGTCTCTAGGAGCAACCAGATCAAGTTTAATGTAAGGAATCAAAGACCATAATAGTGCTGCGGTGATAATTGCCAATGACAAACTCATCAGCCAATCGTCACGCAAAAAACTCCAGTACATGTAAAGCGTTATTCCAAGAAGAAGAAGCAAACCTGCAACACCGATTAGGAATGTCAAACCTCGAAGGATGCTGCTGCTCCGTGGCAACTCTAGAAACACATCATCGAAATAGTTAGGGGCCGGTTTCACGCTCGCCCACCCAATTCGCCATTTTGGCACTTCGCCCACCTTCGGCAGGTCATAACTCCAGCCCAAAGCACGCTCCCACAAAACTTTACCATCACGCTTCACTCGTTAACCTCCCTGACACAAATCTCAATGTACCCACTTGGCAAGCTCCGATCCGGCCAGTACATCACCAACAGCGTAGCTGCCAGGATCGTGTGCTTTCCTATAGTCGCCATGAGCGATATCGAGCCAGAAATCTCTAACTGACAGAGTCCGGTAGGGTAAGGTTTTCGCTTCTCGCTGATTGAATAATTGCGGTCGTGATCGGGTATTCGCGGTGATGTAAAGCTCGAAAATGAAGAGGACGGTGATAGAGGCTCTTCAGTGGTCGCAAAAAAATTGCCTGAAGCAATAGTTTCCCCGCCAACGTAATCAGGGTGATTGCCGTCACCGTGACGATGTACAATCAATTTCCAGCGATATCCCGAGGATCGCTCATCGTACATAGGCAGTGTGATCAAGAATCTTAGCTTTCTAATTATTTCGGCGCTAATCAAGCCGCCGATTTTCGGAAGACCTGGATCAGTTGCCAAGAGCGATTCAAAATTCAACTTTGCCTTAGTGCCTAGTGTGGCGGCATTGAGTTCGGCAAACGCGATATCCGCATGTTCTGGTACATTCCAATGGATGATCGGTATTTCGTCTGCTTTTCCAAAGCAGCACCGCCTTACCCAGCGTTCCAAATCAGTTGATTCATTTTCCTGAGCCAGTTTGCTTAGTTGATAAGCAGCAAGCGTGAAGGCAATCGCCAGCCCCAGCGGACCGACAACCAAGGGTTGGAGTACCGCAAGACTAAACGCTACAGCGCCAGAGCCATACAAGAGGGATGACAAAAGATGTTGGTTCCTCGCTGTTTCATCACCCGCAGAGGCGGTTCGTCTGGTCGCATTAATTGCCTGGGCCGCATCAAAGCCCCCTGCAACCGCACTCACCAAAGCACCAAGCCTTATCAAGGCCTCCCCTGTGGCTGCTACACCCTTTGCTCGTGGCAAATTCAGTGGACTAGCACTTGATCTCAAAATGAGCCCAACCAGTTCGACTTGCCCTCCCAATAGGCCCAACTGGGATCCTTGCAACGCCAACCTGGCTTCATACGCCTTGGGCCCAATCTCCGTTTCCGCCTTTTCCTGATTCCTGCCCAGGCTGTCCTGCTGTAAATACAACCCGCCTATCGCCAGCAATAACTCCCAACTACCTGCCACACCACGTAAACCGGAGAACCCGGTCCGTACTAACCTGGCAACCTGCTGCGATGTGATCTGCATCCCTTGAAACAACTTGCGCGCATTTGTCTCCAACGTCCCCGCTGCCACCGAGATATCCACCAAGGCAAGCTGCGCCGCGCTGCTCGCCTGGGTTACCCCCATGCTGGCCTCCTTGAACAACCGCCCATGCACTTCCTCGGCCTTGCCCTCGACCCACACCGTCACGCTGATCATCGAATTGGTGAACCGTGGATCGAGCA